>JAQGIE010000214.1 GCA_028291365.1 Rhodospirillales bacterium
CTTATGTCGGACGCTACGGTTGGCTGAGCGTGAAGGTCGAAGATTTGACGGCAGACGAACTGATCGCGCTGGTGCGGCAAAGCTGGTTGCGCGTCGCGCCGAGGAAACTCGCCGCCGTGTTGGACGAGTAGCCCTGTCGCTGCGCACCAGCGCGTCATACCGGCGTGCCACGCTCTAGAACATCGCGCCTGGATTCATCCGCCCGTCGGGATCGAGCGCGCGCTTTACCGTCTGCAGCAGATCGAATTCGACCGCGCTTTTCACGCCCGGCAGCGCGTCGCGCTTGAAGCGGCCGATGCCGTGCTCGGCCGAGATCGAGCCTTCGAGATCGGCGACGATCGCGTGTACGACCGCGTTCAGCTCGTCCCACCGCGCCATCCAGGCGGCGGGCTCCAGTCCGGGCGGCTGGGTGATGTTGTAGTGCACGTTGCCGTCGCCGACATGGCCGAACGCGTAGGGCCGCGCGCCGGGCGCGACGGTTTCGACCGCGGCATCGGCACGACGGATGAATTCGGGCACCAAAGCGACCGGCACTGAAATGTCGTGCTTGATCGAGGCGCCTTCGAATTTCTGCGCTTCGACGATGGCTTCGCGCATGAACCAGAAGCGCCGACGCTGCTCGCCCGATTCGGCCAGCACCGCGTCGTCGACCAACCCGTCTTCGATGGCGCCGGCGAGTCCTTGTTCCAGTGCCGCGCGCGCGGCACCCGCGACGCCGCTGGTCGCTTCGAGCAGCACGTACCATTGCGTGCGCGCCGAGATCGGCTCGAACGCACCCGCGACATGCGCGGTGGCGAAATCGATCGCGAGCCGCGGCATCAATTCGAACGCCACGATCGCGCCGCCGGTCGCGTCCTGCAGCCGCGCCAGCAGTTCGACCGCCGCGTCGGGATCGCGCAACCCGACGAAACCGGTGGCGACGTCGCGCGGCTTGGGCTGCAGCGCCAGCACCGCGGCGGTGACGATGCCGAGCGTGCCTTCGGCGCCGAGAAAGAGCTGCTTGAGATCGTAGCCGGTATTGTCCTTGCGCAGCCGCGACAGGCCGTTCCACACGCGCCCGTCGGGCAGCACGACTTCGAGTCCGAGCGCCAGCGCGCGCGCATTGCCGTAGGCGAGCGTCAGATGTCCGCCCGCATTGGTCGACAGCACGCCGCCCACGGTGCAGCTGCCTTCCGCGCCCAAGGTGAGCGGCAACAGGCGGTCGGCCGCGTCGGCGGCTTCGCGCGCCCGCTGCAGCACCACGCCGGCCTCGACCGTCATGGTCGAACCCAGCGCATCGACGTCGCGAATGCGATCGAGGCGGCGCGTCGACAACACGATGCTGCGCGGCACGCCGCTCGGCACGCCGCCGCCGACCAGCCCGGTATTGCCGCCTTGCGGGACGATCGAAACGCCGAGCTGCGCGCAGGTGCGCACCACCGCAGCGACTTCGTCGGTGGTGCCGGGCCGCACCACCGCCAGCGCGTCGCCGACATAGCGGCCACGCTGCTCCTGCAGATACGGCGCCGCGTCGGACGCGCTGAGCACGTTGCCGCTGCCGACGATGGCCGCGAATTGCTCCAGTTCAGCCATGGGCAGCCCGTGCGAGTCGATCGTTGATGGCGATGCCGAGTCCCTGGTCGGGAATCGGCGCCACCGCGATGGCGCGATGTTTGGGATCGTCGAGCGTGCGCAGCATCGCAAACAGATTGGCCGCCGCTTCGGCGAGATCGCCGCGTTCGCTGAGATTGAGCGCGGTGACGGCGGCGCGACCGGCAAACGGGTCGGGGCCGAAGCCCAGCCACGCCTCGCCCACTTCGGCCCGCAACGCGCCGAGCCGCACGCGCGTCGAAGCCGGCGCGTAATGTTTGAGCAGCATGCCCGGTGCGCGCGGCGCCGTCTGGTCGTGGCCGGCGGCGACCTCGATCGGTCCGAGCACGAATTCGATCTGTTCGCGCGTCACCGCGCCCGGCCGCAGCAGCAGCGGCGTCGCTTCGCTCAAATCGAGCACGGTGGATTCGAGGCCGACTTCGGTGCGGCCGGCGGCGAGCAGCAGCGCGATGTCGCCGCGTTGGCCCAGGCTCTCGATCACGTGCGCGGGCGTGGTCGGACTGACCGCGCCTGAACGGTTGGCGCTGGGCGCCACGACCGGCCCGCCGAATTCGCGCAGCAACGAGGCGGCGACGGCATGCCCCGGCACGCGCAGCGCGATGGTGCGGAGCCCGGCGGTTGCGAGATCGGCGATCGGACAATCAGCACGGCGGGGCAGCACGAAGGTCAACGGCCCCGGCCAATAGTGCGCCGCGAGATCGCGGGCGCGATCGTCGAACACGGCGAAGCGCTCGGCCATGTCGAGATCGGCCACGTGCGCGATCAGCGGATTGAAGGAGGGGCGCCCCTTGGCGGCGAAGATCGACCCCACCGCCTGCGCGTTGGTCGCGTCGGCGCCGAGCCCGTACACGGTCTCGGTCGGAAACGCGACGAGCTTGCCTGCGCGCAACGCGTCGACCGCGCGCGTGATGGAAGCGAAACCCGAGTCGAGAACTAAAACCATTGCGCGTCGATCACGCCGCGGAGACGTTTCTTTCGGCCGTCGTCCTGTGCAGCACGCCGCCGGTCTGCGGCGCCAGCACGCCGGTCGTCCCGGGCAGCGACAGCGGCAGGCCGCGCAAGCTGCGCACGGCGAGATAGGCGAAGGCCTGGGCTTCGAGCACGTCGCCGTCCCAGCCGAGCGCATCGACCGGCAGAACTTCGCTCGAGGCGAAACCGGCGCGCAGCGCGTCCATGATGGCGCCGTTGCGGCGGCCGCCGCCGGTGACGAGCACCTGCAGCGGCACGCCTTCGCGCAGGATCGCGCGACGCGCCGCTTCGACGGTGAATGCCAGCAGGGTCGCGGCGCCGTCGTCGGTCGAGAGCTGCGCCACCGGCGCCGACGAGAAGCTGTTGCGGTCGAGCGATTTCGGACCCGACACGGCGAAGAACGGATGCGCCAGAAGGTCGGCGAGCGCCGCCTGGTCGACGGTGCCGGCGCGCGCGACCGCACCGTCCTCGTCATAGGCGCGGCCCAGTCGCGTCGTCATCCAGTCGTCGAGCAGCGCGTTGCCGGGTCCGCAGTCGAAGGCGCGGATGTCGCCGGCTGCACCGAGCCAGGTCACGTTGCCGACGCCGCCGAGATTGAGCACCGCGATCGGCTTGGGCAACGAAGCGGCGAGCGCGGCGTGATAGAGCGGCACCAGCGGCGCGCCCTGGCCGCCGGCGGCGACGTCGGCGCTGCGGAAGTCGTTGACGGTGGCGATGCCGGTGGCGGCTGCGAGCAGCGCGCCGTCGCCGATCTGCCAGGTGCGACGCTCGTGCGGTGCATGCAGCAGCGTGTGGCCGTGGAACCCGATCAGGTCGATCTGCGCCGGGTCGCGCCCGGCGGCGGCCAGAAGCTGCCGCACGATCTCGGCATGGGCCAAGGTGAGGTCGCGCTCGATCGCCGCGACGTCCTGGCTGCTGCCGTGCCCGACCTGCCCGAGCACCGAGGCGCGCAAGCGGGCCCGCAGTTCGGCCGGATACGGCACCATCAGGGCCGGCCCCAGGACCAGATGCGTCTCGCCGTCGGTTTCGAGCAGGGCTGCGTCGATCCCGTCCATCGAGGTGCCCGACATCAGGCCGATGGCAGTCATGGCAGGCACGGCGGTTCGCATGGCCTCCCGTCTATGCTAGTGCACGGCCCGGTTCAATCGAACCGTGCCGTGCTTGTCCTTTTTTTGGCGCGTTTTGTACGGCATCGGCACAACACGACCGCAAAACGCTTTGGGGCGAATGACAGCGTTCCGTTCCGACTTTCTCCGCGTTTTTCAGGAGCGCGGATTCCTCTACCAGGCCACCGATCTCGAAGCGCTCGACGCCGCCTTCGCGAAGGGCCCGGTCACGTCCTATTGGGGCATGGATGCCACCGCCGACAGCCTGCATGTCGGCTCGCTGGTCGGCATCATGGCCAATCGCTGGCTGCAGAAGACCGGCCATAAGCCGATCCTGTTGATCGGCGGCGGCACGACCAAGATCGGGGATCCGTCCGGGCGCGACGAGTCGCGCCAGCTGATCGACAACGCGACCATCGCCAGGAACGCCGCCGGCATCCGGCGCAGCCTGGCGCCGTTCATCGATCTCGACCGCACGCAGATGGTCGACAACGCCGAATGGCTCGACCAGCTCGCCTATATTCCGTTTCTGCGCGAAGTCGGCCGGCATTTCAGCATCAACCGCATGCTGTCGATGGATTCGGTAAAGCTGCGCCTCGAGCGCGAGCAGCCGCTGAGCTTCCTCGAATTCAATTACATGATCCTGCAGGCCTACGACTTCGTCGAATTGTACAAACGCTACGGCGTGACGTTGCAGATCGGCGGTTCGGACCAGTGGGGCAACATCGTTTCCGGCACCGATCTCGGCCGCCGTCTTGCCAACGCTGAATTGTACGGCCTGACGTGGCCGCTGCTGGCGACCGCGTCGGGCGCCAAGATGGGCAAGAGCGCGCAGGGCGCGATCTGGCTCAACGCCGACCGGCTGGGCCCGTACGAATACTGGCAGTACTGGCGCAACACCGAAGACGCCGATGTCGAGCGTTTCCTCAAGCTGTTCACCGAATTGCCGCTCGACGAAATCGCGCGTCTGGCCAAGCTGCAGGGCGCCGAGATCAACGAAGCGAAGAAGGTGCTCGCGACCGAGGCGACCGCGCTCGCGCATGGGCGCGACGCCGCGACCGAAGCGGCGGAAACCGCGCGCCGCACCTTCGAGGAAGGCTCGGCCGGCGAAGCGCTGCCGAGCACGACCAGGTCGAGCGCCGATCTGCAGGCGGGCATTTCGGTCGTCGATCTGCTGGCGGAACTCGGCCTCGCCGCGTCGAAGGGCGAAGCGCGCCGGCTGATCAAAGGCGGCGGCGTGCGGCTCAACGACGTGCCGGTCAGCGACGAAGCAGCGAAGCTCACCGACGCGGCGCTCGACGGCGACGGCGTCGCCAAGCTCAGCGCCGGCAAGAAGCGGCACGCGCTCGTCAGGCGCGCGCCTCCATCACCAGATTGATCGGCGTCGCGACGGCGCGGCGCACGCCGATGAAGCCCGCCTCGTGCAGCACGTCGGTCAGGCGCTTCTCGCCGGCCTGCGCACCCAGCGCCAGGCCGACTTCCTGCGCGCGCGAAGCCGGCGTGCAGATCATGGTCGAGGCGGCGTAGAATAGCTGTCCGAACGGATTCAGATTCTCCGCCAGCGTGTCGTGCGCGAACGGTTCGACCAGCATCCAGGTGCCGTCGGCAGCCAGCATCGACCGCACGTGCCGGCCGACGCCGACCGGATCGCCCATGTCGTGCAGACAGTCGAAGCAGGTGATCAGGTCGTAGGGACCGCCGCCGAACTGTTTCGCGCCGGCGACCTCGAAGCGCAGATTGTCGGCCGAGTTCGCTTCTTCCGCGGCTTCACGGGCCCGTTCGATCGACGGGCCGTGATAGTCGAAACCGGTGAAGCGCGAGTTCGGAAAAGCGCGCGCCATCAGAATCGTCGAGGCGCCGTGGCCGCAGCCGAAATCGGCGACCGCGACACCGCGTTCGAGCTTCTCGACCACGCCGTCGAGCGCAGGCAGCCAGGACGAAACCAGGTTCGCCACGTAGCCCGGGCGGAAGAACCGCTCGGTGCCGCGGAACAGGCAGGGGTGATGCTCGTGCCAGCCGACGCCGCGCCGTTCGCGGAACGCCCGCTCCAGCACCGGCACGTCGTGATAGACCGATTGGACCATGTCGTACGCGCCGGCGAAGAAAACCGGGCTGGCGTCGTCGGCAAAAACCATCGCCTGCTCGGGCGTCAGCCAGAACCGGTCGGTCGCGCCGTCATAGGCGATGTAACCGGCTGCCGCCTGCGCTGACAGCCATTCCCGCGCGTAGCGCGGGTCGATGTCGCACTGCGCCGCCAGGCTGTCGCTGTCGGTCGGCCCCAGCGCGTCGAGCGCACGATAGAGGCCGAGACGATCGCCGAGCAGAACCAGGGCGCCGCTGAACGCCGCGCCGAGATCGCCGATCATCGTCTGCATCATCTGATCCAACCGCTGCGGGTCGGATGTCCGGCGGGTTTGAACGTCGTGCAGTGTCATGGGCGTGCCCTCCCGGCCCCGCAAAGCGGCGAGGGTGGGACAAGTTCCGGCCCGTGGGCACGAGCAAGAAACGGCGCGCGCGGGTCAGATCGGTCTTGACGACGCGAGGCCGGGACCGCGTCGCGCTGCTCCGCTTTCCACCCGTCTTCAACCGCGAACCGCCGTGGAAACGAAGCTACGGCGTCGTGCACGCCGAACCTTCGTACCGACTGGACCGCTTGGGTGAAAGCCGGCGCTCTCGAGGACCGGATGAAGTGCAATGAAAACGCCGTCCTATCGGCCGTTATCGGCACGCAGACAGGCGCCGGACGAAGTTTCGTAAGGCGGCAACCGATCCATCTCCCGAAGCTCGCCGAAACCGCCGCGGCGCGCTAGATCCCTGCCGGCCCGACAAATTCCGGGCCCTGGTTTCGAGGAGAGGAAACGGAATGTCGAGCAACGATCCCATCGTCATCGCCGGTGCCGCGCGTACGCCACTGGGCAAGTTCCAGGGCGAGTTGTCGTCGCTGGCTGCGACCGAACTCGGTACCGTCGCGATCAAGGCCGCGCTCGAACGCGCCAAGGTCTCGCCCGACGCGATCAGCGAAGTGCTGATGGGCTGCGTGCTGCCGGCCGGCCTCGGCCAGGCGCCGGCACGTCAGGCGGCGCGTCACGCCGGCATTCCCGATGCGGCGGGCGCCACCACCATCAACAAGGTCTGCGGTTCGGGCATGAAGGCCGCGATGCTGGCGCACGACCTGCTCAAGGTCGGCTCGGCCGACATCGTCGTGGCGGGCGGCATGGAGAGCATGACCAATGCGCCGTATCTGCTGAAGCAGGGCCGCGGCGGCTATCGTATCGGACACGGCCAGGTGTTCGACCATCTGATGCTCGACGGTCTCGAAGACGCCTACGACAAAGGCCGTTCGATGGGCACGTTCGGCGAGGATTGCGCCGAGCAGTATCAGTTCACGCGCGACCTGCAGGACGAATACGCGATGGAGTCGGTGCGCCGCGCACGCCAGGCGCAGGCGGACGGCGCCTTCGATCGCGAGATCGTCAAGATCAGCGTGCCGGCCAAGACCGGTGCGGTCGAGGTGGCGCGCGACGAACATGCGGCCAAGCTCGACCCGGCGAAGATCCCGAGCCTCAAGCCCGCCTTCAAGAAGGACGGCACCATCACCGCGGCGGCGTCGAGCGCCAATGCCGACGGTGCGGCCGCGCTGGTGCTGACGCGCCGTTCGGTCGCCGAGAAGAACGGCATGCCGATCATCGCGACCATCGTCGGCCACGCCTCCCACGCGCAGGAGCCGGCCTGGTTCACCACCGCACCGATTCCGGCGATCAAGAAGCTGCTCGAGAAGACCGGCTGGAAAGCCGGCGATGTCGATCTGTACGAGATCAACGAAGCCTTTGCGGTGGTGGCGATGGCGGCGATCCGCGATCTCGGTCTGCGCCGCGACCAGGTCAACGTGCATGGCGGCGCCGTCGCGCTCGGCCACCCGATCGGCGCCACCGGCGCGCGCATCATCGTGACCTTGCTGCACGCGCTGGAAACGCACGGCATGAAGCGCGGCATCGCCAGCCTGTGCATCGGCGGCGGTGAAGCGACTGCGGTTGCCGTGGAGCGCGCCGTCTAGCGGCGCGCGACCAATAAGATCGAGCGCGCGCCGTCTAGCGGCGCGCGACCAGCGAAAGAAAACGAGCGACTAGCGAGTGGCCGGCGGCGTCTGCGTCGCCGGCTTCTCCGGAATGTCGCGCAGGAAGAACAGATTGCGGATGAAGCCCGGCGCCAGCACCGACAGCGGGTTGACGCTGGTTTGCGGTTCGTCGAGCGAGCCGCGCATCGAATAGGTTGCGGCGAACAGGCCCTGCCCTTCGCCGCCGCTCAGCAGATCGCCGAAGAACGGGATCGCGCCGACAATCCGGTTCAGCGTGTAGACCGGCACCAGCGTGCCGCTGATATCCATGCTGCCGCGGCCGAGATCGATCGGGCCCGCGAAGGTGATTCCGACGGCGCTGCCGGCGGCGCGGCCTTCGCGCAGCGTCAGCACGCCGTCGGCCCAATTGAAATCGGTGTCGAGATGATCGAACGCGATGCCGTTGCCCTGCATCAGGTCGACGAAACCCGACGCCGATACCGCGTTGAACAAGCGTGCCAGCGCCGGCGCCTGGACGACGCGGAAATTGGCGACGTCCATCTTGCCGAAGGTGCGGCGCGCGTCGCCGACCGTTTCGCTGGTGCCGTTGATCGTCAGCACGCCGTCGGTCATCGAGCGCGTCACGCCCGCCGCCGCAAGCAGCGCGCCCGCATCTTCGGCGGACATGTCGAGCCCATAGCTGCCCGCACCGTGCGGCACGTGGCGCAGCCGCACGGCGCCGCTGCCGGCGCGCGCATCGAGCGACGCGGCTTCGAGCCGGCCGCCCGAGAAATTCGCCGTGCCGCGCAGCGAAGTGAGGAAAGCGCCGCTCTTGGCCGCAATCACCTTGTCGAGCGCGAGTGTCAGCGCATACGGGACACGCGGCGCGGGCGTTCCGCCGGGCGGCGCAGGCGCGAAGAGATCGGCGATGAACGGACGCGCGTCGTAGGCACGGCCGCCGGCATTGATCGCCCAGCCCGCGCCGGCGCGTGCCGCGGTCGCGTGGAAATCACTTTCGCCCTGCACCACGCGCGCGAGATCGACTTGTCGCACCGTCGTCTGCGGTCCGAACGTGACGGCGCCTTCGACGGCGATGCCGGCGCTGGTGAACTTCACCGCTTCGATCCGCTCGAGCGTGCCGTCATTGAGCGACAGCGTCGCAGAGCCGGTGGCGGCGACGCCCGCCGGCTTGTCGACGCCGATCTCGGGCAGGAGCACGCGCGCACGCTGCGCGTCGAGCGCGAAGTCGAACGTCGCGCGCTTGTTGCGCAGCGCCTGGTAGACGCCGTTGACCGCGAGCGGGCCATCGATATGGCGACCGGGATCGAGCCGCAACGAACTCCGCGCCGCCGCGTCGACCTCGCCTTTGATTTCGACGCGCGAGCGCACCTTGTCGGCGTCGTCGAATGATTCCTGCCATTTGATCTGCAGCGGCACGGCTTCGAGCTTGCCGGTGCCGTCGAGCACCATGCCCTTCTTGGTCAGGTTGAGCTTGAGCTCGCCATCCGACAGGGCGCGTCCTGCCACCGCATCGGCGACGGCGACGTTCGACAGCGTGCCGCGCGCGCCCAGCGAGACGTCCTTGAACTTCAAGTCGGCGACCAACGGAAAGCCGAATTCGACACGCACATTGGCCGTGCCGCGCACCTGTTTCGGATCGGCCCCGATCGCTTTGGCGTAGTGCAGCGGATCGTAATCGAGCACGGTCAGCGCGGTGCGGATCGGCCCCGCCAGCGTCAGCTTCAGATCGAGCAGCTGATCCTTGGCACGAAAGCCGCGGATGGTGACGTCGCCGTCGCTGACAGTCATCTCTTCGAGCTTGCCGCGCTCGATCCCGATGTCCATGCCGTCGAGGTCGAACGTCGCCTTGCCGCTGACCTCGGTCACCGGCGGCAGCGCGCGGAAATAATGCGGGTTGAGTCCGCTATAATCGAAACCGCCTTTGACGCTTTCAACTTCGAGCGCGCCGAGGCGGCCGCGCGGAGCCGACCCAACGAGATTGGCGGTCGCGCTCTTGACCAGGCCGGTGGTGATGTTCGCGGTCACCCAGCGGCGCCCGTCCGGATTGGCGTTGGCCGGCCACAGTCGCGGAAACTGCGCCAGCGGCAGATTGATCGCGGTCGCCGTCATCGCGACGCGCCACCGATCGCCTTGGCCGGTGGCGGCGCCGACGATGCGTACGGTCGGCCCGCCGAGATCGATCAGGAGCTGATCGAGATCGAGCCGGTCCCCCGCCTTGCTGTAGCCGCCCGTGAGTTCGAACCGCTTCACCGCAAGCCCGTCAGGATAGGCATCGGGCAGGTCGAGCAGACCGTCGCCGCCGGTGAGCGTGATACGCGACGACAGCAGCCGCAATTTCTCGTCGAGTTCGATGGAAGCCGTGCCGTCGAGGGGCAGCTTCAAGGCGCCGAGCGGCAGGTCGGGGCGCAACGGTGCGAGACCGGCCGGCTCGAACCGTTCGACTTTCAACGACGCGCGCAGCGTGCCTTCGTTTCGTCGCTGCGCGACGACGGCATCGAAACGTGCGATGCGCGTGCCGAGTTCGAGTTCGAGCTGCGCCGTCCCGTCGAGTCCCTGCGTCGTACGGCGAAGATCGAGCGCGACGCGCGGCGCGCGCCACGCTCCACCCAGCTTCTGATCCTCGATCGACAGGGCGCCGTCGACGATCTGCAGACGACGAAGATCGCCGAGCGGTGACGGATCGCCGGGCGGCCCCATCAACACGCGGACGAAATCGAGTCCCGATGGAGCTTCGGGCGGCGGCTCGCCGGGGGCGCCGTCGGGCACGCCGGGCTCGTCGCGCCCGACGGTCAGGCGCACCACACCTTCGCTGTCGCGCACCGCCACCAGCTTGGGTGCGACCAGCACCAAGCGCACCGGCCGCAACCGTCCCATTGCCAGGCCGCGCAGCGACAAACCGAGATCGATTTCGGGCAACGTCGCGATCGAGCGTCCGTCGGGGCGCGTCAGCGTCACGCGCGACGCTTCGAGCAGCAGCGCGCGATCGAAACCGCGCCAGGCGAGCGACGCTTCGCCGATCGCGATTCGGGCATCGGGCGCGACCTCGGTCAGCGCCTGTTCGAGATAGGGCTTGAGCGCGTTGAGCTGGATCGGCCCGGTCGAGAGACGCCAGGCGAGCAGCCCGACAAGCACCGCGATCCCGCCCAGCAGGGCGGCGAGGATCTCGAAGATCAGCTTCGACGAACGCTTGATCATTTTATTTACGTGATCCGCGCGTGCGCGGCGATGCCGGATGGGCTACGCCTTCGGCCGCGATGCTCGTCGATGCGATCGATCCGAAGCGCCTGCCGCTTCCATATGACGAAAATTCGGTCGCCCGCGCCCGGGCGCAGTTCGCCGAAAACGCGGAGCTTGCCCATCTCCGCGACGATCCGCGCGCGGCCGCGCTGCTCGACGGCATCGCGGGCTGCAGCCCGCATCTGACGCACGCGCTGCTGGCCGAAGCCGCCTTCGTGCGCGAGCTGTTTGCGATCGGACCCGATGCTGCCTTCGCCAACGCGCTGGCCGGGCTCGACACTGCCGACGGCGACAGGACTGAAGACGTGATGCGGCGCGTGCGCGTCGCCAAGCGCCGGGCGCAGCTTGCCGTCGCCCTCGCCGACCTGTCGGGCGCCTGGAACGTCGACCGCGTCTGCGCCGCGATCTCCGAGCTCGCCGAAGCATTGCTCGATCGTGCCGCAGCCGAAGCAGCACGACAGGCCGGGCTGGGGCCCGGACTCATCGTGCTCGGCATGGGAAAGCTCGGCGGGCGCGAACTGAACTATTCAAGCGACGTCGACCTCATCGTGCTCTACGACGCCGACCGGCTGGACCGGTCGACGGACCCTGACACCCTGCAGAAACGCCATGTGCGCCTGACTCGCGAGCTGGTGCGCATCATGGAAGAGCGCACCGCCGACGGCTACGGCTTCCGCTGTGACCTGCGGCTGCGACCCGATCCGGCCGCGACGCCGCTCGCCGTCTCGGT
>JAQGIE010000232.1 GCA_028291365.1 Rhodospirillales bacterium
CGGCGCGCCGGTGATCGGCACTGCGATCGGCAGCAACGCGGCGTTTACGCAGACCTTCTCGCCGTCGGGCCAGCTGATTCCGTTCAACCGGTTCGGCCAGGCCGACCTTGGCGGCAACCTGTCGCTCGGCGGCGACGGCCTCAACACGTCGAAGACGCAGACGCTGCGCGTGCCGACGCAGCGCGGCCTGTTCAACCTGTCGGCAAATTACGAACTGTTCGAGGACGGCGGCTTCATCAAGTCGGCGAACCTGTTCACCGAGCTGAAATACTCGCGGAACAAGGCGAAGACGACCTCGTCGGGCACGTTCGAAGCGCCGGGCGCCTACACGATCCAGCGCGACAACGCCTTCCTGCCCGCAGGTTTGGTGTCGCAGATGACGGCGGCGGGGGTGAGCAACTTCACCTTCTCGCGTTCGGACGACGATTTCGGCCTGCGCACCTATGAAAGCGTGTTCCAGACCTATCGCGGCGTCGTCGGCGTCAATGGCAAGTTCTGGAAGGACTGGAACTACGAAGCGTTCTGGAACTACGGCACGACGCGTTCGGACTTCACCAACTTCGACCGCATCCAGAGCAGGTACCTCGAATCGATCGACGCGGTCCGTCTCCCCGACGGCTCGATCGGTTGCCGCAGTGCGACGGCGCGCGCCAATGGCTGCTTGCCGGTCAACCTGATCGGATACGGCATCGCCAATCCGCAGGCGCTGCAATACTCGTATCTCTACACGGTCGAGCACGATCGCCTGACGCAGAACCAGGCCGTGTTCAACGTCGACGGCGACCTGTTCAGCTACGCCACGCCGTTCAGCGGCAAGGTCGATTCGATCAAGCTGGCAATGGGCATCGAGTATCGTCGTGAAGAGTCGCGGGCCAATCCGCAGGCGGAGGTCCAGCAGGGCCTCGTCTTCGGCAATCGCCTCGCCTTCACCGAAGGTCATTACGACACCAAGGAGGCCTACGTCGAAACCGGCATTCCGGTGCTGCGTGACCTGCCCTTCGCCAAGGCCGTCGACATCGAAGGTTCGTGGCGCTTCCAGGATTTCTCGACCACCAGCACCGACCAGAGCTGGGCGCTGCGCGGCGGTTGGGCGATCGACGACAACATCAAGTTGCGCGCGTCGCGTTCGCGCGCGGTGCGTGCGCCGAATATCGGCGAACTGTTCGCCCCCGGCAGCGACAACTTCCAGGGCGTGCAGGATCCTTGCGACGTGACGCGGATCAGCGCGGGCAGCTTCCCGCAGAACCGCGCTGCCAACTGCCGGGCGGCCGGCATTCCGGCTGGCTTCGTGCAGAGCACGGTGACCAAGTCGGTCCTCTCGCGCGGCAATCCGAACCTGGCGGCGGAAAAGGCCAAGACCTGGACGGCGGGTGTGGTGCTGACACCCACCTTCGTTCCCGGCCTGACCATCACCGCCGACTGGTGGAACGTGAAGATCAAGGACGCGATTGCGACCTTCGCGTTCCAGAACGTGGTGAATGGTTGCTACGACGCACCGTCGCTCGGCAACAGCTTCTGCGATTCCGTGATCCGGGCTGCCGATCGGAACATTCAGAACGTCATTGTTCAGCAGATGAACGTGGCCAACTACCGGGCGCGCGGTCTGGATATGCAGATCACCTACTCGACGCCGCTGTCACGTTTCGGCGCGCCGAGCGACTGGGGCAACCTGACGCTCGACTTCCTCGGCACGTACCTGTCGAAGAAGACGTTCGACCCGAACCCGAATGATCTGACGCAGACCAATCGCGACGCGGGCGAGTTGCCGGATCCGAAGCTGAAATTCCGCATCCAGGGCATCTGGGAATTGGCCCAGTGGCAGTTCACCTGGACGACGAACTATCTCGGCCACATGGAGATCGACAACGAAGCGTTCATCGAAGACCGCTTCCCGCACACCATCCCGGACTATTGGGTGCACGCGATCCGCGCCCAGTACGATTTCGGCAGGTACCAGGTGTATGGCGGCATCAACAATCTCGCGGACAAGGAGCCGCCGTATATCCCGGGCGTCTACCAGGGTATCGGCAACGCCTCGGTCTACGACAACAAGGGCCGCTTCTTCTATCTCGGTGCCAAGGCGCAGTTCTAAGCCCCAGCATCGATCAACGACGACGGCCGCCGGTACCCACCGGCGGCCGTTTTTCTTTGTGCGTTGCGCACGCCAACTCCGCAGCGCGGCAACGTCTCGAAGGCTCGCTTCGAAGGAAAAATATTTGGTGACGACGGCGGCTGCCGGTTTATTCCGGCTGCCGCTTTTGTTTTTTCGCTACGCGCGCAGACTTCGCTGCAAACGGACATTTCTCGCGCTTGCACGAGACAAGCTGTTGCACATTTGGCGCGGGTACGTGGAGAACGGTTCGCGCACAGAAACCTCCGTTGCACCCCTGCGAATTTCCGCTCGCCCCAATGACACGCAGAAAAAGCGTGTGCGGGCGGGACGGCTTTGAACCAGGGGATAGCAAAATGGGAAACCGGAAGATCCGGCGCGCAGTACGCGCGCTGGCCATCGCAGGCGTTGCTTCGGCAGCCTTGATGGCCGAAGCCAGTGCACAGCAAGCAGGACCAACTGAAGAAATCGTCGTCACCGGTTCGCGCCTGCGCCGCACCGGCGCGACCGCACCGACACCGCTGACCGTCGCCACGGGTGAAGCGTTGCGCGCCACCGGCGCGATCAACGTGTCGGATCTGCTGAGCCAGATGCCGCAGATCGGTCTCGGCACCAACCAGCAGAACACGACCAACGTCGTCCGCAATGCCGGCCTCAACATTCTCAACCTGCGTACGCTGGGCAACTCGCGCACGCTGACCCTGATCAACGGCCGCCGACAGGTCGGCGGTGGCCAGGGCACGGTCTCGGTCGACACCAACACGATCCCCCTGGCGCTGATCGATCGCGTCGAAATCGTCACCGGCGGCGCCACCGCCGTGTACGGCTCCGATGCCGTCGCGGGCGTGGTCAACTTCATCCTGAAGAAGAACTACGAAGGCGCCGAGGTCGAAGCGCAGTACGGTGTTTCGGGCCATGGCGACGCGCAGACCTATTTCGCCAGCGCCACGATGGGCAGCAATTTCGGCGGCGGCCGCGGCAACGTCACGTTGAACGCGACCTACAACCGGGAAGAAGGCCTGTTCGGCGCCGATCGCGCCTATGCGGTTTCGCAGCTCGCTTCGGTGGTCGCGCCCAACATCAACGGGCGCCCGGCCGTGCCGGTGCGCGGCGACGGCATTCCCGACCGCATTCCGTTCACCAACGTGCTGCTGAACCAGTTCACCAACACCGGCGCGCCGCTGATCGGAACCGCGATCGGCACCCGCGCGGCCTTCACGCAGGCGATCTCGCCCAACGGTCAGTTGATCCCGTTCGACCGCTTCGGCCAGGCCGATCTCGGCGGCAACACGTCGCTCGGCGGTGACGGCCTCAACACCGGCAAGACCGCGACCCTGCGCGTTCCGACGGAGCGCGGCCTGTTCCATCTTTCGGGCAATTACGAGCTGTTCGACGACGGCGGCTTGATCAAGTCGGCGAACCTGTTCACCGAACTGAAATACGCGAGAAACAAGGCGGTCACGACTGCCTCGGGCACGTTCGAATCGTCGGGCGTCATGACGCTTCAGCGCGACAACGCCTTTCTTCCGGCGGCGCTGGTGCAGCAGCTGACGGCAGCCAACCTGAACAGCTTCACCTTCTCGCGTTCGGACGATGATTTCGGCCTGCGCACCTTTGCCAGCGAATTCCAGACCTATCGCAGCGTGCTCGGCATCAACGGCAAGTTCGCGAACGACTGGAACTATGAGACCTTCTGGAACTACGGCACCACCCGGTCGGTCTTCACCAATTTCGATCGTATCCAGAGCCGCTTTCTGGAATCGGCGGATGCGATCCGTCTGGCCGACGGCTCGATCGGTTGCCGCAGCGCCACGGCTCGCGCCAATGGCTGCTTGCCGCTCAACCTGATGGGCGTCGGCGTCGCCGATCCGCGCGCCGTTGCGTATTCGTACACGAGCACGGTCGAACATGACCGGCTGACGCAGAACCAGTTCGTGTTCAACACGGACGGCGATCTGTTCAAGTACGCCACGCCGTTCAGCGGCAAGGTCGATTCGGTCAAGGTCGCGGCCGGCATCGAGTATCGCCGCGAAGAATCGCTGGCCAATCCGCAGGCGGAGGTCCAGCAGGGCCTCGTCTTCGGCAACCGCCTCGCCTTCACCGAAGGCCATTACGACACCAAGGAAGCCTACGTCGAAACCGGCATCCCGGTGCTGCGTGACCTGCCCTTCGCCAAGGCCGTCGACATCGAAGGCTCATGGCGCTTCCAGGATTTCTCGACCACCAGCACCGACCAGAGCTGGGCGCTGCGCGGCGGTTGGGCGATCGACGACAACATCAAGCTGCGCGTGTCGCGTTCGCGCGCGGTGCGTGCGCCGAATATCGGCGAACTGTTCGCCCCCGGCAGCGACAACTTCCAGGGCGTGCAGGATCCCTGCGACTCGACGCGCATCAATGCCGGCAGCTTCCCGCAGAACCGGCTCGCGAACTGCCGGGCGGCCGGCATTCCGGCCAACTTCACGCAGAGCACGGTGACCAAGTCGGTCGTCACGCGCGGCAATCCGAACCTGCAGGCGGAGAAGGCGAAAAGCTGGACCGCGGGCGTGGTGCTGACGCCGAGCTTCGTGCCGGGCCTGACGGTCACGGCCGACTGGTGGAACGTGAAGATCCGCGACGCCATCAACAGCTTCGCGTTCCAGAACGTGGTCAACAACTGCTATGACGCGCCGTCGCTGGGCAACGCCTTCTGCACGTCGGTGATGCGCGGTCCGGACCAGAACATCCAGAACGTGTTCGTGCAGCAGTTGAACGTCGCCCGCTACCAGGCGCGCGGCCTCGACCTCGACATCAGCTACTCGACGCCGTTGTCGCGCTTCGGTGCGCCTTCGTCGTGGGGCAATGCGACGTTCGACTTCAACGGCACCTACCTGTCGAAGAAGACGTTCGACCCGAACCCGAGCGACCAGTCGCTGACCAATCGTGACGCGGGCGAGCTGCCGGACGCGAAGCTGAAGTTCCACCTGCAGGGCGTCTGGGAACTGGCCGAGTGGCAGTTCACCTGGACGACCAACTTCATCGGTCACATGGAGATCGACAACGAGGCCTTCATCGAAGATCGCTTCCCGCACACGATCCCTGATTATTGGCTGCACGCGATCCGCGTTCAGTACGATTTCGGCAAGTACCAGGTGTATGGCGGCATCAACAACCTCGCGGACAAGGAGCCGCCGTTCATCCCGGGCATCTTCCAGGGCGTCGGCAACGCTTCGATCTACGACAACAAGGGTCGGTTCTTCTTTTTCGGTGGCAAGGCGCGTTTCTGAACGCTGGCATCGATCCTGTTGCGGCCGCCGGTACCCACCGGCGGCCGTTTTTCTTTGCTGCCGGCCGGTCCTGTTCGACGCGGCCAAGATGCAGCCTTGCGCGCGCGGCGGCTGGACGGGCTGGGATGCGGCCTCTAGCTTCCCGCCGCTATGGAAAACGGCTTCGCCTACCGCCTCCCTGACGGGAAGGTCCTGACCTTCGACCACGCGCCCACCGGCGCCGAGATCGCCGCCGCGATCGGACCAGGCCTCGCCAAGGCCGCCCTCGCCATCAAGGTCGAGGGGCAGATCCTTGACCTGGGCCGAACGGTCGATGCGCGCGAAGCCGCGATCGAGATCGTCACCCGCAAATCCGACGCCGCGCTGGGCTTGATCCGGCACGACGCCGCGCATGTGATGGCCGAGGCGGTGCAGTCGCTCTATCCCGGCACCCAGGTCACGATCGGCCCGGCGATCGAGAACGGCTTCTATTACGACTTCGCCCGCGACACGCCCTTCACCCTCGACGATCTGCCCAAGATCGAAGCGAAAATGCAGGAGATCGTGAAGCGCGACGCCAAGTTCGAACGCGAAGTGTGGGACCGCAGCGAGGCGATCCGCTATTTCCGCGACAAGGGCGAGCGTTACAAGGCTGAGATCATCGAAGACCTGCCCGAGACCGAGACGATTACCGTCTATCGGCAAGGCGAGTGGCTCGATCTCTGCCGCGGTCCGCATGCGCCTTCGACGAGCCATGTCGGAGATGCGTTCAAGCTGATGAAGGTCGCGGGCGCCTATTGGCGCGGCGATTCCAAGAATCAGATGCTGACCCGCATCTACGGCACCGCCTGGCGCGACAAAAAGGAACTCGACGCCTACCTGTTCCAGCTGGAAGAGGCGGAGAAGCGCGACCATCGCCGGCTCGGCCGCGAGATGGATCTGTTCCACCTGCAGGAAGAATCCGCCGGCAGCGTGTTCTGGCACCCCAAAGGCTGGACGCTCTATCGCGCCCTCGAGACCTATCTGCGCGGCCGCCTCGAAGAGGACGGCTATGTCGAGGTGAAGACGCCGCAGCTGTTCGACAAGAAGCTGTTCGAGGCGTCAGGCCATTGGCAGATGTACGGGCACAACATGTTCAAGGTCGAAGTCGGCCACGGACATGAGCACGAGCATATCCAGCTCTTCGGCATCAAGCCGATGAACTGCCCGGCGCATGTGCAGATCTACAATCACGGGCTGAAATCGTATCGCGACCTGCCGTTGCGGATGGCCGAGTTCGGCTCGTGCCACCGCAACGAACCGTCGGGCGCGCTGCACGGAATCATGCGCGTGCGCCAGTTCACCCAGGACGACGCGCACGTCTTCTGCACGCCGGAACAGGTGGTCGACGAGAGCAAGCGTTTCTGCACCTTGCTCCAGCGCGTCTATGCCGATCTCGGCTTCACCGACGTGAAGGTGAAGCTGGCGCTGCGCCCCGACGTGCGGGCCGGCACCGACGAGATCTGGGACCGCGCCGAGCGCGAGCTGCGGGACGCCGCGATCCAGGCCGGGCTCGATCCGGCGGAGCTGCCTGGCGAGGGCGCCTTCTACGGCCCGAAGCTGGAATTCCACCTCACTGATGCAATCGGTCGCACCTGGCAGTGCGGCACGCTGCAGCTCGATTTCGTGCTGCCCGAGCGACTCGACGCCGAATATGTCGACATCGACGGTGCCCGCAAACGGCCGGTCATGCTCCACCGCGCCATTTTCGGCTCGCTCGAGCGCTTCATCGGCGTGCTGATCGAGCATTATGCCGGCCGCCTGCCCTTGTGGCTGTGCCCGACCCAGGTCGTGGTGGCGACGATTACGCAGGAAGCGGACGGCTACGCCGAAGAAGTGGCGGCTTTGCTGAGCCGCCACGGGCTGCGGGTCGAGACCGACACCCGCAACGAGAAGATCAATTACAAAGTGCGCGAGCACATGGTCGCGAAGCGGCCGGTCCTGCTCGTGGTCGGCAAACGCGAGGCGGCGGAACGTGCCGTCGCGATGCGCCGTTTGGGCAGCGAGAGCCAGGCGGTTCTGACGCTCGACCAGGCGATTGCCGACCTCGTCGCCGAGGCTGCACCACCCAAATGAGCGGCATGGGGGCCACAGGCGTGGTCTTTTCGCACCGTGCACCTACCGCTGGGGCCCCTTCGACGCTATTTTCCCGGCCTCGGCCCATGGCGCGCAGCCCAGGCCGATCCGAACAACCGCTATAGGAGAGACGTCCATACCGCCCCGCTCATTTTCCCGGACCGATGCCCCTTCCCGCGACGGACCGCGGGTCAATTTCGAGATCAACGTACAGACCGTGCGCCTTGTCGGGGCTGACGGAGAAATGCTGGGCGTGGTGCCGATCCGGCAGGCGCTTGCCGCCGCTGAAGAGGCTGGACTGGACTTGGTCGAGATCTCGCCGAACGCGGATCCGCCCGTTTGCAAGATCCTCGATTTCGGCAAGTTCAAGTACGAACAGCAGAAAAAGCAGAACGAAGCTCGTAAGAAGCAGAAAGTCATCCTGGTCAAAGAGATCAAGATGCGCCCGAACATCGACGATCACGATTACGACGTGAAGATGCGCGCGGCCAAAGGCTTCCTCGAGGAAGGTGACAAGGTGAAGGTCACCATGCGCTTCCGCGGCCGTGAAATGGTGCACCAGGAAATCGGCCTCAACGTGCTGATGAAGGTGCGCGAACAGCTCGAACCGCTGTCGAAGGTCGAAATGATGCCGCAGCTCGAAGGGCGGCAGATGGTCATGGTGCTGGCGCCGAAGTGATTATTCCCCGCGAAAGCGGGGATCGATCGTGCCGAAAGCGCCAACGATTGTTTGATGGCCGGGTCCAGTCCCGGCCATCTGCATTTTGGGTCTTCGTCATGGCCGGGCTTGTCCCGGCCATCCACGCGAATGGTAAGTCACAAAGAGCGTGGATGCCCGGCACGAGGCCGGGCATGACGTGAAAGAAGAGAACGAATGAACACCGCCGTCCGCCCCAAGCTTCGCCTGCTGCCCCGCCATGAGGCGCGCGTGCGCGGCGGCCATCCGTGGGTGTTCTCGAACGAGATCGCGATGGACGCGGCGGCACGCGCGCTGACGCCGGGCACGCTGGTCGAACTCGAAGATGCGCGCGGCGCACCGCTCGCCACCGCCTATTTCAATCCGCGCACCTTGATCGCGGCGCGCGTGCTGGGCGCGCCCGGCACGGTGGTCGATCGCGCCTTCTGGCACGAACGTCTGCAGGCCGCGCTCACCTTGCGCGACCGCATGTTCGAGCGGCCCTTCTATCGCCTGGTTCATGCCGAGGCCGATCGCCTGCCCGCGCTGGTGGTCGACCGGATGGGCGACGTCCTGTCGGTGCAGGCCAATGCCGCGGGCATCGACGTCGCGCTCGACGACATTCTCGGCGCGCTCACCGAGCTTCTGCGCCCACGCGCCATCCTGCTGCGCAACGACAGTCCGGTGCGCGAGCTCGAAGGGCTTCCGCTGGAAACGCGCGTCGTTCACGGCGCGGTCGAGGCGCCGGTCGAGATCGAAGAGAATGGCTGCCGCTTCAAGCTCGATCTGCGCGACGGCCAGAAAACCGGCTGGTTCTACGACCAGCGCGCCAACCGCGCCTTCGTCGCGGGCCTGGCGCGCGGCAAAAGCGTGCTCGACGTCTATGCCTATGCCGGCGGCTTCGCGCTCGCCGCCGCGCGCGCCGGTGCGCGCGAGGTGATCGCAGTCGATCGTTCGGCCGGCGCCATCGACGCGATCAAGGCCAATGCGGCGGCCAACGGGCTCAACGTCGAAGCGGTGCGCGCCGAGGCCTTCGCCGAGCTGGAGCGACGCGGGGCCGCGGGCGAGAAATTCGACGTGGTGATCGTCGATCCGCCTGCCTTCATCAAGTCGAAGAAGGAAACCGCCGCGGGCCTGCGCGGCTACGCCAAGCTCGCCAAGCTGGCAGCACCGCTGGTGGCCCCCGGCGGCATTCTGTTCGCGGCCTCGTGCAGCCACCATGCCGACACGATCAACTTCACCCATGCCGTCACGCACGGGCTTGGACAGGCACGACGCACCGGTCGCGTGTTGCAGACCAGCGGCGCCGGCCCCGATCATCCGGTGCATCCGCTGTTGCCGGAGAGCGCGTATCTCAAGGCGCTGACGCTCCAGCTGGACTGACAGCTCGGCAAAAAAAGAGGGGCATCGCTGCCCCTCGAGTCGCCCCATGACAAACGATTGAGAAGGCGTGCTACGGCACGGTTTCACCGTGGAGGGGCCGGTCGAGACCTTGCCGTTCGATCTCTTCCGACACGCGCAGGCCGATGGTGAGATCGACCAGCTTGTAGAGAAGGAAGGACGCGATGCCGCCATAGACGAGCGTCACCGCGACGCCTTCGAGTTGCAGCAGGATCTGGTGCGCGTTGCCGTCGATGAGGCCGACGATTTTGGGATCACCGGTCACCGCTTCGGTCGCGAACACGCCGGTCAGGATGGCCCCGACGATGCCGCCCAGCCCGTGCACGCCCCAGGCATCGAGCGAATCGTCATAGCCGAATTTGTGCTTGAGGCCGGTGGCGCCCCACCAGCACACGACGCCGGCGACGATGCCGATCAGGAAACCGCCGGTGGCATTGACGTAGCCCGACGCCGGCGTCACCGCGACGAGCCCCGCGACCGAGCCCGACACGATGCCGAGGATCGACGGTTTGCCCTGCACCGCCCATTCAGTAAACATCCAGGCGAGCGCCGCCGACGCGGCAGCGAGCATGGTCGCCAGCATCGCCATGCCGGCGCGGCCGTTGGCGGTCAGCGCCGATCCGGCGTTGAAGCCGAACCAGCCCACCCACAGCAGCGACGCGCCGATCAGCGACAGAACGAGATTGTGTGGAACGATGTGCTCGTGGCCCCAGCCGCGGCGCTTGCCGAGCAGGATGGCGCCGATGAGACCGGCGATGCCGGCATTGATATGCACCACCGTGCCGCCGGCATAGTCGAGCACGCCGGCGCCGGCGAGGAAGCCGTTCGGGTGCCACACCCAATGCGCCACCGGCGCGTAGACGAACAGCGCCCACAAGGTCGTGAAAGCGAGCAGCGCCGAGAATTTCATGCGTTCGGCGAAGGCGCCGGTGATGAGCGCGGGCGTGATGATCGCGAACGTCATCTGGAACATCGCGTAGACGCTCTCGGGGATCGTCGTCACGGTCGGGTTTTCGGTACCCTCGCCCAGCGTGAACGGCGTCATCGCCGTCACGCCCTTGAGCCACAGCCGCGACAGGTCCCCGATGAAGGCCGACGTGCCGCCGGCGCCGTTGGTGAAAGCGAGCGAATAGCCGACCACGTACCAGAGGATCGCGACCAGGCAGCAGATGGCGAAGCTCTGCATCGTGGTGGCGAGCACGTTCATCTTGCGGACCATGCCGCCATAGAACAGCGCCAGGCCCGGCAGGGTCATCAGCAGCACCAGCGCGGTGGCGGCGAGCATCCAGGCGGTGTCGCCGCTGTCGATCTTGGCCGCGGCCGCCGCTTCCTCGGCCCGCGCCCCCACCGAAAGCAAGGTCGTGGGCAGCAGCAAGAGGCCGAGAAAAGCGAGGCGTGCGCTGGGAAGCATTCTGTTCTCGTTCATTAGGTCCGGCCTTTTTGGCCCAAGGCCGCTATCAAGATCCGTGCCGGAGCCGCGCCGACGCGCCACGGTGCCAAGATCCACCATGCTTGCACAGTTTGAGGGCGATGCAGACCGAGCTTGACCGATTCCTGGGCATTGCCCCGCCAGCCACACCGCCCTGCCGCCATGCCGGCAGTTGCGGCGGCTGCGCCGTGCAGCAGGTCGAGGCCGGCGCCGTCGCCGCCTGGAAGCGCGAACGCATCGTCGACGCGCTGCGCCGCGTCGGGCTGACGGCCGAGATCGAGCCCACCGCGACCGTCGCGCCCGCCACGCGCCGCCGCGCCACCCTGGCGGCGCTGCGCCAGGGCAAGCACGTGATGCTGGGATTCAACGAACGGAAAAGCGACCGCATCGTCGATCTCCGTGGTTGTGAGGTGCTGACGCCGAAGCTGGTGGCGTTGCTAGCCCCGTTGCGCACGCTGGTCGGGACGTTGCTGCAGCAGCGCGAGAGCGCCGACCTGGCGCTCACCGAAGCCGGCAACGGCATCGAGCTGGTGCTGGTGCGCAAGCGCGCGCTGGCACTCGCCGATCTCGAAGCGCTGGCCGAATTTGCCGAAACGCACGACCTGGCGCGCGTCGCGTGGCGCAGCACGGTTCGTTCGCCGGTCGAACCCGTCGCGGTGCGGCGCGTGCCGATGATCCTGCTCGGTGGCGTGCGCGTGTCGCTGCCGCCGGCTTCGTTCCTGCAGCCGACGCTCGATGGCGAGACGATGCTGATCGAACGCGTGCTGGCGACGCTGCCAGGCGCCAAACGCGTCGCGGATCTCTTCTGCGGCGTCGGCACGTTCGCGCTGCCGCTGGCAGCGACCGGCGCCGCGGTCACCGCGTTCGACAGCGACAAGGATGCGGTCGGCGCCTTGGCCGCGACGCGCAAAGTGCAGGCGGTGACGCGCGACCTGTTTCGCGAGCCGCTGTCGGTGAAAGAGCTGCGCGATTTCGACAAAGCCGTGCTCGATCCGGCGCGCGCCGGCGCGGCGGCGCAGGTCGCAACTTTGGCCGAGGCCGATTTCGAACGCCTGACCTATGTGTCGTGCAATCCGACAACCTTCGCGCGCGATGCACGCGTGCTGGTCGAAGGTGGCTGGAAACTGCACGACGTGCTGCCGGTCGACCAGTTCCGCTGGTCGACCCATGTCGAGCTGGTGGCGCGTCTGGAGCGGCGCTGAAGCGCCGCTCTTCTGTATTTCAATTCAGACTGAAAATCGGGAGGCCGGCGATCGTCGGCCTACAGAACGCTTTCGACCCATTGATACAGCGCGGTCTTGGGCAGCGCGCCGATCTTGGTGGCGGCGACCTGCCCGTTCTTGAAAAGCATCAGAGTCGGAATGCCGCGCACGCCGTATTTCGACGGCACCATCGGGTTCTCGTCGATATTGATCTTGGCCACGGTCAGCTTGCCCTGCATCTCGCCGGACATCTGTTCGAGGATCGGTCCGATCGCTTTGCACGGCCCACACCACTCGGCCCAGAAGTCGAGCAGCACCGGGCCCTCGGCCTTGAGCACATCGGCATCGAACGTCGAGTCGGTCACCTGAACGGTCATGGAAAAAGGCTCCTATTCGCGCCGCGACCCGCAGGGGTCGCTTCATATTCTGGGCGCGTTTTCCCGAGGGAAAACCAGCGCTCCGAAACCTTACGGGGCGCCGCTTTCCAGTCGCAAGAGATAGGGCTCCAGGAGTTCGTTTTGCAGCTCCATCAGCCGCGGCGTTTCGGTCCAAAGCAGCGCCGCCCGCACCCGCCGTTCGGGAAACAAGCGTGAAATCACCGCGACATAGGCGGCCAGCTGGGCGAGGTAGGCCGGCGGTGCATCGCTGGCCCGCACTGGCGGCGGACGATCGGTCTTGTAGTCGACGACCCAGACCGTGTCGTCGGCAACGGCCAGACGGTCGACCTGCCCGGCCACCAGCGTCGCCCCGATTCGCCCCACCACCGGCACTTCGGCGCGGCTGCCGGGGGCGAAGACGGTGGCGAAATCGGGATGCGCCAACACCGCGCCGACCTCGTCCGCCAACGACGCCTGCGCGGCCTCATCGAGACCATGCGCAGGCTGCGCCAGGAAGCGCCGGCACGCCGCGTCACGCGCTCCTTCGGGCAGGTTGGGCAGAAGCTGCAGCAGCTTGTGCACCAGCCGTCCGCGCTGGCGCAGCGCATGGTCGCCGCTGCGCGTCGCGGGCGAACGCGCCGGCGGGTCGGCCATCCTCGGGCGCGACGGCGTCAGCGGCCTGGTCGGCGTCGGCTCGGCAACCGGCGGCAGGCGCAGCGCGTCGGGCAGCGCATCCGTCGTGACGATTTCTTCGCGCAGCGCCTCGCTGCTGCGATCCGGCTTCACGCCCGCGCCTTGCGGCATCGACAGGCGCACGACGCCGTCCTCGCCGTGCTCGAACTCGTCGCCCTGCATCGCCGCCTCGACCAGCCGGTACCAGCTGCCGGCGGGCACGGCGCGGCGCTTCTGCCAGCCCGCGACGATCAACCGATCCTCGGCGCGCGTCAGCGCCACATACAGCAGGCGCCGATACTCGTCGTCGGACGTCTGTTCCTGCGCGCGTCGCGCCGCGCGCGCCACCGCGTCTTCGTCGGCGCGCGCGCCGGCCCAGAGCGGCACGTCGCCGTCGGCCCACAGGAGTCGCGGCCCCTGGCTGCGATCGACCAGGCCGGTCGTGTCGGGCAGCACGACGATGGGCGCCTGCAGGCCTTTGGCGCCATGCACCGTGATCAATCGCACCTCGTCGCGCGCGCCCTGTGCAAGCTCGCGCTTGAGTTCGGCCTCGCCCGCTTCGAGCCAGGCGAGAAACGATTCCAGCGACGGCGCGTGCGCGCCGGCGTGGATCAGCGCCGCGGTGAGGAACTCCTCGATCGGGTCGAGCGCTTCGGAACCGAGCCGTGCCTGAATCGCGCGCCGTCCGCTGCCGTTCGGATCGGCGGGACATGCGCGCAGCAGCGAGGCGGCGAACAACTCGTAAGGCGGCACGAGATCGGCTTCGCCGAGCAGGCGCGCCAGCCAGTCGCGCGCCGTGCGCCATTCGCCGCGCTCGCCGGCGCGGGCGCTGAGCGTCGCCCACAACGACGCCGTCCCGCGCGCATGGGCGAGCTCGAACAGATCGTCTTCGTCCAATCCCACCAGCGGCGTCTTCAGCACCGTGGCGCAGGTGAGGTCGTCATCCGGCAGCAGCAGAAAACGGCCGAGCGCGATCAGATCCATGACCGCGAGTTCGCGCGTCAGCACCATGCGGTCGACGCCCGCTACCGGCACGTTGAGCGATTTCAGCGCCCGCACCATCGCCGGCACGAAATCGGGCGCGCGGCGCCGCACCAGGATCATCACGTCGCCGGGTCGGATCGGCCGTCCATGCGACTCGAGTTCGGTGCCGTCGCGCAGCCAGCCTTCGATCGTCCGCGCGATACGCATCGCCAGTCGGGACGGCGACGCTTCTTCGCGCGACGCTTCCACCGGCGGCGCCCAAGGCAGAGGCGCTTCGGTTTCGATGTCGGCTTCGAGCGGCCACAGCTCGACCACGCCGGCCTGCCCGGCGCGCGTCACTTGATGCGCGATCGGCGCCGTCGCGACGCCAGCACGCGCCGCGTCATTGGCGAAGACGCGATCGACCAGTCGCAGAACGGGCTCGGTCGAGCGGAACGAAACGTTGAGCGGCACTTCGCGCCAGTCGCGCTCGGCCTCTTGGCTGCGGGCGGAGAAATGCGCCCGCATCCGCGCGAACTCGCGCGGATCGGCGCCCTGGAAGGAGAAGATCGACTGTTTCTCGTCGCCGACCGCGAACACGGTGCGCGGCCGTTCAACCGCGCCCAGGCCGCTGAAGAACTCTTCGGTCAGCGCCTGCACGATGCGCCATTGCGCCGGGTTGGTGTCCTGCGCTTCGTCGACCAGCACGTGTTCGATGCCGCCGTCGAGCTTGAACAGCACCCAGGCGGCGACGCCGTCGCGCGCCAGCAATTCGCCGGTCTTCGCGATCAGGTCTTCGTAATCGAGGCCGCCGCTGCGCGCCTTGCGCGTCGCATAGGCGTCGAGCAACGCGGCGCCGACCAGCAGCAGCGCTTCGGTCGCCTCGGCGGTGCCGACCGCGTTGAGCCGCTCCAGAACACGGAGAACCCGATCTGCTTCTTGCTGAAGTGCCGGAAGCGCCGCGGTCGAGCCGTTGGTTGCGAGCTTCTTGAACACCTCACGCTTGTCGGTCAGGTACGCGCGGGAATAGGCCAGAAATGACACGGCCCGCTGCGACGGCGTCGCGAGCCAGCGTGACATCTTGGCCGCCCGCTCGCGGTCGGTCTTGGTCCCCTGCTCGAGAATCGCACACGCGGCGCGCAGCGCCGGCCCGTCGAGCGCACGCTCGGCGCAGGCGGCGCGCAGCACCGAGTCCGTCGTCTCGTCCGGTTCGACGCCGACTGTCGCGCGCACCTGGGCCGCGGCGCCCGCGACGCCACCTTCGCATTCGAGAAATTTCGCCAGCCGCGCACGGCCCGACGTCAGCTCGCCGACGAGATCGCCGAAGGTCGCTTCGCCGGCGCGGCGCACCAGTTCGGCCAGCGCGCGGCCGAGCGGGGCGCCGGGTTCGGCGCGCGCCTTGTCCAGCACCTCGTCGCGCGCCGCGTCGATCAGTTCCTGCGCTTCGCGTTCGTCGAGCAGCCGGAATTGCGGCGACACGCCCGCTTCGAGCGGAAAGCGCCGCAGCACCGACTGGCAGAAGCCGTGGATGGTCTGGATGCGCGGCCCTTGCGGCAGGTCGACCGTGCGCGCGAACAGCGTGCGCGCGCGTCTGCGCGTCGCGTCGTCAACGGCAGCATCGCGGCCGGTCAGCTTGCGCAGCTCGGCGTCGAGCCTGGCATCGTCTTCGGTCGCCCAGCGCGCCAGCTCCTTGCCGACGCGGATCGACATTTCGGCCGCCGCCGCCTTGGTGAAGGTCAGGCACAGCAGACGCTGCGGATCGACGCCGTCGAGCAGCAGGCGCAGCACGCGATCGGTGAGCACCTTGGTCTTGCCGCTGCCCGCTGACGCACCGACCCAGGCGCTGGCGGCGGGGTCGGAGGCGCGGCCTTGTTCGCGATCGGCGCCGCTCATTTCAAGCTTCATTCGGGCGTGCCTTCGCCCGACCATTCGATCACGCGCGCGAGATGCGCGTAGTCGCTGAAGCGCGGCCGTTTGGACGGGATCGGCTGCGACAGATACGGCGTGTTCGGATCGTCGAACCGCTCGATCAGTTGCAGCAGCCCGTCGCGCGCAGTATCGGCAAGCGCCGTGAGATCGCCGTCGATCGCCACGATCTCGCCGGCGGGATTGGCGCCGGTCAAACGCCAGAAGGCGAGTTCGACCACCGGCGCCGCCGGCACGCCCTCGAATCCGCCCGTGCGCGCGATCACCGCTTCGAGCGGAAGCTGCGGCGCGAAGCCGGTGCCGATCTCGGTGCCGGGCGGTGCGCGCCCGGTCTTGTAGTCGACGATGCCGATGCCGCCGCCAATCGTGTCGATCCGGTCGGCGCGTGCGCGCAGCCTGAATTCCTTGTACGGCGCCGGCAGCATCAAAGCGCCTTTGACTTCGGTCTTGCGCGGCCGGGCGCCGGTGGCGCGGCGCTCGGTTTCGGTGGCGAGGAACCAGGCCGCGACACGTTCGAAGCGCGGCCACCAGAAACCCCACACCAACGGCCGCGCCAGCGCGTCGCCGAACGCGTCGCGCCCCATGCGCAGAAGAATCGCGAGCGCGTCGGGCGGCAGCGCCTCGGGACAGGCGGCGACGAACTTGTCGAGCGCCTCATGCACGAACTGGCCGCGATCCGACGCGCCGGGCGCTTCGTCGATCGGCGCAAGCTTGGTGAGTTTCAGCACGTGGCGCGCATAGATCGCGTAGGGGTCGCGCATCCAGGTTTCGATCTCGGTGACCGACAGCGTGCGCGGACGCAGCTCGACCGGCGGACGCGGCGACGGGGGCGCGCAGGCCTGCACGCGCGCCGGAAGGTCGAGCAGCGAAACCCAGCGCGCATGCGGCAGGTCGCGCGACACGCGCAGCCCGGCGGCGGCGAGCGCCGCGTCGAGCCGCTGCAACCAGCGCGACGGCACGCTGGGGCGCGCATCGACGCGTTCGGCGCGCGTCAGCACCACGTGGCTGGCGCAGGCCAGGCTCGCGACGTCGTGCGCCGCCTGGCCGATGCGCCGTTCGGGCAACGGCAGGTCCAGCGCCTTGCGCATGCCGCGCGACAGCCACGGATCGTCGGCCGCCTCGCGCGGCCACGTCCCCTCGTTCAAGCCACCCAGCACGATCAGGTCGGCGCTCTGCAGACGCGCTTCGAGCGGACCGTAGATGGCAAGGCGCGGATGCGTACCCCAGCGCGGCCGCACCGTCACCGCTTGCAGCACCGCGTTCAGCATCGACGGCCAGTCGGCCGGCGCGATCGCGTCGAGGTCGCGCGCGGCGCCGACCAGCTCGGCCAGGATCTCCGCCGCCGCTTCACCATCCTCGCCACGCCACAGGCGCGCGACGCCGCTTTCCTCATCGCTCGCGGCGAGCGCCTCGGCGGTTTCGATCTGCGCTTCGACCAGCGCGGCGATGTCGGCGGTATCGTTCGCAAACAGCGCGTCGAAGCTTGCCATGCGCTCAGCAAGGTCGAGCACGAAGCGCGTCAGCGACGCGTCGTCGAGCGCGCGCAGCAAGCCGTCGGGACCAGGCGCCGGCCGCGTTCCGCGCAGCACCACGCTTTCGAGCGCGCGGGCGCGACGGCGAAACGCGGCCTGGCTGACACCGCCGGTGGCGAGCGGATGTTTGAGCAGCGACAGCAACGGCACCGGCGCCCAACGTTCGGCGGCAACCTGCGCCAGCAGACGCAGATACGCGCCGACCGGCGTGTCGCCGAGACGCTGGCCGCCGGAATCGTCGAGCTCGACGTCCCAGCGTCGCATTGCGGTCGCAACGCGCCGTGCCAGGGTGCGATCAGGCGTCACCAGCATCGCGGTCTTGCCGGGAGTCTGCAGCTGCTCGCGGAACAGCAGCGCGATGGTATCGGCCTCGTGCTCGTGCGTGGTGCAGTCGATGCGCGTCAGCCCGTGGCGCGCCGCTTCATCGAAAGCACTCGCCCCTGCTCGATCGAAGGCGCTGGCGCGCCAGGCTCCGGTGGTCGGCGCCGGGCGCAGCGCCGCCGACCACAATTTGGCGCGCAGCGGCGTCGCGGGCGCGGCCGGCCACGGACGCACCTCGTCGCGCGTCGCGTCCAACACGCCGAGCAGGCGCTTCAAGCCCGCCTGCGGATGCGTGTCGTCGATCGCATCCCAGGCCGGCGTGTCGAGCGTGAGGTCGAGCCCATCGAGCACCACCGCGCCGCGCGGTATCGACGCGATGACTTTGAGCAGGCGCGCCACGGCGGGAATCGAACCGGTGGTGCCCGCCGCGATCACCGGTCCGGGGGGCGGCGCAGCGCGCCACGCCTCGGCCTGGGCATCGAGCACGCGGCGGCGGCGCGCCGCGGGGTCGATGGCGCCTTCGGCCGCGAGGATCGCCGGCCAGTGCGTGGTGACGATCTGCAGGAAGTTGAGCGTCACCTGCCAATGCTGCGCCAGCTCGTCGGGCACCAGCGCGCTCAGCGCATCGAATTCGATCTCGTGGGTCTGTGCTTCGTCGAGCAGGCTGCCGAGCTCGTCGGCCAGCGCCAGCGCGCGATCGGGCGCCATCTTCTCGCGCGCCGCGATCAGCTTCGCCAACAGCAGGCGGCGGCGCAGCGGCGAGATGGCGGGCGGCAGGCCGGTCAGTTCGGATTCGGCGTCGAGCAGCAGCTCGTCGCTGTCGAGATCGCCGAGCGGCTGCATGCGCGGCAGCAGCAGCGGCGTCGCCTGCGGATTGTCCTGAAACGCCTCGCGCAGAAATGCTTCGCGCAGGCTGCGCGCGGCACGCCGCGTCGGCAGCAGGATCGTCGCCGCGGCGAGGTCGAGCGGATTGGCTGCGCTTTGGCCGAGCAGGCCTTTGGCCAGCACGTCGACGAAGCCGACGCCGGGCGGAATGGCGAAAATGTTCAGGGAACGACCAGCCATCGCGCGCCGCCGCGGGCGAGCGCGGTCTGAGCGACGGTGAGTTCGTCCGGCGTGCCGACGGTGAACCAGGCACCGTCATGCACCAGCCCGTAGAGCCGTCCTGCTTCGGCGGCGCGACGCCACAGTCTGACGACCGAGAACGGTTCCTCACGCGCGCCGTCGAACAGGCGCGGATGATAGAGATAGGCGCCGGCGCAGACGAACGGCGCGACGCGCGCCGGCTCGCGGAATCGCAAGCGGCCGAGCGGGTCCATCGTGACGTCGCCGACGCCGACCTGGGCATGGGTGCGCGGCGCCGCAATCGCCAGCAGCAGCGCATCCATCTTTTCATCGTCCCAGGCGGCGGCCATGCGCTGCAGGAACGGCGTCGGCCCATCAAGCACGATGGTGTCGCTGTTGAGCACCAGGAACGGCTTCTCGCCCAATCGCGGCAGCGCGCGCACGAGTCCACCACCGGTTTCGAGCCGCGTCGGCTCGTAGCTGATCTCGACGTTCGGGAGCGACTTCAGATGCGTTTCGATCTGGTCGGGCAGCCAGTGCGTGTTGACGACGATGCGCTCGACGCGCTGGTCGCGCAGCCGGTCGAGCGACCAGTCGATCAGCTTCTTGCCGCCGACATCGAGCAGCGGCTTTGGCGTGGTCAAGGTTGCCGGGCGCATGCGCTCGCCGAGACCGGCCGCGAGCACCATCGCGAATTTCGGTACGGCAATCACGGGCACCGGCACGGGTGCAACGGCGTAGCTCATTTGGACGGGAGAGAAGCCGGGGCGAGCAGCGAACGCAAGTCCGCGAGCCGTCGCGCCCAATCACCGTGACCAATCAAGGAGACACGTCTCGCATCGGCGGCGGCGCCGGAAGCCAAGGTCACGACCAGGCGGTCGCGCGGCGCCAAATCACCGAGTCGGTCCGGCCATTCGACCAGACTCACCGCGTCGCGCGAATCGTCCCAGCCGAGTTCGAGTACTTCGTCGGAGTCTTTCAGACGGTAGAGGTCGAAATGCCAGAGCGTGACGCCCGACGGATCGTCATAGAGCTGGACCAGCGTGAAGGTCGGGCTGGGCACGTCAACCGTCGCATCACCGAGCCGCGCCCGGATCAGCGCGCGCGCAAACTCGGTCTTGCCCGCGCCCAGCGCGCCTTCGAGCGCCACCACGTCGCCGGCGCCGAGATGCGGCGCGAGCGCGGCGGCGAGCCGCGCGGTGGCGTCGAGATCGGCGAGGTCGAGCGTGATCAAGCGGCGCGCTTGTGTGGTTCGACGGCGGCTAGTTTGGGCGCCAACCGCTCAGCCGCGCGCTCGGCGTCGAATTGATTCTGCAGGTTGATCCAGAAACGCCATTCCATCTGGAAGAAGGCGCCGAGCAGCATCGCCATCTCGACCGTAATGGCGCGCTCCCCGCGGAGGATCTTGGCAATTGCGGGCGGATCGACCTTGATTGATTTGGCCAGCCGATAAGGCGTGATGCCCAGCGGCAGCAGAAATTCCTGCTCGAGGATCTCGCCCGGATGCAGCGGCGGCAAACGTCCGCCTTTCGGCGCACGTGCACTGGTCTTTTTCGTCGTTCGACTCGTCACCTGCGTCACTCCTCAGTGATAGTCCGTGACTTCGACATCGTAGGCGTCGCCCTCATCCCACCGAAAGCACACGCGCCATTGATCGTTGACGCGAATACTGTGCTCCCCCCTGCGCTTGCCCTGCAGCGCTTCCAGCCGGTTTCCCGGCGGGACGCGCAGTGTTTCAAGCTTGGTTGCCGCGTCCAGCATCCGCAGCTTGCGTTGCGCGGCCCGTGCCACGTCGGCGCCGAATCGCTTGCTGAACCGGCCTTCGAACAGGTCCTGCGTGGCCTGGTCCTTCCAGCTTCGGATCGGCATTCCACAACATAGCCTGTCAGGCTATGAGTTCAATAGGCTCATAACTCCCGGCTGGCGGAGGAGTTCCGCCTTGCGAGGGTTGATCCGGGCCGCCCGCCCCTCTACCCCATCGGCCCATGTCCCAGAATTTCACCACTGACGTCGCGATCGTCGGGGCCGGCCCGGTCGGCCTGTTCGCGGTGTTCGAATGCGGCATGTTGCGGCTGAAGTGCCACGTGATCGACGCGCTCGACACGCTCGGCGGCCAGTGCGCGGCGCTCTACCCGGAAAAGCCGATCTACGACATTCCGGGCTATCCGCGCATCGATGCCGCCGACCTGATCGACAAGCTGGCCGAACAGGCGGCGCCGTTCGGCCCGGTCTATCACCTCAACCAGCAGGTCACCGCGCTGCAGCCGACCGAGGACGGCGGCTGGCGCGTGGAGACCTCGGCCGGCAGCACCATCACCGCGCGTGCGGTGATCATCGCGGCGGGCGTCGGCGCGTTCGGTCCCAATCGTCCGCCGCTCGACGGCCTCGAAGCGTTCGAAGGCAAGTCGGTCTTTTACCTCGTCAAGAAGCGCCAGGATTTTGCCGGCAAGCGCGTCGTCATCGCGGGCGGCGGCGACAGTGCGGTCGACTGGGCGGTGTCGTTGGCCGAGGTCGCCGAATCGGTTGCGGTCGTGCATCGGCGCGACAAGTTCCGCGCCGCGCCCGACATGGTCGCGCGCATGCACGAGCTTGGCAAAAGCGGAAAGATCGACATCGTCACGCCCTACCAGCTCAGCGGCCTCGAAGGCAGCGACGGCGTCATGTCGGCGGTCGTCGTCGAAACGCTGGACGGTGAAAAGCGCGCGCTGCCCGCCGACGCGATGCTCGCCTTTTTCGGCCTGTCGATGAATCTCGGCCCGGTCGCGGAGTGGGGACTCGATCTCGACAAACACCACGTCGCGATCGATCCCGCGACCTGCGCCACCAGCCGTCCCGGCATCTTCGCCATCGGTGACGTCGCCACCTACAAGAACAAGCTGAAGCTGATCCTCACCGGCTTCGCCGAAGCGGCCACCGCCGCGCACGCCATCCATCCGATCGCGCGGCCCGGCGAAGTGCTGCATTTCGAATATTCCACAACCAAAGGCGCGCCAACCGCGGCGGGCTGATCACACCCAAACTGTCACGCCTGCCAAAGCCGGGGTGACAAATTGAACTCGCGGGCGTTGCACGCTCGAGGCAAAGGGATGGAGGGATCGTGATCGAGTGGATGTCGGACACGCTGGCGCGCTTCGGGCACGCGGGCGTCGCGCTCTTGATGCTGATCGAGAATCTGATCCCCGCCATTCCGTCGGAACTGGTGATGCCGTTCTGCGGCTTCGTCGCGGCGCAGGGAAAACTGACCCTGCTGGGCACGATCGTCGCCGGCGTGATCGGCTCGATGATCGGGCAGATGCCCTGGTACTTTGCAGGCTATTATTTCGGACGCCGCCGCTGCGTCGAGATTGCCGAGAAATACGGGCGCTGGTTGACCGTCAGCGGACGCGAAGTCGAGTACGTGTTCGACTGGTTCAACCGCCACGGCGCCAAGTCGGTGCTGATCGGCCGCTGCATTCCCGGCGTGCGCGCGGTGATCTCGGTGCCGGCCGGCATCAACCGCATGCCGATGGCCAAATTTCTCGCCTGGTCGCTGATCGGCACCACCGCCTGGATCACCTTCCTGACCTATTGCGGCTTCGTGCTGCAGGAGCATTACGACAAAGTGCAGCACTGGGGTGATCCGGTGCTGAAGTCGCTGATCGCGCTGGTGGTGATCGTGTATCTGGTGCGGCTGGCTTTGAGCTTCCGGCACAAATCGGCGGACTAGCATTTGCCCGCAGCGGGCAAACCAGACATCTAGTTGGCGGGTGCGCCTTCGGCCGGCTGGCGCGCCGGCAGTACGCAGGTGACGATGGTGCCGCGATCGGCGCGGCTTTCCAGTTCGACGCGCCCGCCATGCAGCGCGACGAAGCTTTTCACCAGGGCCAGACCGACGCCGGCGCCGCTCTTCCAGTCGCGCGGCTTCGACCGTTCGAACGGCGCGAAGACGCGTTCCCAATCCTGGATCGAAATGCCGGCACCGTTGTCGGACACGATCAAGCGCGCTTCCTCGGCATTGTCGCGCCGGCCGCTGAGACGGATCTCGCCGCCCGGATGGGTGAACTTGATCGAGTTCGAAATCAGATTGACCAGCACCTGTTTCAGGCGCCGCTCGTCGGCTTCGATGACGCCGAGATCCACCGGCGTTTCGAGCACCAGATGAATGTCCTGCTTGCGCGCCCATTCCTGGGTCAGCGCATGCACTTCTTGGAGCATGCGGCCGAGATCGACCGGAGTGCGGTTCAACTGCATATAGCCGGCCTCGATGGTCGACAGGTCGAGCACCGCGTCGATCAGCGACACGAGACGCTGTCCGGCCTCGAGCAGGCCTTCCGAATATTCCATCTGCTTGTCGTTGAGCGCGCCGAAATACTGTTTCGACAGGATCTCGGCGAAACCGATCATCGCGTTCAGCGGCGTGCGCAGCTGGTAGGAGACGTTGGCGAGGAAGTCGAGCTTGAGCTGGTCGGCGGCTTCGAGCGCGGCGTTCTTCTCGCGCAGCGCCTGCTCGACGCGCACCGAGTCGGTCACGTCGACGAAACTGTTCAGCACGCCGCCGTCGGGCAGCAGCACGGACTGGTATTGGATGACGCTTTCGTCGGCGCGCTCGAACCGTCCCGGCCGCGCGATGCGATCGAGATTGTTGGAGACGAAGGTGGTGCGGAATCCTTTCGCCTCGGACGTGCGTTCGAAGAAACGTTCGAAACGCTGCGCCAGCTCGGCGACGTGCGGCGCCTGCGCCAGCAATTCGGATTCGAGATCCCAGATGCGCGCGAAAGCCGGGTTCCACAGCGACAGTCGCCCGTCCTGGCCGAACACCGCGATGCCTTCGGTGAGCCCGTCGAGCGTCTCGCGCTGGACCGCGATCAACGTGTTGTAGCTCGACTCCAGCGCCAGGCGGCTGGTGACGTCTTCGTAGGTGAAGGCGAGCCCGCCCATCGGGTGCGGAAACACGAAGACGCGCAGGATGCTGCCGTCGGGACGGCTCATCAATTCTTCGGTCGGCTCGAGCAGCGAGGTGAAGCGTTCGAGCTGTTCGTTCTTGTAGCGGCGAAAATCCGCCTGTTCGGGAAGCTGGCGCCGTTCGCGCAGCATTTCGAGCACTTCGCCCAAGGTGGGATGCAGCGACAGCCAGGCCTCGTCGAGCGACCAGAGCTGGCACATCGCGCTGTTGAAAAAGGCCAGGCGCCGATCGGCCCCGTAGATCGCGACCGCGACCGACATCTGCTCGAGCACTTCGGCATGGGCCGATTTGTGCCGTTCGAGTTCGGCTTCGGCTTCTTCGACCGCGGTGATGTCTTCGGCCCAGCCGAGTCCGCCGGGCGCGCCTTCAACGAGACGGAAATAGCGGCGCTGGCCGCCCGCCACGACGTGGCGCGCTTCGTTTTGCGGCGCTTCGGTCCGACGCGCGCGCTCGGCCAGCGCCCGACCGGAGCGGTCGAGCACGTTGGCCGCAAGTTCGCGTTGTTCGGAAACCGCCTGGGCCGGCGTCGCGTCGACCGCGCGGGCATAGGCGCGGTTGACCCAGGTGAGGCGAAGCGTCGGATCGCGCCGCCACACCGGCAGCGGCAATTCGTCGAGCGCGGCCGCGAGCGGATCGGCCGCGAGCGACAGCTTCGTACCGGCCTGCGGGGCGACCGGCGCCGCAGGCGCGCCTTTGGCTGCCGGCGCGCGCGCGCCGAACAGCCGGCCGAGCAGGCCGGTCGAACCCATCACGCCTCAGCCCTCGGCGTCATCCCCGCAACGCTTGCCCCGCCCCCTGAGCCGGGAGCGGGAATCCAGGAATATTCGCGATGGAATTGATGCAATTCCAAGCTCGACCACCTGGGTCCCTGCGTGTGCAGGGGCGACAACTGGGTTTCGGGACGATCGCTGACGATCAGTAGCGGTACGGTTCGGGCTTGTACGGGCCCTGCTTATTGATGCCGATATACGAGCTCTGCTTGTCGGTGAGCTCGGTCAGCTTGGCGCCGATCTTCTTCAGGTGCAGGCGCGCGACTTTTTCGTCGAGCGCCTTGGGCAGCACGTAAACCTGGCGCTCGTACTTGCCGGGGTTGGTCCACAGCTCGATCTGGGCCAGCACCTGGTTGGTGAAGCTGGCGCTCATCACGAAGCTGGGATGGCCGGTCGCGTTGCCGAGATTTACCAGGCGGCCCTTCGACAGCACGATGAGGCGCTTGCCGTCGGGAAACACGACCTCGTCGACCTGCGGCTTCACTTCTTCCCACTTCATGTTGCGAAGCGCGTCGATCTGAATTTCGCTGTCGAAGTGACCGATGTTGCAGACGATGGCGCGGTCGCGCATGTCGCGCATGTGGTCGAGCGTGATGACGTCGACATTGCCGGTGGCGGTCACGAAGATGTCGCCCATCTTCGCGGCCTCATCCATCGTCACGACCTGATAGCCTTCCATCGCCGCCTGCAGCGCGCAGATCGGATCGATTTCGGTGACGACGACGCGGCAACCCGCGTTGCGCAAGCTGGCGGCCGAGCCCTTGCCCACGTCGCCGAAGCCGGCGACCACGGCGACCTTGCCCGCCATCATCACGTCGGTGCCGCGACGAATGCCGTCGACCAGCGATTCACGGCAGCCATAGAGATTGTCGAACTTCGACTTGGTCACGCTGTCATTGACGTTGATCGCGGGGATCTTGAGCGTGCCCTGCTTGGCCATGTCGTAGAGGCGCTTGACGCCCGTGGTGGTCTCTTCCGAGACGCCGCGCACGCCCTCCAGCATCTCCGGATACTTGTCGTGGATCAGCAGCGTCATGTCGCCGCCGTCATCGAGCAGCATGTTCGGGACCCAACCGCCCGGACCGCGGATCGTCTGCTCGACGCACGACCAATATTCTTCTTCGGTCTCGCCCTTCCAGGCGAACACCGGAACGCCGGTCGCGGCGATGGCGGCGGCGGCCTGATCCTGGGTCGAGAAGATGTTGCACGACGACCAGCGCACTTCCGCGCCGAGCGCGGTCAGCGTCTCGATCAAGACCGCGGTCTGAATCGTCATGTGCAGGCAGCCGGCGATGCGCGCGCCCTTGAGCGGCTTCGAGGCGCCATACTCTTCGCGCGTGGCCATCAGGCCAGGCATTTCGGTTTCGGCGATCCGGATTTCTTTGCGGCCCCAATCGGCCAGCGAAATGTCGGCAACCTTGTAATCGTGCTCGTGCGGCACCGCGGCGATCGTCATCGCGTGGCTTCCTTCATCGTCTGGGAAACTAAGGCGGCGGTGATACCCCGGCCGGGGGCCCCGGGGCAACCAAAGCCGCGCTCCGGCTGCCCTGCGCCAATTACGCTGCTTCGGGCGCCAGGCCCGACCTCGCCGCCGCCCGGGTCGGAAAGGGCAGGATCCGCCTGTTCAAACCGAGATCGGTCGATCCGGGCCTTCGATCAGCCGTGATCCAAGTCGAGCGCCATAAATGCGGTCCCTGGAAGCGGGTTGAAGACGTAAGGCTCGATCAACACGAACCCCAACGACCTGTAGAGATTCCGGGCGGAACCCATGGCTGCGAGCGTATCGAGACAGATGCGCGCGTAGCCTGCTGCTCGCGCCTCGTCGCAGAGGCTTTCAGCAAGACGGCGCCCGAGCTGTTCGCCCCGGGCGATCGGCCGCACATAGAGCCGCTTCATCTCGCAGGTCATTCCGTCGATGGGTCTCAAGGCCACGCAGCCAACCGGCCCGGTGTCTTTCCATGCCATCAGCAGCCGCCCCCGTGGGGGCTCATATTTTCCGGGAAGGCCTGCCAGCTCGCCTTCAAAGTCCTGAAAATCAAGGCTGACGCCCAGGCCGTCGACATATTCCCGGAACAGCGTGCGAATCGTGGCGATGTCCTCAGGCAGCCTCGCAGGGCGAATCACGGCTTGTCCGGCGGTCATGCCTTCATGGTGGAAAGCACGGACGGTGACGCATCAATCGGTCTCGTCGAAGCCGCGCGCGACCAGATCGGCCAGCGCATCGAGCGCCGCGGCCGCATCGTCGCCTTCCGCCACCAGCGCGATCTCCGAGCCCGGCGACGCGGCCAGCATCATCAGGCCCATGATCGAGGTGCCCGGCACGGTCGAACCGTTGCGCGTGACTTCGATCTGCGCCGCGTACGCGCCAGCCGTGGTCACGAATTTCGCTGCCGCGCGCGCGTGCAGGCCGCGCTTGTTGACGATGGTGAGGGTTCGTTCGAGGCGGGGCATTGAAGCGGACTGCGGATCAGAGGCCGGACTGCGCGCACATCCGGCCGCGGCCCGATCAGGTTTCATCTAGCAGCTTCGACGCGACGTTGATGTATTTGCGGCCCGCTTCGCGCGCGCTGACGCAGGCCTGGGCCAGCGGTTCGATTTTGCGCACGCTCGCCAGCTTGATCAGCATCGGCAGGTTCACGCCCGCGACGACCTCGACCTTGGCCTTGTCCATGATCGAAATGGCCAGGTTCGACGGCGTGCCGCCGAACAGATCGGTCAGCAGAATGACCCCGTCGCCGGTTTCGACCTTGGCGACCGCGTCGAGTATGTCCTGGCGGCGCTTTTCCATGTCGTCGTCGGGGCCGATCGCGACCGAGGCAAGCTGCGGCTGCTTGCCGACGACATGTTCGAAGGCGAGGACGAATTCTTCGCCCAGCCTTCCGTGGGTGACGATGACGAGACCGATCATCAAATCCCCCGCAAAGGCGGGGGTTCAGAAACCCACCGTCCACTCGACATTGCCATTGGTCCTCTCACGCACATGCCCGAAGTGGATCCCCGCCTTCGCGGGGAACTGCACGCCACCGCGCCGCGTCGCGATGCGCGACCGTCACGTCGAGCCCGAGATCGCCAATCCAGGCGCCGATCAACTCGGCCAGAAACACCGACCGATGCCGCCCGCCGGTGCAGCCGAACGCGATGGTGAGATAGGCTTTGCCCTCGTGCCGGTAGGCCGGCAGCAACGGGCCGAGCAGCGATTTGAGGTGATCGACGAACGGCGCGAAGCCGCCGTCGCCGCGCACATAGTCGGCGACGCGCGCGTCGCGCCCGTCGAGCGGCTGCAACTCGGGCTCGTAATGCGGATTGCGCAGAAAGCGCACGTCAAACACCAGGTCGGCTTCGCGCGGCAGGCCGCGCCCGTACGAGAACGACACGACCGACACGCGCAGCCCTGCCGTGGTGGCCAGGGTGAAGTGGCCGGCGATGATGCGCTTGGTCTCGTGGATGGTCAGATCCGACGTGTCGATCACCACGTCGGCGGCGCTGCGCAACGGTTCGAGCAGCGCGCGGTCGCGCGCGATGCCGTCGGCGACGGGACGGTCGTCGGCCAACGGATGGCGACGGCGCGTTTCGGTGAAGCGGCGCAGCAGCACCTCGTCCGACGCATCGACGAACAGCAGCCGGCAGCGTGTTTCCAGCCCCAGCCGCGCGCACAGCGAGCGCAGCGACGAGGCCGAGAAATCGCGCGTGCGGCTGTCGACGCCGATGGCAACGGGATGACCCTGCCAGTCTTCATGAGCCAGCAGCGGGTCGATCAGGAACAGCGGCAGGTTGTCGATCGTCTCGTAGCCAAGGTCTTCGAGCACCGCGAGCGCGGTCGAGAGGCCGCTGCCGCTGAGTCCGGTCACCAGCACGATCTCGCGCCCCGAATTCTGCTGCGGGGCCGCGTCGCTCATTGCAGTTGCACCGACTGCACGACGGCGTCACCGGGGGCGAGACCGACACGACGCGCCGCGGCGGTCAGCATCAGTTTCAACTTGGCCAGGGCCGAGGATTCGAACGGCGCCAGGTCGAAGCGCGGCACTTGCACGCCGTCGATTTCGATCAGCGACGGTTCGGGCATCCGCTCGATCGCGGCCGGCGCCACCAGATCGACCACCAGCGCGACCGGCACGCGCGACACCGATGGGGCGGCGACCAGCCCCAGCCCGCGCACTTCGATCAGCCCGGCAAGCGACGGCGGCGGCGATGCGAGCAGGCGCGATCCCTCACGCGTCAGCACGACGCGGTCGTCCGATACGAGCGTCCATCCGGCATCGATCGCGCGGAGCGCGAGATCCGATTTTCCGGCGCCCGACGGGCCGCGGAAGAGCACGGCGGCGCCATCAAACGCGACGCAGGTCATGTGATAGGTCATGGAAGGGCGCAGCCTGCCCGTGCCGAAGCTGAGCCGTCAAGCGAAGGCCGGTCTGGCGCGGCGCAGGTGCGCTCCCGGATTTCGGCATGGGTGATGAAAATCGGGACCGCGCTGCGCCGGTCGAGCTTCACGCCAGCGGCAGGCGCACCGTGAAGCGCGCGCCGCAGATGCGGCCGGACTCGTCAGTGCGGTTGGAGGCGCTGATCTGACCGCCCGAGGCCTCGACGATCTGCTTGGAAATCGACAGGCCCAACCCGGAATGCTGGCCGAATCGCTCGCCTTTGGGGCGCTCGGAATAAAATCTTTCGAAGATCGTCTCGAGTTTGCCCTCGGGAATGCCGGGCCCGTCATCATCGACCGTGACCAGCGCGTGGGCGCCGTCGCGCCGCGATTCGACGCGGACCTCGCCGTCAGGCTGCGAAAAGCTCAGCGCGTTGCCGACCAGATTCTGGAACACCTGGAACAGGCGCGTATCGATGCCGCGCACCGTCAGCGGCACCGAAGCCTGCAAGGTGACGTGCGGCGCGCCCTCGTCGCGCGTCGATTCGTGCACCTCGACCAGCGCGTGCAGCATCGCGGTGAGGTCGACCGGCTGCGCCCGCTCGCGCGCCAGCTCGGCGTCGAGACGCGAGGCGTTCGAAATGTCGCCGATCAACCGGTCGAGCCGCGTCAGGTCGTGCTGCACGATCTGCAGCAGCCGCGCGCGCTGCGCCGGATCTTCGACGCGGGAGGCGGTTTCGATCGCGCTCTTTGCCGAGGTCAGCGGATTTTTGAGCTCGTGCGCGACGTCGGCGGCAAACCGCTCGGTCGCGTCCATGCGGTCGGTCAGGGCCTGCGTCATGTCGCGCAGCGCCGCCGACAGATCGCCGATCTCGTCGCCGCGCCCGGCAAAATCGGGGATCGTCTGGGCCCGTCCCAGCCCATGGCGGACGCGTTCCGCGGCCGTCGCGAGGCGCCGGATCGGCCGTCCGATCGCGCCCGACAGGTACAGCGACAGCAGCACCGTCACGGCCAGCGCAACGACGAAGATCTTTACGATGTCGAGCCGCACCTGGCGCAGCGACTCGTCGATCACGACACCGGGCTTGGTCAGCACCACGGCGCCGAGAATTTCGCGAAAGCTCGCCACCGGTGCCGCGGCGGACAGAACCAGACGGCCCTCGGCGTCCTGCCACAAGGCGCCGGCGATATTGCCTTCGAGCGCCTGGCCCATCTGGTCGGCGATCGAGGCCTGATCCTGCCACAACGGCAACAGGCTGCGCCCGGGCCAGGCGTCGATCGTGTCGTCGATCCAATCGAAGACGCGATTCAGCCAGCCGACATGGCTGCGCGGCGGCGGCAGCGGTTCGACTTCGATAATGTAGCCACCCTGGCCGCCGAGCTGGTGCGAGTCGCCGAACAAGCCGCCGGTTCGGTCATACAGGCGCGTGCGAATGCCGGTGGTTTCGACAAGCCGGCGGATCAGGGTCCGCGACTTGGCGGGATCGAGCCGGTAGCGCTGTTCGATGTCGCGCACCGTGCCGCTGTCGGACAACACGCCGGAGAACAGCCGGGCTTCCGCCCGCAGACCGTTGAGCTCGCTTTGGATCAACCGGTCCTGGTAGCGCCCGAGATACAGCACGCCGACACCCAGCACGATCAACGCCAGCACGTTGATCGCCAGGATGCGCAAGGTCAGCAGCGAAAATGGCCGCTGACGCTTGCGCGGTTGGCGCGCGGGCAAAGCAATCATGCGCGGTTATGAAAAGCGCCGCTTACGGCTGTTCGCGGAACTTGTACCCGGCACCGTACAGCGTCTCGATCGCGTCGAACTCGGCGTCGACGTCCTTGAACTTGCGACGCATGCGCTTGACGTGGCTGTCGATGGTGCGGTCGTCGACATAGATGTGCTCGCCATACGCCGCGTCGATCAGCTGGTTGCGGTTCTTCACATGGCCCGGGCGCTGCGCCAGCGCCTTGACCAGCAGGAACTCGCTGACCGTCAGATTCACCGGCCTGCCCTTCCAGGTGCAGAGATGCTTGGCACCGTCGAGCATCAGGTCGCCGCGTTCGATCAGCTGGCCGGGGTCGGTCGCACCCGCCGCCTTGCGCAACTCCTCGCGGCGCAGCAGGGCGCGGATACGCTCGACCAGCAGACGCTGCGAGAACGGCTTGGTGATGTAGTCGTCGGCGCCCATGCGCAGACCCAGCACCTCGTCGAGCTCGTCGTCCTTCGAGGTCAGGAAGATCACCGGCAGGGCCGAGCCCTGGCGCAGCTTCTGCAGCAGCTCCATCCCGTCCATGCGCGGCATCTTGATGTCGAGCACGGCGAGCGCCGGCGGCCGCGCCAGGATGCCGCGCAGCCCCTCCTCGCCGTCCGAGTAGGTGCGAACTTCAAACCCTTCCGCCTCGAGCGCCATCGCCACCGAGGTCAGGATGTTGCGGTCGTCATCGACGAGCGCGATCGCTTGCTTGGTTCCCATGGGGCTAGCAATCGCGGCCAATCGTGGCGAATTCAAGCACTGATCGTGTCGTATCTCCGGCGGGAAGGTGGAAATAGGCCCGGTGAGCCTGAACTAGCCGTGGCTCCGGAGCAGATACCCGGCGAGATAGAGCGAGCCCGCGATCAGCACCCGGGCCGGTCCATCGCCCTGCTGCGCGCGAAGCGACTCCAGCGCGGTGGCCGCATCCGCTGCCGACCCGGTCGGAATGACGCCAAGCCTCGATGCGGCCTCTTCGACCACCTCCCCCGGATGCGACAGCTTCTCTTCCGGAATCGGGATCGCCATCGCGCCGGACAGATGCCGCGCCAGCGGACGCAGGAACTCGGCCGGATCCTTGGTCGACATCATCGCCGTGATCAGCAGCAGCGGCTTGTCGCTCCACGCCGCCGCATGCGCGGCCAGCACTTCACCGCCCGAATCATTGTGGCCGCCGTCGAGCCACAGCTCCCATCCGGGCGGCAACGCATCGACCAGCGGTCCGCGCGTCAGGCGCTGCAGCCGCGCCGGCCAGCGGGCCGAGGTCACGCCGGTCGCCAAGGACGGCGTGTCGAGCGCGAAGCCCGCGAGGTCGAGCATGGCGAGCGCAGTGCCCGCATTCATCCATTGATGCCGTCCCACCAGCGACGGTGCGGGCAAGGTCACGTCGCGCACGCCGCTCACATACCGAAACCCGTCACCCGCTTCTTCGACCCGCCAGTCGCGCCCGTATACCGAAAGCGGTGCGCCCACCTCGTCCGCAACCCGCTCGATCGCGTCGAGCGCGTTGCGGCTGGGCTGTTCGGCAATCGCGGCGGGTCGCCCGGCCTTGAGAATGCCCGCCTTCTCGGCCGCGATCAGGCCGGGCTCCGCGCCGAGCAGATGACGGTGATCGATCGAGATGCGGGTGATGCCGCAGGCGAGCGGCACGTCGATGACATTGGTGGCGTCGAGCCGTCCGCCCAAGCCGGTTTCGAGCAGCACGACATCCGCCGCCGTGCGCGCGAAGGCGAGAAAGGCGATCGCGGTGGTGACTTCGAAAAAGGTGGCGCGCCCGCCGCTGGCTTGCGCGCCGACCTCGTCGATCAGCGCCATCAAGTCGGCGTCGGCGATTTCTTCGCCGGCCAGGCGAATACGTTCGTTGAAACGCACCAGATGCGGCGACGTATAGGCGTGCACGCGCCGCCCCGAGGCTTCGAGCGCGGCGCGCAGAAACGCGATGGTCGAACCTTTGCCGTTGGTGCCCGCGACATGCAGCACGGGCGGCAGGTTTTTCTGCGGATCGCCAAGCCGTGCCAGCAGCGCGCGCACGCGATCGAGACCGAGCTCGATCTCGGCCGGATGGGCGAGCGCAAGGCGATCGAGCGCTTGCTGGACTGGATCGGTGACCATCGTCCTACGTCGTCCGCCTTACGTCGTCATCCCGCGCCGGGACAACGAAACTTACTCCGCTTGCGTGGACGCTTGCGGGGTGCGCGTCATCGGCACGACGGCGGCGCCGGGACCGGGCCGCGTCAGCAGACCGAGCAGCCGCGCGATCGTCGCTTTCAGGTCCTTGCGGTTGACCACCATGTCGACCATCCCGTGATCGCGCAGATATTCGGCGCGCTGGAATCCTTCCGGCAGTGTCTCGCGGATCGTCTCTTCGATCACGCGCGCGCCGGCGAAACCGATCTGCGCGCCGGGTTCGGCGATATGCACGTCGCCCAGCATCGCGAACGACGCCGACACGCCGCCCGTGGTCGGGTCGGTCAGCAGCACGATGTAGGGCAGGCCCGCTTCCTTCACCTGTTCGACCGCGATGACGCTGCGCGGCATCTGCATCAGGGACAGAATCCCTTCCTGCATGCGCGCGCCTCCGGAAGCGGGGACAACAATAAGCGCCGCCTGCTGCAGCACCGCGAGCTTCGAGGCGGCAACCAGTCCGTCGCCGACCGCGATCCCCATGGAGCCGCCCATGAAGCTGAAATCGAAGGCGGCGACGATCGCTTTCATGCCGCCAATGTCGCCATGCGCGACCTGGATCGCGTCCGGCTGGCCGGTCTTGTTCTGCGCATCCTTGATGCGGTCGCTGTAGCGCTTGGTATCGCGAAAGCGCAGCGGATCGACCGGCGCCTTGGGCAGCTCGATCAGCGCGTAGCGGCCTTCGTCGAACAGCATCGCCAGGCGCTGCTTCGGCCCCAACCGCATATGGTGGTTGCAGTGATGGCAGACATTGAGGTTGGCCTCGAGGTCGCGCATGTAGAGCATCTGCCCGCAGCTGGGGCATTTGATCCACAGATTGTCCGGCACTTCCTTGGGCGCGACGAGCCGTGCCAGGCGCGGACGGACGTAATTGTTGATCCAATTCATCGGTGTCGATTCCTCATCGTCGGCCATGCCGGCTCATTCGCCTCTCTGGCCGATCCGGGCGCCGCGCACACCGCGCGCCAGTTCGGCCACGAAACCGTGCACGCGCGCCGGCAAATCTTCTGCATCGAGCTGGTTGGCGATCACCTCGACGATCGCCGACCCGACCACCGCGGCATCGGCGACGCGCGCGATGGCGGCGGCGCCGGCCGCATCTCGAATGCCGAACCCGACCGCGATGGGTAGATCGGTCGACGCCTTGATCCGCGTCACCGCGCTTTCGATCGAGCCGATCGCGGCGCTCTTGGTGCCGGTGATGCCGGCAATGGCGACGTAATAGACGAAGCCGTCGGCGCCGCCGAGCACGGTCGGCAGGCGCACCGCATCGGTGGTCGGCGTCGCCAGCCGCACCAGCTTCAACCCGTGGGCGCGGAAATAGGGCGCCAGCTCCTCTTCTTCCTCGGGCGGCAGGTCGACCAGGATCAGCCCGTCGACGCCCGCGTCCGCCGCGTCTTGGGCGAACCGTTCGGATCCGTACGCGAGCACCGGGTTGAGATAGCCCATCAGCACGATCGGGGTGGCGTTGTCGCCGGCGCGAAAGGCGCGCACCAGCGCCAGCGTCTTCACCATCGTCGTACCGGCCGCCAGCGCGCGCAGCCCGGCGGCCTGGATCGCGGGCCCGTCGGCCATCGGATCGGTGAAGGGCATGCCGAGCTCGATCACGTCGGCACCCGCCGCGGGCAGGCCGCACACGATGTTGAGCGACAGGTCCAGGGTCGGGTCGCCGGCGGTGACGAACGTCACCAGCCCGGCGCGTCCGGCGTCGCGCAGCTCGGCGAAGCGCGTCGCGATGCGGTCGCGCGCGCTCACAGCTCGACTCCGAGACGTTCGGCCACCGCAAACACGTCCTTGTCGCCGCGGCCGCACATATTCATCAGCAGGATGTGGTCCTTGGGCAGCGTCGGCGCGAGCTTGGTGACATGCGCCAGCGCGTGCGCCGGTTCGAGCGCCGGAATGATGCCTTCGAGCTTCGAACACAGCTGGAACGCGGTCAGCGCTTCTTCGTCGGTGGCGTGCACATATTGCACGCGGCCGATATCGTGCAGCCATGCATGCTCGGGGCCGATGCCGGGATAGTCGAGCCCGGCCGAGATCGAATGGGCTTCGATGATCTGCCCGTCATCGTCCTGCAGCAGGTACGTCTTGTTCCCGTGCAGCACGCCGGGCCGGCCGCCCGCCAGCGAAGCGGCGTGCTGGCCGGTTTCGACGCCGTGCCCGCCCGCTTCCACCGCCACCATCGCGACTGCGCTGTCGTCGAGGAAGGGATGGAACAGGCCCATCGCGTTTGAGCCGCCGCCGATGCAGGCGACCAGCGTGTCGGGCAGACGGCCTTCGCGGGCCAGCATCTGCTCGCGCGCTTCGACACCGATCACCGATTGGAAGTCGCGCACCATCGCCGGGTACGGGTGCGGGCCCGCGACGGTGCCGATGACATAGAACGTGTCCTCGACCTGACCGACCCAGGCGCGCAGCGCCTCGTTCATCGCATCCTTCAAGGTCCGCGAGCCGCTGCCGACCGCGACGACTTCGGCGCCGAGCAGCTTCATGCGGAAGACGTTCGGCTTCTGCCGTTCGACGTCGACCTCGCCCATATAGATGGTGCAGGGCAAGCCGAAGAGCGCGCACACGGTTGCGGTGGCGACGCCGTGCTGGCCGGCGCCGGTCTCGGCGATGATGCGCTTCTTCCCCATGCGCAGCGCGAGCAGCACCTGGCCGAGGCAGTTGTTGATCTTGTGCGAGCCGGTGTGATTCAGCTCGTCGCGCTTGAAATAGAGTTTGGCGCCGCCGAACCGCTCGGTCAGCCGCTCGGCGAAATAGAGCGGCGACGGGCGGCCGATATAGTCGCGGGCAAGACGGTCGAATTCGGCCTGGAAGGCCGGGTCGCGCTTGGCCGCTTCATAGGCGCGCTCGACGTCGAGAATCAGCGGCATCAGCGTTTCGGCGACATAGCGGCCGCCATAGGGGCCGAAATGGCCGCGCTCGTCGGGGCCGGCGCGATAGGTGTTGAGCGTGTGGGGGGCTGCCATGGCGGGCCGGACCTTAGCCTCGGCCGGCCGGGTGTCAAACCGACGCGGGGTCGCGGCTGGGATGCTGCGCACGCGCCCTCCACGTCTCGGGGTTGAACGCGAGATTCGGCGATTTTGCGCGTCTTGACAGGCCTCGGCCCGCATTGTCCCGTTGCCGGGTGGGAAATCGGCCGGCGGGTGCGGACATGTGGGCGAATCTCTTCATCACCGGCTTGCGCGTCTTGTGGAAGGACCGGCTGTACGCCGCCATCAAACTCGCCGGCCTCGCCGTCGCGCTCGCCACCGCGACGCTGATCGCGCTCTGGGTGCGGTACGAGCTGACGTGGGATCCGTATCTCGAAGACCCGGCCCGGGTGCGCATCATCGTCACGCATTTCGATGGGCCGACGTCTCGCGGTTTTGCCAGCTTCGCCGGTCCCGCCAATCTCGGTCCGCGCCTCGCCGAACGCATGCCGGCAGACAGCGTTGTCGCCCGCTACCAGACGTCGGCGCGGGTGCTGTCCACAGGCGTGATCCGCAGCAATGAGAAGATCGCCTTCGTCGATGCCGGATTCTTCCGTGTCGTCACCCTGCCGTTCCTGGCCGGCGATCCGCGCACCGCGCTCGCGACGCCGACCGGCCTCGTGCTGAGTGCGGGCACCGCGCGTAAGTTGTTTGGCACCGTCGACGTCCTGGGTCGCACGCTTGAACTCGACGGCAAATCGAGCTTCGAAGTCACCGGCATTCTGCGCGACGTACCCGCCAATGCGAATTTCGAGCAGGGGGCCTATGCCGGCGCGGCGGCTATGGGAAGTCCGCTTCCCGCCGCTGAGAAGGAAGATCGCTGGGATACGATCTCGGCCTTGACCGTCGTGCGTCTCGGTCCCGAGGGCGCGGCGGCGCTGCAACCCGCGCTCGCACAGATCGGACAGAAGGAGTTCGGGCCCGAGGACTCGCAGTCAGGCGGCAGGCGCAGCTTCACCGTGCACGGTCTGCGCGAGGCGCAGCTCGATGGGATCGGCGAGGCGCGCGGCGCCGACCACCGCACGATCACAACGATTGCCGGAGTCGGCCTGCTGATCCTGGCGCTCGCCACCGTGAATTTTATCAGCCTGTCGATGGCGCGTTCGACGCATCGCATTCGTGAAGTCGGCATTCGCATGAGCGTCGGCGCCGGCCGCTCGCGCCTCGTGCTGTTGTTTCTTGTCGAACCGATTTTTCTTGCGTTGGGCGCGGCGCTGCTCGCCTTCGTCGCGGTCGAGACCAGCCTGGCAACGGTTTCCTCCGCCATCGGGACCGATCTCAGCTCGCCCTATTTGCACGGGCTTTGGATCGTCCCGGCCATCATCGGGCTCGCCCTAGCTGTTGGTCTGATCGCCGGCGCTTATCCCGCCATTGCGCTGTCGGGGCTGCGACCTGTGCATGCGCTGCGTGGCGAGGGGTTGGGCAACGGCCACGCGTTGCGCCAGATTCTCGTCGTGGCGCAATTCGGCATCGCGGTAGCGCTCGTCATCTCGACTTTTTTCGTGCAGCGACAAGCCGAATTTGCGCGCGAGTTGAACTTGTCCGAAGTAGCGGGCGATCCGCTCGTCGTGCTGTCGCGTGCCGATCGGCTGACGCCATCCGAACGCGACCTGCTCCTCACCCGACTCGCCGCGTCGCCTTCATTGCGCGGTGCGTCGGGTACGTCGCTGGTTCAGGGCGATCCCAAGCACAGCCGCGTCACCCGCAGCGACATTCTAGTCGATCAACTCGTCGCCTATTCGCAGATCGCGACCGATGGGTCGTTCTTCTTCGTACAGGGGCAGGCGCTGCTGGCGGGTCGTACGCTCGATCCCGCGCGCGACGCGCCGGGCAAGGTGATGCGCGCCGTCTTCAACGAAAGCGCTGCGCGTGCCTTCGGATTTCCACGGGTTGAAGAGATCGTCGGTCAAAATTTCGGCGGCACGCTGGAAGCGATCGGCGTCGTGCCCGACCTGCCGCTGCAGTCTGCACGCGAGGCGACGGGACCGACACTGTTCTTCTACGAACCTGATGAGTTCAAATACGCGCTGATCCGTGTGCCGGGCGGGGCGATCAACCGCGGCCTGGAAGAAATCGACCGGATCTGGAACGAGGTCGCGCCGCTGCAGCCGGTGCAGCGCGAATTCGCCGACGAGCGCATCGCCCGGCTGTGGCGCACGATGCAGATCCAGGCCGGCGTCATGACCTTCTTTTGCAGCCTCGCAATCGTGATCGGCCTGCTGGGCCTGCTCGGCCTCGCCGCCTTCAATGCCGAGCGGCGCACCAAGGAAATCGGCGTGCGCAAGGCGCTGGGCGCCACGACCTTGGACATTGCGGTGCTGCTGACGCGCCAGACCTTGGCGCCGGTCGTCGCCGCCAACCTGATCGGCTGGCCGATCGCGCTATGGGCGACGATGCGGTTTCTGTCGGGCTTCGCGCTGCATGTCGAAATCGGCGTCGGCCCGTTCGTGCTGGCCGGGCTCGGCACCGTGCTCTTCACCGGCACCGTCGTGCTGCTCTACGCCGTCGCGCGCAGCCGCCTGCAACCGGCAACGGCGCTTCGCTACGAATAACGTCCACGAAGCGGACTGCGACGGGATTTCCGGCGCACGGCAGCCGCGCGGAGTCGGGGGAACCTTGTCGCGCTGAAGCGCGTACGTTGGACGTCATGTCCGCGCCCTCGCCCGTTCCGCCGGTGTGGCGCCGGCCGTCGGCCTGGGCGCACGCGCTGCGCACGTCGGCGGCGGCTCTGCTGGCGCTCTATCTCGCCTTCCAGCTCGAACTCGACAATCCCGCCTCGGCGGCGATGACGGTGCTGATCGTCGCCAGCCCGGTGCGGGGCGCGCTGCTGTCGAAAAGCCTCTATCGGCTGCTCGGCACGGTGATCGGCGGCATCGCTGCCATCGCGCTGATCGCGATCGCGGCGCAGGCGCCGGTGCTGTTCCTCTATCTGTTCGGCCTGTGGCTCGGCGGCTGCGTTGCGGTGGCGACGTTGCTGCGCCATTTCCGGGCCTATGGCGCGCTGCTGGCCGGCTACACGATCGCGCTGATCGCGCTCGCCGTCGTCGACCGGCCGGAAGACGTCTTCACCGTCGCGGTTGCGCGCGTGCTCGCGATCGGGCTCGGCATCCTGTGCACGGCCTTCATCGCATTGCTGACGACCCGGCGCGTCGCGGTGCGCGATCTCGATGCGCGGCTGCGCGCCATGATCGGTGACGTCGCGCGCTGGAGCCGCAGCGCGCTCGACGGTGCGCCGGCCGACGAATTGCGTCGCGGCCAGGAACTTCTGACGCGCGAGATCCACGCGCTCGACGCCGCGATCGAGTTCGCCGCCGCCGAATCCACCGACATCCGCCGTCGCGCCGACACGCTGCGCAGCGCGGTCGCGGCGGCATTCGCGGCGCTGGCGAGCGCCCGCAGTGCCGCCGTCGGTCTGGCGCAGGTGCGTCAGGACGGATCCGACGACGCCATCGCGCCGGCACGCGCCTCGGTCGAGCGAACCTTGGACGGGTTGACGCGGCGACTCGGCGCGCTGCGCCAGAGCGCGCGCGTGCATCGCTCGCTGCGCAGGCTGCAGGAGGAGCTCGAACGCGTCGCGCCGGACCGGCCGGTGGTGGGGCTCGCGATCGAGCGGCTGCAGATCTTGCTCGATGAATTCGCCGTTGCGGTCGATGCGCTGCGCACCGTCGAAGGCCATGCGCCCACCGCCGCGCACCGGATCCGGCTGTGGCAGCATCGCGACGTCGATGCCGCCTGGATCAATGGGGCGCGCGCGGTTCTGGCGGTGTGGCTCGCCGGCGCTTTCTGGATCGCCAGCGGTTGGCACGATGGCGGCCAGATGATCGCGATGCTCGGTCCGATGGTGTGCCTGATGGCGCTGCTCGACGATCCGCAGCAAGGCGCGATCGGGTTCTTCATCGCCACCGTGCTGGCCTCGGTGCTGGGTCCGATCTGCGGCTACCTGCTGCTGAACGAGATCGTCGGCTTCCCGCTGCTCGCGGTGTCGCTGCTGCCGTTCTGGATCCCGGGCCTGCTCGCCACCGCCGATCCGCGTCGCGCCGGCATCGCCAACGGCTTCCTGGTCTTCTTCACCAACTTCGCGGCGCCCAGCAATCCGATGCATTGGGATCTCACGGCGACCTTGAACGCGGTCCTGGCGACGCTGGTCGGCGCAGCGTGCGGCGTACTCGCGTTTCGGGTGCTGATCCCGACCGATCCAAAGCGCGAGCTGCGCAGCCTGCTGGCGCGGATTCGCGGCGACATTGCCGACCTGGCGCGCAGCGCGCAGCCGCCGAATTCGATCGCGTGGGAGAACCGCATGATCGCGCGCCTGTCGCGCCTGGCGCTGCGCGCCGAAGCCGACGCGCCCCGCCGCGCCGAGCTGCTCGACGGTGGCTTCGCAGCGCTGCGGTTCGGCCGCGAAGTGGCGCGGCTGCGCCCGACGCTCGATGCGCTGGCCGAGATCGAGACGCTGCGCGAACCGGTTCGCGCCGCACGCGCCGCCTTCGGAGCCGCCGTCCGGGCGCCGCGCGACGCAGCGCAGGCGCTGCGCGAAGCGGCTGCCAGCTTTGACCCCGAAGCGCATCCGCGCGCCGCGCGCGTGGCCCTGGGGTTGCGCGCGCTGGCGGCGCTGCTCGAAACCCACGCCGATTTCTTCCAGCCCGAGCGCCGCGCAGCATGACCGAAATCAACGTCGCCGGAATCTACCTGCCGCCGCTGCTCGCCGAGGCGATCCTGGCGCTGCCGTTGTTCTTTCTCGTACGCGCCGTGCTGGCCAAGCTCGGCGTGCTTCGCCGCGTGTGGCACCCGGCGCTGTTCGAAACTGCGCTCTACGTCTCCATCCTCTCCCTGCTGGTGCTGGCCGCATGACTCGCCGAATCGTCGGTATCGCCGTCACGTTGTTGCTGGTCGCGATTGCGCTGCTGCTGGCGCTGGCCTTGTGGCGTGCCTACGTGCTGTCGCCGTGGACGCGCGACGGGCGCGTGCGCGCCGACGTCGTCGTGCTGGCGGCCGAGGTCCCCGGACCGGTGGTGCAGGTGCAGGTCGCCGACAACCAGTTCGTGCACAAGGGCGACATTCTGTTCACGGTCGATCCGGCGCGCTACCGGCTGGCGCTGGCCCAGGCCGAGGCGATGGTCGAGAACCGGCGCCAGGACCTCAAAGTGCGGGCCTCGGTGGCGCAACGGCGCGAGAAGCTCAGCGAGCTCGCGACTTCGACCGAGGCGCGCGAACAGGCGCGCGGCAGCGCCGGCGTCGCCGAAGCGGCTCTCGAGGAAGCGCAAGTCGCGATCGAGCTCGCCAAGCTGAATCTCGAGCGCACCACGGTGCGTGCGCCGGTGAATGGCTGGGTCACCAACCTGCGCCTGCGGCCGGGCGACTACGCCGCCGCGGGACAGAGCGTGCTGACCTTGGTCGACGCCGACTCGTTCTGGATCGTCGGCTATTTCGAAGAGACCAAGCTGGCGCGCATCCGCATCGGCGACGCGGCGCGCGCGACCTTGATGGCGTGGCCCGACGCGCCGATCTTCGGTCACGTCGAAAGCATCGGCCGCGGCATTGCCGACCCCAATGCGACCGACGCGGTCGGCCTGCCCGCCGTCAATCCGATCTTCGCCTGGGTGCGCCTGGCGCAACGCATTCCGGTGCGCATCCATATCGACCAGAAGCCGCCGGAACTGGAGCTCGGTGCCGGCTTGAGCTGCACCGTCGAGGTCGGTGCCGACGTGCATCGGCGGCGCAGCCTGCTCGAACGGCTGCGCGACGTGCTCTAGCGGTCGAGCGTGCGTGTGCTGCGCACCGCGTCCTTGACCCGCATCAGCCGCGCCGGCCCGTCGGTGTCGCGTCGGAGCGCGACGCCGGTCGCCAGCACGTCGATCATCGCCAGGTGCGCGATGCGCGAGGCCATCGGCGTGTAGAGATCGACGTCCTCGGCGGGCTCGATCTCGAGCGCGATGGTCGCCGCCGCGGCGAGCGGCGAATGGGGCGCGGTCAGCGCCAGGATCTTCACGCCGCCCGCGCGCGCCAGCTCGGCCAGCTCCAAGGTCGGGATGGTGCGGCCGGTATTGCTCACCAGCAGCAGCAGATCGGTCGTCGCCATCACCGACACCATCATGCGCGCCATCAACGGGTCGGACGTCGAACTGGCGGGGCAGTCGAGCCGCACGAATTTGTGCTGTGCATCGAGCGCCACCGGCCCCGATCCGCCCATGCCGAACAGCAGCAGCTGGCGCGATGAGGCCAGCAGTTCGACGGCGCGCTCGACGGTGGCGGCGTCGAACTTGTCGCGCACCGCGTGCAGCGCCGCGATCGCAGCGCCGATGACTTTGGGGCCGTAGGCAAGCGCGCCGTCGCCTTGCGCCACGTCGGCATGCACATAGGGCACGCCGCCCGCGAGACTCGCCGCCAGCCGCAGCTTGAAATCGCGCAGCCCGTCGCAGCCGAGCGAGCGGCAGAAGCGGATCACGGTCGGCTGGCTGACGCCGGCCTCGGCCGCGAGCTTGTCGAGCGGCAGGCGCAGCACGCGCTGCGGATCGGCAAGCACCAAAAGCGCGACCGCCGCCTCGCGCTTGCTGAGCGCGTCGGCGCGCGAGCGCAGCAAGGCGAGCAGATTGGTCATGTATTTTTTGGTGTCGTGCCGCGGCGGAGCGCAGCCGCCTCGGCGGCAAGTCGCTCGATGCGCGCCCAATCCTGCGCGGCGAACGCATCGGCCGGCGCCACCCACGAGCCGCCGACGCACAGCACGTTGGGCAGCGCGAGATAGCTCGGCGCGTTCTGCAGATTGATGCCGCCGGTCGGGCAGAAGCGCAGATGCGGCAGCGGCGCACCCAGCGCCTGCAGCAGCTTGACGCCGCCGATCTGCTCGGCCGGGAAGAATTTCATCATGGTGATGCCGCGCGACGCGAGCCGCATCGCCTCGCTGGCGGTGGCGATGCCGGGCAGCAACGGCACGTCGGTCGCCTCCGCCGCGTCGAGCAGCTCGTCGGTGACGCCGGGGCTGACGAGAAATTTCGAACCCGCCTCGATGGCCTGACGCAGCTGCTTGCCGTCGAGCACGGTGCCGGCGCCGACGATCGCTTCGGGCACGTCGGTGGCGATGCGCTTGATCGAGTCGAGCGCGGTCGGCGTGCGCAAGGTGACTTCGAGCACGCGCAGGCCGCCCCGCACCATGGCGCGCGCCATCGGTACCGCATGGTCGGGATTGTCGAACGCGAGCACCGGGATCACCGGCGCCAAGGTCAGAAACTCACGCATCGACCAGCTCGCTTTCGCCGAACGCCACGTCGAACACCGAAGCGCCGCGTTCGGCCCCTCCGGTGCTGCGGCGGAAGATTTCGAACAGCTCGCGCCCGGTTCCGTAGGCGCTGATGCGCGGGTCGTAGATCGCCGGCGCGCGCGCGGCGAATTCGGCCGCATCGACCTTCACCTCGAGCACGCCCGCCATGGCGTCGAGCCGGATCACGTCGCCCTCCCGCACCCGCGCCAGCGGTCCGCCTTCGGCGCTTTCAGGCGTCACGTGAATGGCGGCGGGCACTTTGCCCGACGCGCCGGACATGCGCCCGTCGGTGACGAGCGCGACTTTGAAGCCTTTGTCCTGCAGTACGCCGAGCGTCGGGGTCAGCTTGTGCAGCTCGGGCATGCCGTTGGCCTTGGGCCCCTGGAAGCGCACCACCGCGATGAAGTCGCGTTCGAGCTTGCCTTCCTTGAACGCCGCCAGCAGCGCGTCCTGGTCGTCGAACACCAAAGCCGGCGCTTCGACGATGCGATGCTCCGGCTTCACCGCCGAGACTTTGATCACGGCGCGGCCGAGCGCGCCGTGCAGCACGCGCAGCCCGCCGTCGGGCGCGAAGGGCTTGTCGAGCGGCGCCAGCACCGCGGCGTCGCCGGTGGTGCGCGGCCCGTCGCGCCAGGCGACGTCGCCGCTCTCGGTCAGATACGGCTCCTGCCGGTAGCGATCGAGGCCCGGCCCCGCGACCGTGGTGACGTCCGCATGCAGCAGCCTGGCGTCGAGCAGATCCGAAATCAGCAACGCCATGCCGCCGGCGGCGTGGAAGTGATTCACGTCGGCCTGGCCGTTGGGGTAGATGCGCGTCACCAGCGGCACGACCGACGACAGCTCGTCGAAATCATCCCAGGTCAGGCGAATGCCCGCCGCGGCCGCCATCGCCACCAGATGCAGCGTGTGGTTGGTCGAGCCGCCGGTCGCGAGCAGGCCGACCACGCCGTTGATCACCGCGCGCGTGTCAAACACGCGCCAGAACGGCGTCGGCTCGGCGCCGTTGGCGTCGATCGCGACGACGCGGCGCGCGGCGGCGCGCGTGAGCGCGTCGCGCAGCCCGGTGTTGGGCGGCACGAAGCTCGCGCCCGGCAGATGCAGCCCCATCACCTCCATCAGCATCTGGTTGGAGTTGGCGGTGCCGTAGAAGGTGCAGGTGCCGGGCCCGTGATAGGAGGCGGACTCGGCTTCGAGCAGCTCGTCGCGTCCGACCTTGCCCTCGGCGAAGAGCTGCCGCACGCGCGACTTCTCGCTGTTGGACAGGCCGGTCGTCATCGGCCCGCCCGGCACGAAGATGATCGGCAGATGCCCGAACACGGCGCTGGCGATGACCAGGCCGGGCACGATCTTGTCGCAGATGCCGAGCATCAGCGCGCCGTCGAACATGGCGTGGCTGAGCGCAATGCCGGTCGCCATCGCGATCGTGTCGCGGCTGAACAGCGACAGCTCCATGCCGGTGCGGCCTTGCGTGACGCCGTCGCACATTGCCGGCACGCCGCCGGCGAACTGCGCCACCGCGCCGACCGTGCGCACCGCGTCCTTGATGATGGCGGGAAAACGCTCGAACGGCTGATGCGCCGACAGCATGTCGTTATAGGACGACACGATGGCGATGTTGGGCCGGCGTGTGCGCTTGAGCGCCAGCTTGTCCTCGGTGCCGCTGGCGGCGAAGCCGTGGGCGAGGTTGCCGCACGACAGCGAGGAGCGCGCCGGCACGTTGGCGGCGGCGTGCTGCATGCGCGCTTCGTAAGCGGCGCGCGTTGCGGCGCTGCGCGCCTGGACGCGTTCGGTGACGCGGGCGACGGTTGGGTGAATCATGCGTGTCCTCCATCGGGCGACCACACCACCGTCACGTCGGCGGGTGCGGCGCGCAGCACCATCCCGATCGGCGGCGGCGCATCGGCGCGGCGCGCTTCTTCGAGCACGCGCTTTTTGGTGTCGCCGCTGATCTGAACGAACAGCGCGTGCGTGTTGATCAGTTCGGGCAGCGTCATGGTCAGACGCTTCTGCTTCGCGCCCGGCGCCTTCAGCGCCACCACCGGCCCGGCGGTTGCGGGCGACAGCGCCTGCGGCAGCGTATCGCCGCCGGGAAACAGCGACGCGGTGTGCCCGTCCTCGCCCATGCCGAGCACGGTGACGTCCCACGGGCGCGGCAGGCCGGCGATCTCGTCGCCGAGCGGAACGAACCTTGCGACCGCGGCGGGACCGACCAGCAGCCGTTCGCGCACGAAGCGCTGGTTGCTGTCGGCGTGGTCGGCGGGCACGCAACGCTCGTCGGCGAGCGTCACGGTGACGAGCTTCCATTCGACCGCCCGCTGCGACAGCCGGTCGAAGAACAAAGCCGGCGTGCGACCGCCCGACACGACGAGCCCGGCGCGGTTTCGCGTCTTGATGGCGAGCGCGAGCCGCTTCGCGACCGAATCGGCGAGCCAGTCGGCGGACGCGGTCGCGTCGGCAAAGTCGCGCCAGAGCAGCATCAGTCGCTCCCCTCGTCGTCCCAGGTGCGGCCTTCGCGCTCGACCAGTGCGATCGATGCGGCGGGGCCCCACGTACCCGCGGGATAGGGTTTGGGCGGCGCGTCGTCGCGCGCCCAGCCCTCCAGGATCGGCTCGATCCAGGTCCAGGCCGCTTCGACTTCGTCGCGGCGCATGAACAGCGTGCTGTTGCCGCGCACCACGTCCATCAGCAGCCGCTCATAGGCGTCGGCGTAACGCGTCTTGAAAGCTTCGGCGAAGGACAGATTCAGGTTGGTCGGCTTGATCCGCATGCCGCCGGGGCCCGGATCCTTGCTCATCAGCTGCAGCTCGATGCCTTCGTTGGGCTGCAGCCGGATCACCAGCCGGTTGGGCAGAATGGCGCCCGCATCGGCGGCGAAGATATTGTGCGGCACCGGACGGAACTGGATCACGATTTCCGAAGTGCGTTCGGCGAGCCGTTTGCCGGTGCGCAGATAGAACGGCACGCCGCCCCAGCGCCACGTCTCGACTTCGGCGCGCAGCGCGACGAAGGTTTCGGTGCGGCTGGCGGCACCGCCGAGATCCTCGACATAGCCGGGCACGCCGACGCCATCGATCGCACCGGCGCGGTACTGGCCGCGCACGCTCCAGCCCGCCAGCATGTCGGGCGTGATCGGTTTCAGCGCGCGCAGCACTTTCAGCTTTTCGTCGCGCACCGTGTCCTGGTGCATTTGCGTCGGCGGCTCCATCGCGACCAGACACAGAAGCTGCAGAAGATGGTTCTGCACCATGTCGCGCAGTGCACCCGAGCCGTCGTAATAGCCGGCGCGCGTGCCGACGCCGATCGATTCCGCGACGGTGATCTGGACGTGATCGATCGAGCCGCGATTCCACAACGATTCGAACAGCGAGTTGGCGAAGCGCAGCGCCAGCAGATTCTGCACCGTCTCCTTGCCGAGATAGTGATCGATGCGGAAGATCTGCGCCTCGTCGAAGACGGCGCCGACCGCCTCGTTCACCGCGCGTGCCGAGGCCAGATCGTGACCGATCGGCTTTTCCAGCACGATGCGCGAATTGGGCGTGACCAGATTGTGCGTGCGCAGCCGCGTGCAGATCGGTCCGAACAGGTCGGGCGCGGTGGCGAGATAGAACACGCGCACCGGCTCGGGGCGGTCGGCGAGCGCTCGTTCGAAGCTCGACCAGCCTTCGTCATGCGCCGCGTCGAGCGCGAAATGCTGGGTGCGCGCCAGGAAGCTGCGCCACACGGCTTCGTCGAACAGGTCGTCCGGCACGTGCGCCCGCGCGCGTTTGGCGATCGCGTCGACCGATTCCTTGCTGCGCGACACCAGCAGAATGCGGGAGTCGGGCGTGATCTGCTTGTCGCGGTCGCGCAGATACAGCGCCGGGAGCAGCTTGCGCACGGCGAGATCGCCGGTACCGCCGAAGACCACGAAATCGAAGCTCGAGACGGGAACGACCGTCGCCATGGCATGCCCTGTTTTTTGGGCCGCCCCTCGCGGCCGGCGGCACCCTACGCCGGGGCAGCGAGGCTGGAAAGTAGCTTTTCTACACTTTTAGGCGTGAAGACGCCGATCTGCGGGCAGGCGGCGGAGCTTTTCTACACTCTGAAGTCCCGCGTGGCGCTTCAGATCTCCAGCAGCGCATACGCCTTGCCGGTCGGCTTCACGACCTGCCGGGCGCAGTTATAGACCGGAATGCCGGCCTTGGTGCGGCCCTCGTAGCTGCCGCCATGGGCGTGGCCGTGGACGATCGCCTTCACGTTGTCGAAGCGGTTCACCGTTTCGGCGAAGCGTGACGAACCCAGAAAGGGATAGATCTCTTTCGGCTCGCCTTCGCAGGTGCCGGCGACCGGCGCGTAGTGCAGCACGACCACGACCTTCTCGACATGCAGCGCCTTCAACTGCACTTCGAGCCTGGTCGCTTCGGCGATCGCTTCGCCGACGAAACTCTTGACCGCGGACTCGCCGAACGCGCCCAGCATGCCGCGATCGAAGCCGCCGGCGAATCCCTTCACGCCGGCGAAGCCGACGCCGTTCACCATGTGCGGCTCGCTTTCGAGCAGCTTCATGCCGGCCTGGCACAGGATCTTGGTCACCTGCTCGCCATGGCCGCTTTCGATGTCGTGATTTCCCAGCACACCGACGATGGGAATCGTCACCAGGCGCATTTCCTCGGCCAGCAGCTCGGCCTCTTTGATCGTGCCGAGATTGGTGAGGTCGCCGCACAGCGCCAGCACATCGGCCTCGCGCGCGATTTCGGCAAAACAATCGCGGAAGGGATGCTCGGCGGTTTCGCTTACGTGAAGGTCGCCCAGGGCTGCGACGCGCAGCACGCCGCTCTTTACGCATTCGGTCGTGTTTTTCTGATGTTCGCCTAGGCTCACCTGGGACCACCGACCACGTCGGCGAAGCCCCATTGCTCGACGTCGATCGCATAGTCGCGCGGGCTGTACAGGCGGCCGCGGCACACTTTGGTCTGCGGCGCGGGCAGGTCGGCGTGGCGGCGCGCGCGGTCGAGCAGCTCGTCGAGCAGCCAGCGCGGGATGCATTCGCGTTCGGTCGGATAGATGAAGCGGAAATTGAGCACGTGCGTCAGCAGCACTTCCCAGTACGGCTCCATGTAGGTGAGAAGCCGCTTCCAGTCGACCTGCGCGTGCTGCACCAGGATCAGGTGCGCGATGTCGTTGCCGTCATAGCGATAGCGGTCTTTGAGAAAGACTTTCGACCAGATGAGTTCGGTCGGCGGCACCATGCGCACCGGCACGCCGTAGACGGTGCCGGGCCGGCTTTCTTCGAACCAATGTTCGGTGACCGGTACGACCGCCACCGCCGACGAGAAGATGACGTCGAAGAAATGCTCGCCCTGAAAGACTTTCGCGATCCAGCGCTCATCCTCGATCTCGATGTCGTAGCCGCGGTCGCGGAAGGTCTCGAGGATGCGCGGGTAGTCGCCCGCCTTGCAGAAGATGTCGAGGTCCTTGGTCGGGCGCGAGATGCCCGTGTAAGCGCACAGCGCATACGTGCCGGCGAGCAGGAACGGCGTCTTGCTCTCGTTCAGGATCCGCAGACTGTCGCCGTAAAAGTTTTCGGCGGCAGGCGACGGCGGGGTGGGTTCGTTCGACAGGGCGAGCACGACCATGGTGCTGAACGAACCGGCGAGCGACGATCCACGTTCCCCCTAGAGGGACTGTAAAGCCGCGAGGAAGGCACGAATTTTTGCGGGATCCTTGTGGCCGGGCCGGTCTTCGACGCCGGACGACACGTCGACCGACGCGGCACCGCTCGCGCGCACCGCGGCCGCGACATTGTCCTGGTTCAGCCCGCCCGCCAGCATCCAGGGCCGCGACCAGCGCTGGCCCGTGAGCAAGTTCCAGTCGAAGGCGAGACCGTTGCCGCCGGGCAGGATCGAGACGCCGGCCGGCGCCTTGGCGTCGAACAGCAGGCGATCGGCGATCTGTTCGTAGCTGCGCGCGCGATCGAGATCGGACGCTTCTCCAATGGCGATCGCCTTCATCACCGGCAGGCCGAACCGCGATTTCACGTCGGCGACGCGCCCCGGCGTCTCCTTGCCGTGCAGCTGGATGAGATCCAGCGGCACCTGGGCCACGACGCGTTCGATCTCGTCGTCCTGCGGATCGACGAACAGGCCGACCACCTGCAAGCCGGTCGGCGCCAGCCGTGCCAGCTGCCACGCAAAAGCGGCATCGACCGCGCGCGGGCTGGCCGGGTGAAAGACCAGCCCGATGGCACGCGCGCCGCCTTCGACGGCGGCCGCGATCGCTTCGGGCGTACGCACGCCGCAGATTTTCGCCTGGATCATCGGGCGCGAAGGTAGAGCAAATTGCCTGCGCGGCGAGAGCGCCCCGTCAGGCGGCGCGCTTCGGCGACAAAGGTCCGGGCGGCGCCGGACCAAGCAGACTCACCAGCAGCAGCCCGACGATCGCGGCCCAGAAGGCGACCTGAAACGCGTCGATATAGGCGAGCACGTTGGCCTCGCGCTGCACGCGCGCGGCGAGGCTCG
>JAQGIE010000262.1 GCA_028291365.1 Rhodospirillales bacterium
GTGCGCGGCATCGGCCACCGCGTCGAAGAAATCACCGTCCCGGGCAAAGTGCGCGGCCCGTTTCCTGACGAAGTGTTCGAGTTCTTCGAAAAAGTGCGGGCGGGCAAGTGACGGTCGCGTGACGTTCCCGGCATGATGCGTGCATTCCTCTTTTCGTCAGACGAGCGCGTAGAGAAAAGGCCCGCCGTTGCCGGCGGGCCTTTGAGCATTGTGTTTCTGGCGCGCTCGTCAGCTCTGTCCGGGGTACTTCACCGAGCAGCCATACGGCGTCGTGCTGGCGGGATCGGGCGCCTTGCCGGCGGCGAGATTCTGCAGCGCGGTGGTGACGTAGTTTTTCGACGTCGTGTGATCGGCCGCCTTCGCGCTCGCCTTGTCGTCGATCGCGCCCATATAGGCGATTTTCTGTTCCGGCGTGATCACGAACATATGCGGCGTCGTCTTGGCGCCGTAGCTCTTGCCGACCTTGCCGTCGGGATCGAGCAGATACGCGGCCGGGCTCGCTTTCTCTTTCGCGATGTCGGCCTTGGCCTGGTCGGCGGTGAGATAGCCTTGCTGGCCCGGGGCCGATGACAGGATCGTCAGCCACACGACGTTCTGTGCCTTGGCGGCCGCCTGCGTCTTCTGCATCGCGCCGCTGTCGTAATTGGCGCGCACGAACGGGCAGCCATTGTTGGTCCATTCCAGTACGACGGTCTTGCCTTTGTAGTCGGCGAGATTGACCGGCTTGCCGTTGACGTCGGTGGCGGTGAAAGACGGCGCCGGCGCGCCCACCGCGACGCCCTGACCAAAGGACTGCGCCTGGGCGTGCGGCGCGCCGGCGAAGGCGAGAACCGAGAGACCTGCGAGAATCAAACTCCGCATCGTTCGCTCCTTTGTCCGTCAGTGGTGGTGGTGATCATCGCGGCGGCTCAGCCTTCTTCCATTGCCGAGCGAACCGAGTCCGACGTCAGAATCTGCGGCAGCACCTGCGGCTCGCGTGCGCCGGCCTTGTAATAGAGATAGAGCGGCACGCCGGCTCGCCCGTGCGCCTGCAGCACCCGCGTGATCTCGGCGTCGCGCTTGGTCCAGTCGCCGCGCAAGGCGACGACGCCCTTGCTCTCCATGGTACGCGCCACCTCGGGCGTCAGCGCCACCGTCTCGTTGACCTTGCAGGTGATGCACCAGGCGGCGGTGAAGTCGATGAAGACCGGCTTGCCCTCGGCCAGCAGTGAATCGAGCCTGGCCTGGCTGAAGCTCTGCCAGTTCACCGCATCGCTGCTTTGGGCGGTCGCCGCGCTGGGCGCCGCGACCGCCTCGTCATCGACGCTGCGCACCAGCAACAGCGCGCCGACGATGGCGACGATCGCCGCCGTCGCGCCGATGGCGCGGCCGCGCACGCTGGCGAATCTCGCCGCGTCCCAGGCCCAGGCGGCAAAGCCGATCAGCACCAGACCCGCCAGCACCGAGGTCGCCGCGAACGGACCCGCCTGCGCCTGCAGCACGAAGACCAGCCAGACGACGGTGGCGTAGACGGGGAAGGCGAGGAACTGGCGGAAGCGTTCCATCCACGCGCCCGGTTTCGGCAGCGCGCGCGCCAGCGCCGGCGCGAAGCCGAGCAGCAGATAGGGCAGGGCCAGGCCGAGGCCGAGCGCTTCGAACACGACCAGCGCGATCGGTGCCGGCTGCACCAGCGCGAAGCCCAGCGCGCCCGCCATGAAGGGCGCGGTGCAGGGCGTGGCGACGATCGTGGCGAGCGCGCCGGTGAAGAACGAACCTGCCAGCCCGCCGCGTGCGGCGAGCGACGAGCCCATGCCCGCAAACCTTTCGCCGACGCTGACCACACCCGACAGAACCAGCCCGACCGCGAACAGCAGATAGGCGAGCGCGGTGACGACCAGCGGCGATTGCAGCTGGAAGCCCCAGCCGATTTCGGCGCCACCGGCGCGCAACGCCAGCAGCGCAACCGCGATGATCGTGAACATCGCCAGGACGCCGGCGGTATAGGCGAGCGCGTCGGCGCGGCGATGCGCGGCGTCGCCGTGCGCGCCGCGCGCCAGCGACAGCGCCTTCATCGACAGGACCGGGAACACGCACGGCATCAGATTGAGGATCAATCCGCCCAGCAGCGCGAAGAGCAGCGCTTCGCCGAGACCGAGCGAACGCTCGCCGCCCGCAGCAGCCCCGGCGGGAGCGGCGACCGTGCCCGGCTGGGCGGTGAACTGGATCGCGCGCAGCGGCGAGTCCTTGCCGGTCGATTCGTCGCGGAAGGTCAGGACGCCTTCGAGCGCTGCGTCGTCCTGCTTGGCCCCTTCAGCACGCTTGAGTTCGAGCGTGACCCCGGAGGCCGTGGTCGAAACTTTCTGCGGCGCGGCGTTGTCGATGCGCTCGGGCTGGGTCGGGAAGAAGACGAGATCGCGCAGCTGGCGCGCATCGCCGGTGTCGAGCGCGACGCGGATCGCGCTGCCCTTGCTTTCGACGCGCGCCGCGAAGGGCGACTTGCTCGGCAGCCTGGCGCGCGCATCGGCGAACAGCTTGGCGGCACCCGCATCGGGCTGCGGCGTCGCGCCGACCGGCAGGTTGAGCGATACCGTCGCGTCTTCGGGAATGCAGATGTCCTTGCACACCAGCAGCTCGACGTCGCCCTGCACGGGGACGGTGCTGCCGGGCTGCGCATCGGCGGGCGCGGTCAGGTTGATCAGCAGTACGGCTTCGTTGTCGTAGCCGTAATTGACGAGCGGCCCGTACGGGATGCGGCCGGGGGCGGGCCACTGGATCTCGCCCGCCTTCATGCCCGGCGGCAATTTCCACTCGACCGCGGTGGCCGTGCCGCTGTCGCCGGGATTGGCCCAATAGGTGTGCCACTCGGGCTTGATGGTCTGCTTGAGGGCGACGGTGAAGGTCTGGCCGGGGGCGATGCGCGCCTGCTCCGACAGCAGCTCGACATGCACATTGGCCTCGTCGGCGCGTGCGGGCGCGGCGAGGGCGAGAAACACCAGGGAAAAGGCTGCGACCAGGATCCGATGCACGTTTGAAGCTCCGCCGGGCCGGGACCGCAAGGAGATAGGCCGCAGCAGTCTTCGCGGCAATCGGGGCGAAGGCTACGCTCGGCTTGTGACGAAACGAAACATCAAGCGCGGATCGGCCCTGGCCGGCGGCCTCGGGGCCGGGCCCGGCCGGCGGCCGGGCATGCTTGTCCGCGGGGAGCTGGTGAAATGAGCGGCAAAGTCACGTTGATCGGCTATCCGCGCGGGGCCTCGCCGTTCGATTTCAGCCCCTTCGTCGCCAAGCTCGAAACCTATCTGCAGCTGGCGCAGATCCCGTACGAGGTCCGCGCCGGCGACCCGCGCAGGTCGCGCAAGGCCAAACTGCCGGTGCTGATCGACAGCGACGGCACACGCCTCGTCGACAGCCAGTTCATCATCGAGCATCTGAAACGCACGCGCGGCGACGTGCTGGACGGCGATCTCGACGCGGGCTCGCAGGCGCGCCTGCATCCGCTGCGGCGCCTGTTCGAGGAATCCTTCTACTGGATGCTGATCCAGGCGCGCTGGATCGACGAACCGACCTGGCAGAAAGTCCGTGTCCATCTGTTCGGCACCTTGCCGGTGCCGCTCAAGCTGCTGGTGCCCACGCTGGCGCGGCGCGGCGTGCGCAGGCAGCTGCACGCGCAAGGCTATGGACGGCACACCAAGGAGGAGCTGATGCAGATCGCGCGCGACGATCTCGACGCGATCGTGGCGCAGCTCGGGGACGCGCCGTTCTTCGGCGGCGACCGGCCGCGCTCGATCGACGCGACGGCGTACGGCTTCCTGGTCAATCTCGTCCACCCGCCGTTCGACACCTGGCTCGGCGTCATGACGCGCGGACATCCGGCGCTGGTCGCCTATGTCGACCGGATGGAGAAGCGGCTGAGGGGCGTGCCGTTCACCGCCAAGACGCCAAGAAGCCAAGTTTTATGATCGACGCGCCGTAAGCTGGAGGACTGCTGGCTTCAGAACCGCTTTCGCTCCTGCGCGTAGCGAACCAGCGCGGCGAAACGATAGAGCCCGTGCACGAACTTGCCGTAGGGCAGGGTCGCGAACAGCGCCAGCACGATGCCGAGATGCAGCGCCAGCAAGGGTCCCAGCGCCGGCGTGCCGCGCAACAGCAGCAGCGCCAGGCCGGTGAGGCTGGTCAGGAACAGCATGACGAGAAACGCGACGTCCATGCCGGTGCGGGACGTATCGCGCAGGGCCGGATCGCGCTTCCACTTCGCCGCCAGCAAGCCGGCGGGCCCGATCACCAGCCCGATGCCGCCCGCCGTTCCCAGCAGCACCGGCAGGTCGGTCCACGCATACGGCGCTTCGCGGCCGAGCAGGTAGTGATAGAGCGTCGCGACGCAGGTCGCGGCGAAACAGAGCAGGAAGCCGTAGAAGGTCAGGTGATGATACAAGCGGCGGCGGTCGGTCGGACGCTCGTCCTCGTTCATGCAGCCGACGCCGCCACCATCGAGATAGCGCAGCGATCCCGCGTCGCGCATCGCCTGCCAAAGATCGGACCAGGACGAGGCAGGCTCGCCGCTGTCGCGCCAGAAAGCGCGCAGGCTCATGGTCAGCGCCAGGATCGCATAGGCGAACGCGGCGCCGAACAGCAGCACCATCGCGCGATGCGGCATCAGCCGGTAGAAATCGCCCGAATTGCCCAGCGCCGCCGGATCCTGCGTTGCGACGAAGCCGAGCACGAACCCGGTCACGCACAGCACCGCAAGCAGCGCGATCCACAGCCCGTTGCGATCGAACACCGGCGCCAGTGCGCGCGGCCAGGCGTAGTGCCGGTACGAATCGTTGCGCACGACGGCGAGGTTGCTCGGCACGTTGACCTGGAATTCGTGCGGCGGCGCGAACTGGCAGTCATAGAGACAGGCGCCGCAGCCATGGCAAAGGTTGGCGAGGTAATTCAGATCGCCGTCGGCAAAGGCGCGGCGCATCTCCATCGCCGGGAACACCGCGCACAGCCCCTCGCAATAGCGGCAGGAGTTGCACACGGTCATCAGCCGGTCGGCTTCGGCCAATGCCGACGTATGGTGGGCCTCAGTTGCGTGCATGTTTCGCCGCCCGTTGTCCCGCAATCCGCCCAAACACGCTGCCGATCGTCATCCCGATGCCGGCGGCATAGCCGCGGCCGAGAATGTTGCCGGCCATGATCTCGCCCGCCGCAAACATGTTTGCAGCCGGCTTGCCGTCCGCCATGCGCATGCGCGCATCCGCATCAACCCGCGTGCCGAGATAGGTGAAGGTGATGCCCGGCCGCACCGGATAGGCATAGAAGGGCGCCGTCTCGATGCGCCGTGCCCAATGGCTCTTGGGCGGCGTCAGCCCTTCGGTGCGGCAATCGTCGAGCTGCGTGTGATCGAACGTGCCCGGCTGCACCGCTTCGTTGAATTGCTCGACCGTGCGCGTCAGCGCCTGCGCGTCGAGGTCGAGCTTGCGCGCCAGCTCGGCGACGGTCGGCGCCTGGATGGGCGGGTAGAGCGACGGCATGAACAGTTCGAGCGACCTCGCATCGAACAGGATGTAGGCGATCTGATCGGGCTGCGCCGCCACCAGCCGTCCCCAGATCGCGTAGCGCTTGGGCCACACATCCTCGCCCTCGTCGTAGAAACGCTGGCAGTGCTTGTTCACGACGATGCCGAACACGACGCAGTCGAGCCGGGTGATGATGCCACCGTCGAATTTCGGCGCGCGCGCGTCGATCGCCACCGCATGGCACTGGGTCGGATCGCCGACCGGTTCGACGCCCTTGTCGAGCAGCAGCTTGAGCACGGTGCCGCGATTATGCGGCGAGCCGCGGATGAGGAAATTGTCCGCTGCAGCGCCCCACGATTCCTTGAGCCACTCGATATTGGCTTCGAACCCGCCCGAAGCGGCGATCAGCGTGCCGGCGCGGATCTCGCGTCCATCGGCGAGGCGCGCGGCGAGGAACATGCCGTTCTCGACGTCGAGTCCGACGACTTCGGCCTCGTATTCGATCTCGACGCCCAGCGCTTCGGCGGTCCGGTAGAGCGCGTTCAACATGGCGCGCCCGCCACCGAGAAAGAACGAATTGGTGCGGCCGAGGCTGAGCGTGCCGCCCAGCGACGGCTGGAAGCGCACGCCCTGTTCGGCGATCCAGTCGAGCATCGACTTGGATTCGGCGATCATCTGCCGCGCCAGCGCCTCGTCGGTCTGGCCCTGGGTGACGAGCAGCAGGTCGTCGAAGAATTCGGCCTCGGTGTAAGGGCCGGTGAGCGTCGCGGTGGCGTGATCGTGCGCGCAACGCATGTTGCGCGTATGGCGCGTATTGCCGCCGCGATAGAATTTCGAAGCGGCTTCCAGCACTTTGACGCTGGCGCCGTCGCGGCGCGCAGCAATGGCTGCGCAAAGGGCGGCATTGCCGCCCCCGATGACGAGAACGTCAAGCATCGAGGCGGATGCCGAAGCGAAGCGCGATGGCGATGCCGATCGCGATGGCGGTGCTGTTGATCACCGACAGCGCCGCGACGACATCAATATTTCCCGAAGTCCACAGATTGACCAGCATCGCACCCATCACTTCGCTGCCTGGCGCAAACAGATAGATGCCGGTCGAATATTCGCGCACATACAGCAGGAAGGTGAGCAGCCAGGCCGCGACGATGCCGTGCCGCGCCAGCGGCAGGATCACCTGCCGCGCGACCATGGTGCGCTTGGCGCCGCTCACCGCCGCGGCTTCTTCGAGCTCGCGTGACACCTGGCCCAGCGAGTTCGAGATCAGGCGCAGCCCGAACGGCAGCCACACGAGCGTGTAGGCGATCCACACCGTCGCCAGCGTGCTGACCAACGGCTTCAGCGGCTCGATGAACAGGAACAGCCAGAACACGACCAGCCCCGCGATGATGCCGGGCATGGCGCGCGGCAGCAGCACCAGGAAATCGAGCGCACGCGTGCTCCACTGCTTCGACCGATGGCTGGCCAGCGCCAGCAGCGTGAACACGCCCACCGACAGCAGCCCGCCGACGACCGCGACCAGCAGCGTGTTGATGATGGAACGGCCGACGCCGCGCACATTGTTGATGGCGCGATAATTGTCGAGCGTCAGCACGTCGGCGATGGTGACGGTCGAGCCCCAGGCGCTGACGAACGAGCGGAAGGTGATGCCGATCAGCGGGATCGCCACCACGAACAGCAGCCACGCCGCGATCAGCGCCAGCGCGACCCAGCGCCATTTGCCGAGCGGCACGATCTTGGGCCGTGCCGCCTTGCCGCGCATCGTCGCGTGCCGGTCGGCGGAGCGCAGCATGCGCCGCTGCAATATCACCAGCGGCAAGGTGAACAGCATGATCGCGATCACCACCACCGCCATCATGTTGTAGGCGGGGGTGCCGAGACGCGTGGTGAGCTTGTAGAGATAGGTCGCCAGCACCAGGCGTCCTTCCGGATCGCCCAGCACGTAGGGCAGGCCGAACAGTTCAAATCCGAGGAAGAAGATCAGCACCGCCGCGACGGCGACCGACGGCCAGACCAGCGGCAAGGTCACGCGCCGCGCGACCTGGAATGGCGTTGCGCCCGCGACTCGCGCAGCTTCTTCGAGATCGGATGGCACCGTGCGCAACGCTGCCGAGACATAGATATAGACGTGCGGAACGTGAGTCAGGCCGACGACCAGCATCAGCGCGACGAAGGAATAGATGTTCCAGCCCGGCGTACCCAGATGGTTCTGCCACCAGATCGTGATGAAGCCGACCGGACCTGCCGACACGATGTAGCCGAAGGCGAGCACCATCGGCGACACGAACAGCGGCAGCAGGATCGCGGGCTCGAGCCAGCGGCGGCCCGGCACGTCGGTGCGCACGGTGAGAAAGGCGAGCAGCGATCCCAACGGCACCGCGATCAGCACCATGCTCGCCGACAGAGCCAGCGAATGGCCGAGCGCGTACCAGAAGTCGGCGTCGCTGAGGATGAACGCGTAGGACGACAGGCCGAGCTTGGCGCGCGCGCTGTAAAACGGCGCGCTCAGAAAGCTCTGGTAGATGACCAGAGCAACCGGAGCCAGGATGAAGAGAGCGGCGGAGCCGGCAACCGCACTCCGCCACGTTTCGCGCCGCATCGCGTCGCCCCCTTACTTCCCGGCCAGAGCGTCGTTGAACTTCTTGTAGAATGGCAGGCGCTTCGCCGGATCGAGATCGTCGAGCAGCGCCGGCGTGATCGCGATCGGTTTCAGCGCATTGCCGAGCTCGGCGGTGAGTTTCGCCGCGGTTGCCTTGCCCTGGATGTCGGCGCGGATCGAATAGAGCAGCGCCTTGTCGGCGATCACCTGCTGGCCGCGCTTGGACAGGAGATAATCGAGGAACACTTTGCTCGCGTTCGGATGCGGCGCCGCTTTCGGGATCAGCGCGATGCGCGTCAGGATCTGCGTGTAATCCTTGGGCATCACGATGCCGATGTTCGGATCCTTCTCGGCCTTCAGCAACGCGTACGGGCCGATGATGTTGTAGGCGATCGAATGTTCGCCCGATCCGACCTTCTCCAGCATCTGGCCGGTCGCGACATAGAGTTTCGGCTGGGTCGGCCCCATCGCCTTGAGCAGCTTCCACACCGCGTCGCCGACTCGCGCATCGTGGCTGATGACGAAGAAGCCGAGGCCGCTGCGTTCCGGATCGTACATCGCGACCTTGCCGACATAGTCGGCTTTCTTGGTCTCGAGCAGCTTGGCGAACGCGTCGCGCGTCTGCGGCACGTCGGCTTCCGGCACCAGCTTCTTGTTGTAGACGATCGCGACGGGCTCGAACGTCACGCCGTAAAGCTGGTCCTTGTACAACGCCCAGCTCGGCATGTTGGGCTTTTCGACCGAGGCGTAGGTCGCGACCGCGCCTTCGTCGGCAAGCTGAAATTGCAGATCCATCGCCGACGACCAGATGAAATCGGCCTTCAGCGTGCTGGCCGCGATTTCGCTCGATGCGCGGGTGTAGAGATCGGCGGCTTTCAGCTCGAGATAATCGACCTGGATTTTGGGAAACGCCGCCTTGAAGTCTTCGAGAATCGGATTGACCGCGAACTGTTCGGTGTTCGCGTAAATCACGAGACGCCCTTCCTTCTCGGCGTCGTCGAGGATCTTGGCGTAGCTGGCGGGATACCCCGCAGGCACCTCCGCCGCATGGGCGGCGGCAGCGAACAGTCCGAGTGCAAGGCCGGTGGCAACAACGATCGCTCGCTTCATCGCGTTCTCCCCAAATTGCGAAGCGCCGGCCACCGGCGTATCACGGGCCGATTGCGCAGCGTATATTTTTGCATACAGTGCAATACAGAGCCGGGCGCGGCAAGCCTGGGCGCCCGCCAGGAGGCAACACTGTCCACCAATCACGTCCCTGGCCACGTGCCGGCAGAGCTGCTCCATCGCGTGACCAGCGACATCTTCGCGGCCCATCACGTGCCGCGGCACGACGCCGATCGTGTCGCGCACTGCCTGGTCGAGGCCGATCTGCGTGGCGTCGCCTCGCACGGCGTCGGCCGCATTCCGATCTATACCGAGCGTCTGCGCCGCAAGCTGGTCAATCCGGCGCCTGCCTTGACGACCGAACGCGCCATGACCGTTGCGGCGCGCGTCGACGGCGATAACGGGCTGGGCTTCGTGGTCGGCACGCGGGCGATGGATCTCGCGATCGAGATCGCGACGGCGCATGGCGTCGGCCTGGTCCTGGTGCATCGCAGCACCCATTACGGCATGGCGGCGAGTTACCTGCTCCAGGCGCTCGAAGCAGGATTCTGCGCCTTCGCCTTCACCAACGCGTCGCCGGCGATGCCGATCTGGGGCGGGCGCGAGGCGTTTCTCGGCACCAGCCCGTTCGCCTTCGCCGCGCCCGGCGGCGACGGCTCACCGCCGGTCGTGGTCGACATGGCAATGTCGGTGGTGGCGCGCGGCAAGATCAGGCGCGCCATGCAGCGCGGCGAAAAGATTCCCGAAGGCTGGGCGCTCGACGCGGAAGGCCGCGCCACCACCGACGCCAAGGCCGGTTATGAGGGCGTGGTGCTGCCCGCGGCCGGCGTCAAAGGCAGCGCGCTGTCGCTGATGATGGAGATTCTTGCCGGCGTGCTGTCCGGCGCCGCGTTCGGCGGCGAGGTGCGCAACCAGTATATCGATTTCGAACAGCCCCAGAATGTCGGCCACTGTTTTCTGGCCTTGAAACCCGACCTGTTCTTGCCGCGCGCCGAGCTGGCGCAACGCATGGGCGATCTGGCGCGCCGCGCCAAAAGCGGACCGAAGGCGCAGGGTGTCGACGAGATTCTGCTGCCCGGCGAACCCGAAGCGCGCATCGCCGCCAGGCGTCGCCTCGACGGCATTCCGCTCGACGCGAGCGAACTCGCGACGGTGATCGCCGAAGCCGACGCGGTGAAGGTCGAGGTGCCGGCGTCGCTGCGCGCTTCCGCCGACTCGCCGCCGCGTGCGATGGGGGCGTGATGGCGCCGGTGGTCAAAAAAGCTGCCTTCAAACTGTCCGAAACGAGCGGACAGAATCTGAGCGAAGCCGTGTACCAGGCGCTGTCGCAGGGTTTGCGCGACGGGGTCTATCGGCCGGGCGACCGTCTGCGCGAAGAAGAAGTGGCGCAGCGTCTGAACGTCAGCCGCACGCCGGTTCGCGAAGCCTTCGGGCGGCTGGCCGCGAAAGGTTTCGTGCAGCCGGCCGGTGCGCGCGGGCTGGTCGTGCGCAATCTCGACCTGTCCGAGATTCTCGAACTCTACGCCATGCGCGAAATTCTCGAGGGTGCGGCGGCGCGGCTGGCGGCGCAGCATGCGGCGCAGCCCGAGATTCACGGGCTGCGCGACATCGAGGTTCTCTACGAGGCGCATTTCGAAGACCCGCGCGCCATGGCGCGCATCAATCGCCAGTTTCATGAGGCGGTGTTCCGAGCCGCGCGCAACCGCTATCTCGACGCGGCGCTGCAGGAGATGCAGGACGGAATCGCATTGCTGGGCCAGACGACCTTCAGCGTCAAAGGCCGACCGACCGTCGCGGCCGCCGAACATCGCGGCATCATCGACGCGATCGAGGCGCGCGATCCCGCCAAAGCCGAAGAGCTCGCGCGCGCCCATATCCGCGAAGCGCTGCGGGCGCGACTGAAACTGCTGCAGAGCTGAACAACGAAGTTGTCACCCCGGCGAAGGCCGGGGCCCATAGGTGGGGCAGTACGGAACGGTCCCGTGTTGCCACGACCGTGGGCCCCGGGCTCCGCCGGGGTGACAATTATTTATGCGCCGCTATCGCGACGGGGATGTGATCGCGCTCAACCATCGCCGATCAGCGTCAGCCACTCGTCTTCGCTCAGCACCGCAACGCCGAGCTCCGTCGCCGCCTTGAGCTTCGATCCCGCCTCGGCACCGGCGACGACATAGTCGGTCTTTTTCGACACCGAGCCCGCCACCTTGGCGCCGAGTTGTTCGGCCCGCGCCTTGGCTTCGGGGCGGGTCATCTTCTCCAGCGTGCCGGTGAAGACGACGGTCTTGCCTGCGACGGGACTGTCGGTGGCGGGGCGCTCGACCGGACTCGGCTTCACTTCGTTCGCGACATCGTCCAGCGCCTGCACGTTGTGCGGCTCTTCGAAGAAAGCGATCAGCTCTTTCGCGACCACGCCCTTGGCGGTCTTGGAGTCGGCGACGAAAACGCCCTCGAGCTCCTTGCGCGCCTCGCTGTCGTCGGCCAGTGCATCCGCCATCGCCTGGCGCCAGGTCGGATAGTCGCCGTAATGCAGCGCCAGCTTGCGCGCATTGGTTTCACCGACATAGCGAATGCCGAGCGCGGTCAGGAACCGGTCGAGCGGTGCGCCGCGCCGCGCTTCGATTGCGGCCAGCAGCTTGTCGACCGACACGTCCTTCCAGCCATGCAGCGCGATGATCGCGTCGCGCTTGTGCTTGAGCCGGAAAATGTCGGCCGGGAGCTTGAGAAAACCCTCTTCGAAGAACTGCCGGACCGTCGTGTCGCCGAGTCCCTCGATGTCCAGCGCGTCACGCGAGGCGAAATGACGGAGCCGTTCGACTTGCTGGAACGGGCAGGCGAGTTCGCCGGTGCAGCGCGTGACCGCTTCGCCTTCTTCGCGATGAGTCGGCGCCTTCAGCTTGCACGGGCAGATGGTGGGAAACGCGTACGGCTTCGAGCCCTTGGGCCGTTTCTCCAGCACGACTTCGACGACTTGCGGGATCACGTCGCCGGCGCGCTGGACGATGACCGTGTCGCCTTCGCGGATGTCCTTGCGTTCGATCTCGTCGGCATTGTGCAAGGTGGCGCGCGCCACCATCACGCCGCCGACATTGACCGGCGTCAGATGCGCGACGGGCGTCAGCGCGCCTGTGCGGCCGACCTGGATGTCGATCTTCTCGAGCACGGTGGTGGCGCGTTCGGCGGGGAATTTATGCGCCACCGCCCAGCGCGGCGCGCGCTGCACGTCGCCGAGCCGGCGCTGCAGGTCGAGCCGGTCGACCTTGTAGACGACGCCGTCAATATCGTAGGGCAGCGAGGCGCGGCGTTCGCCGATCTCGCGATAGAATTCGAGCAGCTCGCCGAGATCGCTGGTGACCTTGGACGGCTCGTTCAACTCGAGGCCCCATTTGTGCAGCTTCTCGCGAATGCCGTGCTGCGTGTCCGCGATCGGTTCCGACGTCTCGCCCAGCGCGTAGCCGAAGAAGCGCACCGGCCGATTCTTGGTTTCGTTGGGATCGAGCTGGCGCAGACTGCCGGCGGCCGTGTTGCGCGGGTTCACGAACAGCGGCAGGCCGGCTTCGGCGCGGCGCTCGTTGAGCGCGAAAAAGGCCGCGTGCTCCATATACACTTCGCCGCGCACTTCGAGCTTGGCCGGCCACCCTTTGCCTTTCAGCTTTTGCGGAATGTCGGCGACGTGGCGCGCATTGGCGGTGACGTCTTCGCCTTCCAGCCCGTCGCCGCGCGTCGCCGCCAATACCAATTCGCCATTCTCGTACGTCAGCGAACAGGACAGGCCGTCAATTTTGGCTTCGGCGATGAAGTCGAGCTTGCGCTCGGGATCGTCCTTGAACTCTTTCAGGAACGACCGCACCGACTGCGCGAAATCGGCGACGTCCTCGTCGCTGAACGCGTTGTTGAGCGACAGCATCGGGCGCGCGTGACGCACTTTGCGAAAGCCCTGCGCCGGCGCCGCGCCGACCGCGAGGCTGGGACTGTCTTCGCGCAGCGTTTCGGGATAGTCACGTTCGAGCGTCTGCAGCCGCCGCTTGAGCTTGTCATAGTCCGCGTCGGCGATGCTCGGCGCGTCCTTCTGGTGATAGGCGACGTCGTGCTTGCGGATTTCGTCGATCAGCGCGGTGACGAGCGCGGCCGCCTCGTCGGGATCGGCCGGATCGCGCAGCAGCGCGTCGAGATCGGCACTGGTGCTGTTTTTCTTGGCCACGTGCGTTATCCACCCGCCATCAGCCGCTGCGCCTGGGCGCGCGCCTCGTCGGTGACGATGGCGCCGGACAACATGCGCGCGACTTCCTCGCGCCGCCCGCTTTCGTCCAAGGTGACGACATTGGTCGCGACTTTGGTCTTGCCGCCTTTTTCGACGCGCAGATGGAGCGCGCCGCGCGCCGCGACCTGCGGGCTGTGCGTGACAACGAGCACCTGCGCGCGTTCAGCAAGTCTTCCGAGCCGCTCGCCGACCGCATCGGCGGTGGCGCCGCCGACGCCAGCATCGACTTCGTCGAACACCAGCGTGCGTGCGCTGCCGACGCCCGCAAGCACGACTTTGAGCGCCAGTAGAAAGCGTGCCAGCTCGCCGCCCGACGCGATCTTGGCCAGGGGGCCGAGCTTCTGGCCCGGATTGGTCGCGACGGTGAAGATGGCACGCTCGCGTCCGTTCGCTCCCCAATCGCTTTCGGGCAGCTCGTTCAGCTCGGTCGCGAAACGCGCTTTCTCCAGTTTCAGCGGCGGCAGCTCCGCCGCCACCGCCTTGTCGAGTTTTTTTGCCGCCTGGGCGCGCTTGGCCGACAGCGAGGTCGCCGCTTCGACATAGGCGGCGCGCGCCGCCTGCTCGGCCCGGGCCAGCGCGTCGATCGCGGCACCGCCGCCTTCGGCCAGCGCCAGTTCGCGCTGCAGCCTGTCGCGCAACGCCGGCAGCTCGTCCGGCTCGACGCCGTGCCGGCGCGCATGCGTCTTCAATTCATGCAGCCGGTCGTCGACCCGTTCGAGCGAGGCTTCGGCGGGATCGAGCGTCGCCGCGATCGTATGCAGCGCGCCGATCGCTTCCTCGAGTTCGACTGTGACTCGATCGAGCGCCTGGCGCGCCGGATCCAATGTTGAGCCGACCTTGTCGGCGGCGCGGTCGAGTCCGCGCCGCGCGCGTTCGATGGCGGCCTGTGCGCCGCGCGGCCCGGCCAGGTCGGCTTCGGCGGCCTGGATCGCCTGCACCAGCAGATCGTGATGCTGCAACGTGGCGCGCTGGGCCGTCAGCCTGGCCGCTTCGCCGTCCTTGGGCGCCAGCGTCGCCAGCGACTCCAGGTCATCGCGCAGTTCCTGCTCGTGGGCGCGGGCACGCGCGGCCTCGCTCTGGGCGCGGCTGTGCGCATCGCGCGCTTCACGCCAGGCGTCCCAGCATCGGGCCACCGCCGCCGTGTCGGCGCCGAGCTTGCCGTGCGCGTCGAGAATGGCGCGATGGGTTTCATTGTCGAACAGCGCGTGCGCGTCGAACTGGCCGTGCACTTCGACCAGCGAAGCGCCCAGCCGTTTGAGCAGGCCGACGCCGACCGGCTGGTCGTCGATGAAAGCGCGGCTGCGCCCGTCGGCGCCCAGCGTGCGGCGCACGACCAGCGTGTCTTCGGCGAGGGTGATGTCCTGTTCGGCGAGCAGCGCGCGCGCTTCGTGATCGCGCGGCAGGTCGAACTCGGCGGTGACGGTGGCTTGGCTGGCGCCGTTGCGCACCAGCCCGGCTTCGGCGCGGGCGCCGAGCGCCAGGCCCAGCGCGTCGAGCAGAATCGATTTGCCGGCGCCCGTCTCGCCGGTCAGCACGGTCAAGCCGGGCGCGAAGACGAGATCGAGTCGTTCGATCAGAACGACGTCGCGGATCGACAGCGCGGTCAGCACCGCGGCGCCGCCTTATGAATTAGAACGGCGAAAGTGAGGTCCAGGCGCGGCCGAACCAGCCGCGGCTGTTGCCACTCTCGCTATTCGGCGCGGTGCGGCCTTCATTCACCAGCGAGTAGGCGTCGCGATACCACTCACTGTTGGGATAGTTGTAGCCGAGCACCGACGCGGCCTTGACCGCTTCTTCGCGCAGACCGAGCGCGAGATAGCATTCGACGACGCGCTCGAGCGCTTCGGGCGTGTGGCTGGTCGTCTGGTAGCGGTCGATGACGTCGCGGAAGCGGTTGATGGCCGCGTTCCAGATGCCCTTTTGCTGGTAGTAGCGGCCGATCTCCATCGACTTCGCGGCCAGGTGGTCGCGCGCCAGCTGCAGCTTGCCCTCGGCGTCGAGCGCGTAGGGCGTGCCGGGGAAGCGGCGCACCACCTCGTTCAGCGAGTCGAGCGCGAGCTCGGTCATCTTCTGGTCGCGGCGGATGTCGGTGATCTGCTCATAATAGCAGATCGACTTCAGGTAATAGGCATAGGCGACGTTCTCGTAACCGGGATGCAGCTGGATGAAGCGATCCAGCGCCACGATCGCGTCGTCATATTTCAGATTCTGGTAGTGCGCGAAGGCAGCCATCAGCTGCGCGCGGGTCGCCCACTGCGAATAAGGATGCTGGCGCTCGACTTCGTCGAACAGCGCCGCGGCCCGACGATAATTCTCGTCGTGCATTTCATTGATCGCATCGGTGTAGAGCACCCCGACCGGCTTCTCGACTTGCGTCAGCTTGTCATCGGACGACGAGCAGGCGGCGAGAGCGGCGGTGAGCAGGATCGCAGGCAGAAAACGATGGGCGAGCATCGACGTGTCCAAGAGCTGTCGGGAGGCCGGATGTATAGCAACGAGCAGCG
>JAQGIE010000002.1 GCA_028291365.1 Rhodospirillales bacterium
TGGTATAGAAATTATAATCGGTGGCGGTATCACCGGCGGCGCGCCAGATCGCGTCGACGGTGCGATAGACCGAACGCGCCGCATCGGGCGCGGCACCCGGCTGCGCCAGCACGCGGGTCGAACGGCGCACCGCGTCCTGATGCGTCGCCAGCGCTTCGAGCCGCGCACGCACGCCCAGCGCAACCCGGTCGCGCACGCGCATCTGTGTCAGGTCGCGCGTCTGCAATGTCACCATCATCGCGGCATCGGCCCAGCCACTGAAGGCGAGCACCGCATCGAGCGGACCGCGCGGAAAAATCCGGCGCCACGCAGTCTCGTCCAGACCGGCAGCCCGCGACGCGGCGGTGAGCGCCGCCTCGGTCCAACCGTCAAACGGAACCGACGGCAGCAACTGCGTCAGAAGACGGTCGGCTTCCTGGTCGCTCATAGCGTTCCTCCGTCGCGCGCGGCGTCGAGTTCGGGGCCGTAGCCCAGCGACGCCATGTCGGTCATGCGATCGAGATAGACGACGCCGTCGAGATGGTCGACCTCGTGCTGCAGAATCCGGGCTTCGAAGCCCAGGGCCTCGCGCTCGACGCGGTTGCCGGCGCGATCCAGCCCGGTCAGGCCGACGCGCGCGAAACGCGGCACCAGCCCCCGCAGCTCGGGGATCGAAAGACAGCCTTCGACGCCCAGCTCGCGCGTATCGTCCAGCGGCACGAGTTCGGGATTGAGCAGGGCAATGATCTGATCGCTGGCCTCGCCGCGCACCGCGATCGGCCGCCACACGATCGCGCGCAGCCCGCTCGCCACCTGCGGCGCGGCCAAGCCGACGCCGTTCGCCGCCTGCATCGTCTCGGCCATGTCGGCGAGCAGGTGCGCCAGCGCGGGATCGGTCGGATCGGCGACCGGCGCCGCAACCGCGCGCAGCATCGGATCGCCGAGGCGGATGATCGGTCGGATCGCCATGGCTTAGAGAGTGGGAAGAATGCGCAGCCCGTCCAGCCCCTTGGCGTCGGTTTCCACCGTCTCGATATGGTCGATGCGCGCATGGGACGGCCCGCTGCGCGCCGCTTCGATCATCTGCTCGAGAACGGACTCATCACCGGCGATGCAAGCTTCGACGCTCCCGTCAGCGCGGTTGCGCACCCAGCCGACCAGGCCGCGGGCGCGCGCTTCGTCGGCAAACCAGGCGCGGTAGCCCACGCCCTGCACAAGACCGGTGATGCGAAGCTGGACAGCTTTCATGTGCGCGTTTCACGCGCCGGCCGCATGCGCGATCAGGCGCCCGGCGCGACTTTCAGGCAGTTGGCGACAACGCTGCAGGCACGCTTGGCGGCGGCGGGATCGAGCCCGACCAGACGCGCGCGATAGACGGTGGCACCGCCCGACTTCAGCGCCTCGACCGCGCGCTGCGCCTTGGCCAGCAGCGCCGGCGCCTGCCGGACCGCCTTGTCGAGCGCCGCCTCAGCCGCCTTGGTGCTGGAAAAGGCGCCGACCTGAATGCCCCAGCCCTTCGCCGAAGCCGTCGCGGCGGCGGCCGGCTTCATCGATGCGGCCTGCATCACCGGCGTCGGCGGCGCCATCACTTTCGGCGTCGGCGCGGGGAACGGAATATCGCCCTCGCCCTTGGTCGCGGCATCGGCCAGCGCGGCGAGCTGTTCGCCGGCGGGTTCTTCTTCGGGCTGATACTGCGCGATCGCAACCGAGAGCGGCTTGTGGCCCGGCTTGGGCACGCCGGCCGCGGCGACCAGCGCCGCGTCGCCCTGCCCGGCTTTGCGGAAGCCCGCGTCGAGCAGCGCCGCCATGTAGTTGTCGCGCGCGACGGCGCTGGGACCACCGAACACGACGCCGATCAGGCGATGGCCGTTGCGCACCGCCGACGCGGTGAGATTGAAACCGGAGGCGCGGATGAAGCCGGTCTTGAGACCGTCCATGCCCGCATACCGCTCCATCAAGTGATTGTGGTTGCGATAGGTCGAGCCGTTGAACTCGAACTCTTCGGTCGAAAAATAAGAATAGTACTTGGTGTATTGCTTGATCAGCGTGCGCGCGAGAACCGCCATGTCGCGCGCGGTCGAGATCTGGCCCGGATCGGGCAGCCCCGACGCGTTGCGGAATATCGTGTTGCGCATGCCGAGCTGGCGCGCACGCGCCGTCATCATCTGCGCGAAATGCTGTTCGGTGCCGCCGATCCCTTCGGCGAGCACGACGGCGGCGTCATTCGCCGACTGCGTCACCAGCGCCAGGATGCCGTCTTCGACGCGCAGCGTGTCGCCGGGCTGCACGCCGATCTTGGTCGGCGACATCGACGAGGCGGCTGAGGAAACCGGCAGGCGCTTCTGCAGCGACAGCTTGCCGCTCTCGATGGCGTCGAACGTCATCAACAGCGTCATCATCTTGGTCATCGACGCCGGATGCAGCGATCGATCGGGGTCTTCCTGGCTGATCACCTGGTTGCTGTCGGCATCGATCACGATCGACGCATCCGTGGCGTGCGCGACACCAGACGACGCGGCGAGTAGCGCGCCTATCGCCCACGCGGCGATCCGTCCCCCAAGCTGCATCCCTCGTCCCCCGCCTCCGGCGATCCAACCCGGAGGTTTGCTGGAATTTGGTTAAGGAAGCACTTCCGGGTTGTCCAGCAAATTCCAGATTTCACTGGGGTTTCTTGCGCTTTGTCCGCGATGCGACCGAACATCGCTTGACTTTTAGGCAGTTCAGCCCGACTTATGCTGCACCGCAACAAACCCCTGCGGGAAGTGGCCGGCTCCCTCGTGGAAATCTGTGCCGCACCTGCGAAACAACCGTGCGACGGAGAGACATGATGACCGATACGACGCAGTTCCAGGCCGCCACCTTCGCGGCCGCCAAAGAGACCTTCGGCAAGTTTACCGGCCAGAACTTCAAGACGGTCGATGACGTGGCCGCCTTCGGCAAGGCCAACCTCGACGCCTACCTCAAGGCGGGCTCGACCATGGCGAAGGGCTTTGAAGAGCTGACCCGCGCCGTGGCCGCGTTCAGCCAGACCAACGTCACCACGACGGTCGATGCGACCAAGGCGCTGTTCGGCGCCAAGACGATCCGCGAAGTCGCCGATCTCCAGAACGACTATGCCAAGAAGGCCTTCGACTCGCTGGTCGCCGAGACGACCAAGCTGGGCGAGCTGTCGGTCCGCGTGGCCAACGAAGCGATCGAGCCGCTGAACGCCCGCGTCAGCGCCGTGATCGAGACCTACGCCAAGCCGGTCGCTGCCTAAACGCAGCCCCCGACGAGCACGGTCCGAAACCCCTGCGGCTGCAAAGCCGCAGGGGTTTCGTCGTTTTGGAGCCGCCCCTTTTCAAGCCCGTTTCCTCGCCCCGCCGGGCGTCGGCCCTGGTGACAGGCACCGGCTTCGCAACGTTGTCGCTTTGGCGCACTTTGCGAACTGCCCTCAGCGAGCCATATCCTGGCCTCGCGCGTTCCTTTGAAAAGACAGCATGGCCGACGACGACAAGCGCTTTTCCGACGGCAGTGGCACCGGCGTGGTGGTCAAGACCCGCGCCGAAACCAAGAAGCCGTCCATGTACAAGGTGCTCATGCTCAACGACGACTACACGCCAATGGAGTTCGTCGTTCACGTGCTAGAAAGATTCTTCCGTAAGAGTCGCGAGGAAGCGACTCGTATCATGCTGCACATACACCGGCGCGGTGTCGGCCTGTGCGGCGTTTATACCTACGAGGTGGCGGAGACGAAGGTGACCCAGGTCATGGATTTCGCCCGACAGCAGCAACATCCGCTTCAATGCACGTTGGAGCGGGACTGAACCAAAATGCTTAGCCGCAATCTCGAACAGACACTTCATCGCGCGCTCGCCCAGGCGAACGCCCGCCGCCACGAATATTCGACGCTCGAGCATCTGCTGCTCGCGCTGACCGAGGACCAGGACGCGATCTCCGTCCTGCGCGCCTGCGGCGTCGATCTTTCCAAGCTGCGCGAACAGCTCGCCGACTATATCGACAACGAACTGTCGAACCTCACCACCGATGGCGGCGACGAAGCCAAGCCGACGGCCGGGTTCCAGCGCGTGCTGCAGCGGGCTGCGATCCACGTGCAGTCGTCGGGCCGCGACGAGGTCACCGGCGCCAACGTGCTGGTCGCCCTGTTCAGCGAGCGCGAAAGCCATGCCGTCTATTTCCTGCAGGAGCAGGAGATGACGCGGTTCGACGCGGTGAATTACATCAGCCACGGCATCTCGAAGGCGCCCGGCCAGACCGAAACGCGCCGCGTCAGCGGCGCCGATTCCGACGCCCAGGCCGAGAAGGTGGTGAAGAAGGGACACGAGGCGCTCGACGCCTATTGCGTGAACCTCAATCGCAAGGCGCAGGGCGGCAAGATCGATCCGCTGATCGGCCGCGACCACGAGGTCGAGCGCACGATTCAGATCCTGTGCCGCCGCTCGAAGAACAATCCGCTTTATGTCGGCGATCCCGGCGTCGGCAAGACCGCCATCGCCGAAGGCCTGGCGCGGCGCATCGTGCACGGCGAAGTGCCCGAAGTGCTGAAGGACGCGGTGATTTTCGCGCTCGACATGGGCGCGCTGCTGGCGGGCACGCGCTATCGCGGCGACTTCGAAGAGCGGCTGAAAGCGGTCATCACCGAGATCGACCAGCAGCCGGGCTCGATCCTGTTCATCGACGAGATCCACACCGTGATCGGTGCGGGGGCGACGTCGGGCGGCGCGATGGACGCCTCGAACCTGCTGAAGCCGGCGCTGGCCCAGGGCACGCTGCGCTGCATCGGCTCGACCACCTACAAAGAATACCGGTCCTACTTCGAGAAGGACCGCGCGCTGGTCCGTCGCTTCCAGAAGATCGACGTCAACGAACCGTCGATCGCGGATTCGATCAAGATCCTCACCGGTCTCAAGCCGTATTACGAAAAGCACCATCGCGTCCGTTACACCGCCGACGCGATCAAGACCGCGGTCGAGCTGTCGGCGCGCTATATCGGCGACCGCAAGCTGCCGGACAAAGCGATCGACGTGATCGACGAAGTCGGCGCGGCGCAGGCGCTGCTGCCCGAAGGCCGCCGGCGCAAGACGATCGGCGTCAAGGAAGTCGAGGCGGTGGTCGCCAAGATCGCGCGCATCCCGCCGAAATCGGTCAGCCGCGACGACAAGGAAGCGCTGCGTTCGCTCGAGACCTCGCTGAAGACGATGGTGTTCGGTCAGGACAAGCCGATCGAGGCGCTGGCCAGCGCGATCAAGCTGGCGCGTGCCGGCCTGCGCGAGCCGGAGAAGCCGATCGGCTCGTACCTGTTCAGCGGCCCGACCGGCGTCGGCAAGACCGAAGTCGCGCGCCAGCTGGCGAAGACGCTGGGCATCGAGCTCACGCGGTTCGACATGTCCGAGTACATGGAGCGCCACACGGTCTCGCGCCTGATCGGCGCACCGCCCGGCTATGTCGGGTTCGACCAGGGCGGCCTGCTGACCGATGCGGTCGACCAGCACCCCCACCAGGTGCTGCTGCTCGACGAAATCGAGAAAGCGCATCCCGACCTGTTCAACATCCTGCTGCAGGTGATGGACTACGGAAAACTGACCGACCACAACGGCAAGACGGTCGATTTCCGCAACGTCATCCTGATCATGACGACCAATGCAGGCGCCGCCGATATGGCCAAGCCGGTGATCGGCTTCGAACGCACGGTTCGCATCGGCGAGGACACCGAAGCGATCGAGAAGATGTTCACGCCGGAATTCCGCAACCGGCTGGACGCGATCATTCCGTTCGGCGGCCTGACGCCCGAGATCATCGGCCGCGTCGTCGACAAGTTCGTCATCCAGCTCGAGGCGCAACTGGCCGATCGCGGCGTCGAGATCGAGATGACCGACGCGGCGCGGCGCTGGCTCGGCGAGCAGGGGTACGACGTGAAGATGGGCGCGCGGCCGCTGGCCCGCACGATCCAGGAATACGTCAAGAAGCCGCTCGCCGAAGAGTTGCTGTTCGGCAAATTGTCGAAGGGCGGCATCGTTCGCATCGACGTGCGCGACGGCAAGCTGGTGTTCGATCTCGAACCCAAGCCCGCTTCGCCTGAAAAGGTGCTCGAGCCGGTCGAATAAGCCGGCTCGTTCCTTTCCCGACAGATGAGTGACGAAGCGTTCCTTCGCCGCGCGATCGAGTTGTCGCGCGCCGGCATGGAGTCGAACGAGGGCGGGCCGTTCGGCGCCGTCGTCGTGCGCGACGGCAAAATTCTTGGTGAAGGCTGGAACCGCGTCGTCGCCAGCGGCGATCCGACCGCGCACGCGGAAGTCACCGCGATTCGAAATGCCGCCGCCGCGGCCGGCCATTTCGACCTGTCGGGCGCCATCATCTACGCCAGCTGCGAGCCTTGCCCGATGTGCCTGGCGGCGATCCATTGGGCACGCATCGGACGCATTGTCTATGCCGCCGCCTGCGGCGACGCAGCCGCGATCGGATTCGACGACGGCGCGATCCTTGACGAGCTTTGCCGCGCGCCAGACCAACGTCGTGTCGTCGCCGAACAATCGTTGCAGGATGAAGCGGCGGCGGTGATGCGCGACTGGGCCGCCAAGGCCGACCGCACGCCCTACTGAAATTATTGCCGCGAAACGTGTCGCGGGAGCGGGCCGTTTATTCGCGAAACGGCGACAAGGTCGCCAAGGCCGTGCGTTCGTCGTGCATCGCATCGCGCTCATGTTCGAGCCATGATTCCAGCGCGTCGCGGAAACGCGGATCGGCGACCCAATGCGCGCTGCGCGTTTTCACCGGCAGATAGCCGCGCTGGATCTTGTGCTCACCCTGCGCGCCGGCCTCGACGCGCTTGAGCCCGTGCTCGATGGCGAATTCGATGGCGCGATAATAGCAGGCCTCGAAATGCAGGAACGGCACGTCTTCGGTGGCGCCCCAATTGCGGCCGAACAAGGTGTGGCTGCCGAGCAGGTTGAGCGCGCCGCCGATCCAGCGCCCATTTCGCCGCGCCAGGATCAACACCACACGATCGGCCATCGATTCGCCGAGCCGGTCGAAGAAACGCCGCGTCAGATAGGGGCTGCCCCATTTGCGATCCGAGGTGGCGCGATAGAAGCGCCAGAACGCGTCCCAGTGGCTTGAACTGATTTCGTCGCCGGTGACCGCGACGAGTTCGACCCCGGCTTCGGCGACGGCGCGGCGTTCGCGCCGGATCGCCTTGCGTTTCGACGAAGACAGCGCGCCGAGAAAGTCGTCGAACGTGGCGTAACCGTCATTGGTCCAGTGATACTGCACGCCTTCGCGCGCCAGCCAGCCGGCGGCGGTGAACGACGCCGCGTCGTCGGCGGCGAGAAAGGTCGCGTGCACGCTCGAGGCGCGATGCGCCGCGGCGAGCGCCTGCAGCCCGTCGATCAGCACCGGCGCGATCTGGGCCCGGTCGAGATCCGGCCTGATCAACAGGCGCGGTCCCGGCACCGGCGTGAACGGCACTGCGACTTGCAGCTTGGGGTAATAGCGTCCGCCGGCACGCTCATAGGCCTGGGCCCAGCCGTGATCGAACACGTACTCGCCGTAGGAATGCGACTTGAGGAAACACGGCACGACGCCGAGCAGCGCGCCCTCGAGCGTCAGGGCCAGATGTTGCGGCAGCCAGCCGGTCTCGGCGGTGGCCGAACCGCTGGCTTCGAGCGCGTGCAGGAATTCGTGCGCGACGAACGGATTGTCCGCGCCGGCGCACGCATTCCACGCCGCCGCATCGAGTTCGGCGACGCGCTCGACGATTGTCAGCGTCGGCGCGAGCCCGTCCACGAAAGTCAGTCGACCTCGATGATCGCGTCGATCTCGACCGCGCCGTTGCGCGGCAGCGACGGCGCGCCGACCGCCGAACGCGTGTGCCGGCCGCGATCGCCGAGCACTTCGACCAGCAGGTCGGAGGCGCCGTTTGCGACTTCGGGTTGCTGGGTGAAATCGACGGTCGAGGCGACGAAGGCGCCGAGCTTCACGACGCGGCGAATCTTTTCGAGATCGCCGCCGAGCCCCGCCTTGGCCTGGGCCAGAATGTTGATGGCGCAGAGACGAGCCGCGTTGCGCGCCGCTTCCAGCGTCACGTCGCGACCGACGATGCCGGTGACGGTGACCTTGCCCGCCTGCATCGGCAGCTGGCCCGAGATGAAAAGCAGATTGCCGGTCTTGAGATACGGCACGTAGTTGCCGGCGACGGCGCCGCCCGGCGGCAGTTCGATGCCCAGTTCGGCAAGGCGTGCTTCGATCGACATGGTTCCCCCGGCCCAGATTCGTTGCGCCAGGAGGTAGCGCGCGGATCGCCCCGCGCCCAGCGTTGCGTCGGAGCTAGATCGTCGCGCCGCGGCTGCGCAGTTGGGCCCGGTCGCGCGCCACCGCGACGTAATCGACATAGCGCTGCGCCGGCGGCTGCGGCCGCGGCACCAGGGTCGACGCGCTGTCGGCAAGCACCACGGTTCCGCCCACCGCCCTGGCGATGTCTTCGGCGCGGTGGTGCGCCAAGACCAGGCCGCTGCCGCGTGGATTGCGCAGGCTGGGCAGGTTTTCGATCCGCGGATCCGTCCCCGAGGTCGCCGCCACGCCGCTGGTATAGAGCGTCGCCACGATCTTCCCGTCGAGCCGGATCTGGGCTTAGACGCTGGTCTCGCCGGGCGGCACCACGTCGCGATAGAGATCGACGGGCGTCACTTGGTTCAGGACCTGAATCAGGCCAGTCGCATCGGTCACAGGCGCGCTCCGCGTAGTCGTTCCTGCCGCAGCCTCGGAAAATCACGTGCTGGGGCTGCATAATTGGAATCGCTGGCTTTTTGCCCGGGGCGGCATGAGCGCCGCTGCAAGAATTGCCGGTTACGGGAAGTTTCTGCGGGGAGGTGTGCGCCCACCCCGCCTTGTGCCTTCGCTGCGCCCGGTGTAGCCAATCGCACCCATGGCCCGCCTGACACTCCTGCGCGCCCTTTCGAACGCGTCGATGCTGCTTTTCACCTGGCGTCGTGGCACGCCGGTTGGCACCGACGTGTTCGGAAACCGCTATTACAAAGGTCCCGCGCGTCGCGGCTCGAAGCGCGAACGCCGCTGGGTCATCTATGCCGGCGAACCCGAAGCGACGACCGTGCCGCCCGAATGGCACGTGTGGCTGCATCATCAGCCGGTGGCACCGCCCAGCGAATCGCCGCCGCTGCGTCGCGCGTGGATGAAGCCTCCCCTGCCGAACCAGACCGGTACCGCCTATGCCTACCGCCCACCGGGCCATCAGCTCGAAGGCGGCAAGCGCCCTCCCGCGACCGGCGATTACGAATCCTGGACGCCTCCTTCTTGAGGTTGGCGGTCTGACATGAATCGCAGTGTCGTTGAACCGATTCTGGGCGCGCTGATCCTCGTCGTCGCGCTCGGCTTTCTGGTCTTCGCCTATGGCCGCGCATCCACGCCCGCCATCGCCAGAGGCTACGAACTCACCGCGCGCTTCTCGGCCATCGACGGTCTGTCGAAGGGCAGCGACGTGCGCGTCAGCGGCGTCAAAGTCGGCCAGGTCGCCGAGATCAAGATCGAGCCCGCCACCTTCCTTGCCATCGTTCGGTTGGTGATTGATCCGGCGGTGCAGCTGCCGACCGACACGCTCGCCTCGGTGACCAGCGAAGGGCTGCTCGGCGGCAAGTTCGTTGCGCTGGAACCGGGCAGCGACGAAGCGCGCATTCCCAATGGCGGCCGCATCGAGCGTACCCAGTCGGCGGCAAGCCTCGACAAGCTGCTCGGCCAAGTCATTTTCAGCCTGCAGAATCTCGGCAGCGACAAGAGTGCGAGCGGCGGCAACGCCCCGGCGAGCGCCTCCCCTGGCGCGCCCGCGCAGCCGCCGGCCCGGTAACGGCTGCCGCGATTTCGCCGTTTCTGCGGACCAGCTTCCGGGACACGCATGAAAATCTTCGCACTCACCGCGCTGCTTGCGGCGCTCGCAACGCAGGCGCTGGCGCAGGAACCGCCGCGCACCACGCCGCCGGCGCGCGGCGCCGCGTCGCGTCCGCCCGCGGACAAACCTGCCGACGCTGAATTACCGCCGGTGCTGCCGCCCGGCTCGATGATCGATCATCCGATCGCCGAGCTGCAGGCGCTCGACAAGATCACCGCGCGCGTTCGTCCGATCGAGGCGCGCGTCGGCCAGACCTTCACCTTCGGCACGCTGAATCTGCAGGTCGAAGCCTGCCGCAAAGCGCCGCCCGAAGAGCCGCGCGAAGCCGCCGCCTTCATCCGCATCTGGGAAGCCAAGCCGGGCCAGGCATCGAAATGGGTGTTCTCGGGCTGGATGTTCGCATCGAGCCCGGCGCTCTCGGCGATGGACCACCCGGTCTATGACATCTGGGTCAAGGATTGCGGCGGTGCCGCGACCGGCGCGACGGCGCGCGATGAAGCAGCCCCGGCGCAACAACAACCGGCGCCGCAACAGCCGCCGTCGCCGGCGCCGGCCTCAAAGCGCTGACGAAAGCATGATCCGATCGAATCGGATCGGCGCATGCGTTCTAACTTTTTGATTGGCGCGTTTTTCCTGCACGAGCCGGCATCCACCCCGTATCAAATACGGGGCAGGCTCCCGTATCAAGTACGGGGCAGGGTGCCGCGGGGAACGCGCTAGCGCGGCTTGCGAATCTTCGCCTGACGCAGGAATTCGGCGTCGAGTTCTTCCTCGGTCTTCCAGACCGGGATCTTCGCATCGAGCGTCTTCGCGTTCTCGAACTTGGTGTTCTCGAGAATGCAGTCGGTGAGGTCGGCGCTGGTCAGATCGGCGCCTTCGAAACTCGCGTCGGTCAGATTGGCCTGACGCAGATCGGCGCGGATCAGGATCGCCTTGCTGAGATTGCAGCTGGCGAGATTCGCGGCCCAGGTCCGGCCGGTCGACTTGCCCTTGCCGTCGCGCAGTTCGGCGAAACCCATCTTCACGTTTTCGAGCTTGGCACCGACGACGCAGGCGCCGCGCAGATTGACGCCTTCGAGCACCGCGCCCGCGAGATTGGCGCCTTCGAGATTGGCGCCCGACAGATCGACCATCACCAGCTGCGTGCCGGTTAGGTTGGAGCCCTTCAGATTGACGCCTTTCAGGTTCGCACCCGAAAGATTCACGCCCGACAGATCGATGTGGCTGAGATCTTCGCCTTCGAGATCGCAGCGCGAGCCCGAGCGTCCGTTGGACGACATCCAGGCGAAATGTTCCATCAGGTTGCGCTGAATCGTGACCGAGAAATCTTCGGCCGGACGCGTCAGCACCGCATCGGTGACGTCGGCGCCGTCCATCGACGCGCCGACCAGATAGGCGCCTTCGAGATTGCAGCCGCGCAGATTGGCGCCATCGAGAATCGCACCGCCGAGATTGGCGTCTTTGAGGTTGGAACCCGACAAGTCGGCACCGATCAGGTTGGTGCCCTTCAGATTCGCCTTGCTCAGATTGGCTTTGCGCAGCACGGCGCGCGACAGGTTCGCGCCGGTCATCAGCGCGCCCTGGCAGTCGGCGCCGATCAGGCTTGCCTGGCTGAGGTCGGCACCGGCGAGATTGGCGCGCGACAGGATGGCTTCGTCCATGTCGGCGGAATTCATCGTGGTCTCTTTGAACGCGACCGGCTCGTTGGTGCGGCCGTCGAGCAGCGCGCCGCCGCGCAGATCGGCGTCGCGCAGAATGGCGCCGCGCAGCTTGGCGCCGCGTAGCTGCGCACCGCGCAGGTCGGCGCGCGTCAGGTTGGCGCGGCTGAGATCGGCTTTGAGCAGACAGGCCGCGAACATGTCGACCGCCGTCAGATCGCAATCGGAGAAATTGCAGCGTGACAGGTTGGCGCCGGAGAATTTGGCGTTCTGCAGATTCGACTTGGACAGATCGAAGCCTTGGAGATCCTTCATCGCGAAATTCGCCCGCATCCCGCCGGGACGGTTCTGCAGCCACTTTTCGTGGCGTGCGATGAGGTCGACAACTTCCTGCGGATTCATCGTGTTCTGCCGAACTGTTCCAAGACTATTCCGATCGGGCGCGACCCTACAGGATCCTGACCGGTGGTTCCACCGAAGGGATCGGTGGTTCCGCTGGCGACACGCCGTTCGGGCGGGCGCCAGGATGGCCGCTGACGGTCAACGGAATCTTACTGTGCGGCGAGAAATCCCAAATAACAGGCACGGTGCGCTCGATCGCGACCTTGGGGTGGACGCGGCGCCAGCGTTTTCCCGCGAAGTCGGTCCCCGGATCAAAAGTCCCTACGGCATCTGTGATTGGAGGAATGCGATCAGTGCCGGATCGCTCGAGAGACCGATCGCACGTCGATAGGCATCGCGCGCGGCGTCGTCTGCACCGGTTTGGGCGAGCAGATGCGCACGCGCCGCCCAATAAGGCTGGTAGTCGCGCAACGCGGGATCGGATGCGAGCGCGTCGAGCCGGGCCAGGCCCGACGCGGCGCCCTGCGCCCGCGCCACTGCGACGGCGCCGTTGACGCGCGCGACGATCGAACCGGTGAGCAGGGTCAGCGCATCGTAGAGCTGCATCAATGCCGGCCAATCGACGCTGCCGGTGACTCGCCGCGCCACATGCGCCGATTGGATCGCCGCTTCGAGTTGAAACCGGCCGAGGCGGTGATGCGCCAAGGCTCGCTGCAGCAGCGCTTCGGCCTCATCGAGCAGCGCGTGATTCCATAAACGCGGCTGCTGCGCCGACAACGGCACGTAGGTCCCTGCGGGCCCGCGCGCGCCGCGCCGCGCGTCGGCGTAGAGAATCAGCGCCAGCAGCGCCTGTGCTTCGGGTTCGCCCGGCAGCGACATCGCCAGCATGCGCGCCAGCCACACCGCTTCATCGGCTACGGCACGACGATCGGGATCGTCGTCGAGCCAGCCGTCGGCATAGGCGGCGTAGATCGCCTGCGCCACCGCATCGAGCCGCGGCGCGAGTTGATCGGCGGCGGGCAATTCGAACGCGACTTGCGCATCGCGCAGCCGTCGTTTGGCGCGCACCAGACGTTGCGACAAGGTTGCCGGCGCGACCAGAAAGGCGCTCGCGATACGCGCCGCGTCGAATCCCAGCACCACCTGCAGCATCAACGGCGCGCGCGCCGCTTGCTCGATCGCGGGATGAGCGCATGCGAACAGCAGCGCCAGTCGCTCGTCGGGCACACCAGACGCCTCATCGGGTGACGCGATGTCGGTGTCGGCGCGGCGCAGCAGCTCGGCGCTCGCCTGAATGCGAGTACGGTCGCGGCGTGCGTGATCGGTGAGCTTTCGCCGCGCCGCCGTCAGCAGCCAGGCTTCGGGCGCGCGCGGCACGCCGTCTTTGGGCCAGGTCGCGAGCGCGGCCGCGAAAGCATCGGCCAGCGCGTCCTCGCACGAAGCGAGATCGCCGCCGCGCGACGCCAGCAATGCGACGAGCTTGCCGTACGCGGTCCGCGCCGCCCGGTCGGCCGCAGCAGCGGCGACCCGCTCCGGATCGGCGCGGAACTCGTCGCTGGTCAGGTCGGCAGGTCCCAGATCGGGCGCACTTCCATCGTGCCGTAGCGCGCGCCAGGGCAGCGCGACGCCCAGCGCACCGCTTCTTCCTGATCGGGTGCCTCGATCATGTAGAAGCCGCCGAGCTGTTCCTTGGTCTCAATGAACGGCCCGTTGAGCACGCTGGGTGCGCCGTTCTTGCCGACCCGGACTACGGCGGCCTCGGCCACCGGCCGCAGACGCTGCCCGCCCAGCCAGGCACCGGCCTGCTTCAGCGCTTCGGTATAGGCGAAGTACTCGCCCATCAGCTTCTGGCCCTCGGCCGGATCGATTTCTTGATCGCTCTTCTCGTTGCTGTGAATCAGCAGCAGGTACTTCATCCCGGTCTCCGTCGGTTCGCCGGCGCACGATCGCGCCTGCCCCATGACGTTCGGCCCGGCCTGATTTCGACAGGCCGGATTTCGGGAGGGTACCGGTTCAGCTCCGCGGGGGGCAGCGGCAGATCCGGGGCGGGTGCCGGTTCGGCGGCTGCGCGCTCGGGTCGCACCGGCTCGGCGGAGCTGCGCTGCGAGGCGAACAGGATGGCCGCGAGGTCGAGCATCCCCAGGGTCAGGATCAGAATCGCGCCAATCCGGCCGGCCTTGCTCATGGGTCGCCTCACGCTTGCGGTACGATTCGCATGTGGCCGGCCGAATGCGGCCCCAATCGGGCGGGGGCCGGGAGAAAAGGTAAGAAAGCCCGCATTTACAGGGCGGGCGGCCTCTGCTAGAAGCCGCGCCTTCGAGCGACCAACCTAATGTGTGGTCGCGGCCCCTCGCTTTTGCTTTGTCGTTGGGCGTCCGCGATCCGATCCGGAGTAAGTACGATCGTTCACGTTCTCGTCCGCGACAACAATGTCGACCAGGCCCTGCGCGCGCTGAAGAAGAAGATGCAGCGCGAGGGAATCTTCCGCGAGATGAAGCTGCGTCGGAATTACGAAAAGCCGTCCGAGAAGCGTGCCCGCGAAAAGGCCGAGGCCGTTCGCCGTGCGCGCAAGCTCCTGCGCAAGCGGATGGATCGCGAGGGCTTCTAAGCCCTCGTCCAATCGGGGAATCGCTCGAAAGTGAATTCAAATCGCCCGGCCTCGTGCCGGGCGATTTTCGTTTCAAGGCCGCCGAGAAGCCGGTTCAGCGGACCGGCGCGGTGGCGTCGGCCAGCCAGGCGCGTTCGTCCTTGTCGAGATCGTCGGCAAGCAGCGCGTAGACGCGGGCGTGATACGCGTCGAGCCAATCGCATTCATCGCGCGTGAGCAGCGCCACATCGATCAGGTCGCGCGAGATCGGTGCCAGGGTCAGCGTCTCGAAGGACAGCACCGGCAGGTCGCCGCCCGGCACGGTTTCGGGCGGACGGACCCGCACCAGATTCGCGATCCGGATGCCCCAGCGGCCGGCGGCGTAATAGCCGGGCTCGTTCGAGATGATCATGCCGGGTTCGAGCGGCACCGAACTCGACTGTTTGGCGATGCGCTGCGGCCCTTCATGCACCGACAGATACGAGCCGACGCCGTGGCCGGTGCCGTGATCGTAATCGAGCCCCGCCGCCCACAGATGCGTGCGCGCCAGCGCGTCGAGCTGCTGTCCCGTCGTGCCGACCGGGAAGCGGGCCGCGCCGAGCGCGATATGACCCTTGAGCACGCGCGTGAAGCGGTCGCGCATTTCCTGGCTCGGCTCGCCGACCGAAATGGTGCGCGTGATGTCGGTCGTGCCGTCTTCGTACTGGCCGCCCGAATCGATCAGGTACAGCGTGCCGCGTTCGAGCTTGCGGTTGGTGGACTCGTCCGAACGATAGTGCGGCAAGGCGCTGTTGGGGCCGACCGCCGAAATCGAATGAAACGACGTGTCGCGGAATCCCGGCACGGCGCGGCGGAATTCGAGCAGCCTGTCGGCGGTGGTCAGCTCGTCGACACCCTCTGCGGTTTCGAGCCAGCGCAGGAAGCGCACCATGGCGCAGCCGTCGCGGCGGTGCGCGGCGCGCGTGCCCGCGATCTCGGCGTCGTTCTTGCGCGCGCGGCGCAGCAGGTTGGGGTCGGCCCCGATGCGCAGCCGGGCGCCGCTGTCGCGCAGCCGATCGAACACCCAGCCCGACAGCGCGGCCGGATCGACCATCACGCTGCGGCCCGACAGGCTCGACAGGCCGCTGGCGAATTCCGCTTCCGGACGCACCGCGACCGCGTTGCCGAGCGATCGGGCCAGCTCTGGGTCGAGCTTCTTGGGGTCGACGAACAGTTCGGCGGTCGAATCGGCACGCACGATCGCGGTCGACATCACGACGGGCGTGTGGGTGACGTCGCCGCCGCGCAGATTGAACAGCCAGGCAACGACGTCGGGCGCCGTCACGACCAGCGCGTCGGCGCGCGACGACGCCAGATCCGTCGCGATCTGCGCGCGCTTGTCGGCGGCGCTGATGCCGGCGAACTCGATCGGCTGCGCCTGCGCCGGCGCGGTCGAAGCGGCGGGCCGGTTCGGCCACACCGCGTCGACTGGATTGGCGTCCACCGCGACGAGTTCGAGACCGCTCCCGTCGAGCGAAGCGAGCAGCGCGTTGCGCGCCTGTTCGGTGATCAGCTTGGGGTCGTAGCCGACCTTGCCGCCGTTCGGCAGCACTTCGGAAAGCCAGGACGGGTAGGGATCGTTGACCAGATGGCGCTGCTCGAAATCGGGCGACTGCTTGGCGCCCTGCAGCGTGTAGCGGCCGTCGACGAACAACGCGGCACGATCGCGCGTCACCACCGCGATGCCGGCCGACCCGGTGAAGCCGGTGACGAAGGCAAGCCGCGCGCTGCGCGCCGGCTGGTATTCGTTCTGCCACTCGTCGGCATGCGGCACCAGGAACGCATCGAGATTGCGCCGCGCGAGCTCGGCGCGCAGCAGGTCGAGCGGACGAGTCATCGATTCCGAATCCCTTGGAGCGTTCACCGTGTCAGCACCAGCGTTTGCCATTCCCCGATCGGGCAGCGCCGCACCAGCCGGAAACCGTGGGCCGCGTGGGCGCGCAGGACGGCGCGTTCCTGCCGCTGCAGCAGGCCTGACAGAACGAGTTTGCCGCCGCGCGCCAGGTTGCGCCGCGCGTCGGGCGCCAGCCGGATGAGCGGCCGCGCTAGAATATTGGCGAGGATCAAATCGTACGGACCTTCACGCCGCACGATCGGGGCGCGATAGCCGTTGCCGACTTCGGCGCGCACCAGCGGCACGGTGCCGTTGAGCCGCGCATTCTCGCGTGCGACCCGCACCGATTCGGCATCGACATCGATGGCGACGACTTGGCGGCGCCATTGCTTGGCGGCCGCGAGCGCGAGGATCCCCGATCCGCAACCCATATCGAGCACGTGGCGAGGCCGCATGCCTTCGCGCGCCAGCAGGTCGAGCATGCGCAGGCAACCTTCGGTGGTCGGATGTTCGCCCGACCCGAAGGCGGTGCCGGCATCCAAGGTCAGCACGATCGGCGCCGGCGCCAGATTGCTCTTGAGATGCGAGCCGCGCAGCAGGAAGCGTCCCAGCCGGCGCACCGGAAACGAGTCGTAGACCTGTTGCAGCCAGTCGGTCGGCGGCAGTTTTTCGACGGTCATTGCCGGCGCCGGTGCACCCACCGCCATCGCAGCAAGCGCCAGGCGCGCGTCGAGCTGGGCGCGATCGGGTTCGTCGAGCAGCACGGCATCGACCAGCCACGCATCGCCGCGTTCAAAGGCGGAGATGGCGGTCGAGGATTCTTCGAGCGCGGCGGCGATGGCATCGGCCGCGTCGCGCGTCGTCAGCACTTCGACGCGCCACAGCTGGTCGGCGATCGGTTGGGTCGCAAGCGGCATCAGCTCGCCTTGTCAGCTGGCACGATGAACGAGTCCATCACCTTCTTGCGGCCGGCGGCATCGAAGTCGATCTCCAGCTTGTCGTTGTCGACCCAGACGATGGTGCCGTAGCCGAATTTCTGGTGGAACACGCGCTCGCCGTTCCGGTACGACACGTCCGGCCGCTTGCGCTCGGTGACGAAGGCGCGGCCGTCGAGCACGACCGGCCGTTCGCCGATTCCGCGCCGCGGCGACTTGGTCGCGCGGCCCAGGCCGTGGCTGTGCGTCCAGGCTTCGAAGCCGCTGGTGAAACGGTCCTGGTGCGTATGCGCGGTGGCATCGTGCATGCGCTCGATGTCGGCTTCGGGCAGTTCTTCGACGAAGCGCGACGGGATCGCCGCGGCCCAGCTGCCGAACATGCGGCGGTTGGCGGCGTGGCTGACATAAGCGCGCTCGCGCGCACGCGTCAGCCCGACATAGGCAAGGCGCCGCTCCTCTTCCAAGCCGGCAATGCCGGTTTCATCCATGGCGCGCTGATTGGGGAACAGGCCTTCTTCCCAGCCCGGCAGGAAGACGACGGGAAATTCGAGTCCCTTGGCCGCATGCAGGGTCATCAGCGTGACCATGTCGCCGTCCGAATTCTCGGCGACGTCCATGACCAGCGACACGTGTTCGAGAAACCCTTCGAGCGTTTCGAACTCGTCGAGCGCGTCGACCAGCTCTTTCAGGTTCTCGAGCCGTCCCTCGGCCTCGGGCGATTTGTCGGCCTGCCACATCGCGGTGTAGCCGCTTTCGTCCAGCACGATGCGCGCCAGTTCGGTGTGCCGGATGCGGCCGACCTGATCGCGCCAGCGGCCGAAATCGCCCATCAGCGCGCGCAAGGTGGCGCGCAGCTTGGGTTTCAGTTCGTCGGTGTCGACCAGGCGGAGAACGGATTCGGTCAACGGAATGCCGTTGCTGCGCGCATAGGCGTGCAAGGTCTGGATCGTCGCGTCGCCGATGCCCCGCTTGGGCGTGTTGATGATGCGCTCGAAAGCGAGGTCGTCGTCGGGCTGGACGATGACGCGGAAATAGGCGAGCGCGTCGCGGATTTCCATGCGCTCGTAGAAACGCGGGCCGCCGATGACGCGATAGGGCAGGCCGAGCTGCAGGAATCGTTCTTCGAATTCGCGCGTCTGCCATCCGGCCCGCACCAGCACCGCCATGGCTTTGAGCGAGCGGCCGGTGCGCTGCAGCGTTTCGATCTCGTCGCCGACCAGCCGCGCTTCTTCTTCGCCGTCCCAGGCCGCGAAGAGCCGCACTTTTTCGCCGCCCGGCGCGTCGGTCCACAGCGTCTTGCCGAGACGGCCCTGGTTATGGGCGATGACGCCCGATGCGGCGGCCAGAATGTGCGAGGTCGAACGGTAATTCTGCTCGAGCCGGATCACCTTGGCGCCGGGAAAGTCGGTTTCGAAGCGCAGGATGTTGCCAACCTCGGCGCCGCGCCAGCCATAGATCGACTGGTCGTCGTCTCCGACGCAGCAGACATTGTTCTGGCCCTGGGCCAGCAGGCGCAGCCACAGATACTGCGCCACGTTGGTGTCCTGGTATTCGTCGACCAGCAGATAGCGAAAGCGGCGATGCTGTTCGGCCAGCACGTCGGGGTGCTGCTGGAAGATCGCGATATTGTGCAGCAGCAGATCGCCGAAATCGCAGGCATTGAGCGCGCGCAGCCGCGCCTGGTATTCGCGGTAGAGCTCGACGACGCGGCCGCCCGCGACGTCGCCGCCGTCGTTGGCGCTGAGCTTGTCCGGCGTCAGCGCGCGATCCTTCCAGCGTTCGATCACGCCCAGCACGACGCGCGCCGGCCATTTCTTGTCGTCGATGCGCAGCGCTTCGAGCTGCTGCTTGATCAGGCGAATCTGGTCGTCGGTATCGAGGATGGTGAAGTTCGACTTCAACCCGACCAGCTCGGCATGGCGGCGCAGCAGCCGCGCCGCCAGCGCGTGGAACGTGCCCAGCCACCAGCCTTCGACGGGCACGCCTAACAGCTGGCTGACGCGATCCTTCATCTCGCGCGCTGCCTTGTTGGTGAAAGTCACCGACAGGATCTGCGACGGATGAGCGCGACGGGTGCTGAGCAGATGGACGAGCCGGGTCGTCAGCACGCGCGTCTTGCCGGTGCCGGCCCCCGCCAGCACCAGCACGGGCCCATCCAGCGTCTCGACCGCGAGGCGCTGGACGTCGTTGAGCTGGGCAAAATAGGGGGCAGCGGCTTGGCTTGGCCGCGGCGACAAGGGCAGGCTTTCCATCACGGGCCTATCTAGCGCATCGGGGCCCAAGCGCTATGTCCTGGTTCGATTGTGGCAGCGGAGATTCGGAACTCGGCTTTTACGATCGGGTTCTGTTCGATCGGTTGCCGAGCGGCACACCGGCTTTACATTACCGCACCGTGGATCTACCGACGCCCGCCGCTTGCGACTTCAAGGATGACCTCATGATCCGACGTTCCTTTCTGGCCCTGGCCGCCTGTTTCGCGATCGCCATTGCCGCGCCGGCCCACGCGCAGAGCCAGGACCCGGCACAGTTCATCAATGAGCTCGGCCAAAAGGCGCTGGCGGCGCTCACCAACAAATCGGCCAGCGCGACCGAACTACAGCAGCGTTTCCGCCAGTTGCTGAACGAAAATTTCGACGTGCCGACGATCGCGCGCTTCGCGCTGGGCCGGTACTGGAACGCCGCCAGCCCGGCGCAACAGCAGGAATATTCCAAGCTGTTCGAGGACCAGATCGTCGACGCCTACGCGACGCGCTTCCGCGAATATGCCGGCGAACAGTTCAAGGTCACCACCACGCGTCAGGAAGGCAACGACACGGTCGTGTCGAGCCAGATCATCCGGCCTGCCGGCGGCCCGCCGGTCGACGTGGATTGGCGCGTGCGCAGCAACGGCCACGGCCCCCGCATCATCGACGTTGCGGTCGCTGGGGTCAGCATGGCGCGGACCCAGCAGCAGGAATTTGCGGCGGTGATCGAGCGCAATGGCGGCAACGTCGATGCGCTGATCCAGGCGCTGCGCAGCAAGACGGTCGCGGTGGCCAAGCCTAAAGGCTGAATAACTCCCCGCGGAAGCGGGGATCCATCTCGTCGGGGTGGTGTTGGTGGAGTTCGCGGCGGACGTGGATCCCCGCTTTCGCGTGGAATTCGATGGCCGACACGACTGAAGCCGACGCCCCTGCCCTTGCCGGTCACGGCGCCGCCATCCTGCCGACCGTCACGGTCGACGCCTACAACGCCGAGCTGCGCGATTCGGAAGGGTTTATCGGCGATCGCGCCTCGAACCGCGCCTTCCGCGGCCTGCTCGAAGAATGGCGCGAAAGGCTGCGCAAATACGGTGACGATCCGCTGGGCGAGACCCCGTCGGACGAGATCAGCAAGAAGAAGCTCGACAAGCTGCTGGCCGAAGGCGAGCCCGAAGAGGCGGCGGTGGTGCAGAGCGCGATCGAGGAATTCGCCCAGGAGCTGGCGTCGATCGTGCGTCGCCTCCTGCGCCTCAAATCGTGGCGCGACACTGAACGCATCGTGGTCGGCGGCGGCCTGCGCGACAGCCGCGTCGGCGAACTCGCGATCGGCCGCACGTCGCTGCTGCTGAAAGCCGACGGGCACACGATCGATCTGGTGCCGATCCGCCATCATCCCGACGAAGCCGGCCTGCTCGGCTGCCTGCATCTGGCGCCGTCCTGGATGTTCAAAGGTCACGACTCGATTCTCGCCGTCGATATTGGCGGGTCGAACGTGCGTGCCGGGCTGGTCAAGCTGGGCGGCAAGAAGGCGCCGGTGATCGAACAGGCCGAGGTGGTGGCACGCGAGCTGTGGCGCCATGCCGACGAAGAAAAGGCGCCCAAGCGCAACGACGCGGTCGAGCGCATCGTCGGCATGCTGGAAAAGATGATCGGGCGCGCCGCCAGCGACGGGTTGAAACTGGCGCCGTTCGTCGGCGTCGGCTGTCCCGGTCTGATCGTGGCCGACGGTTCGATCGAACGCGGCGGCCAGAACCTGCCCGGCGGCAATTGGGAATCGCCCAAATTCAACCTGCCGCGCGAGTTGCGCGAACGACTGCCCAAGATCGACGGTCACGCGGCTGCCGTCCTGATGCACAACGACGCCGTCGTGCAGGGCCTGTCGGAATCGCCGTTCCAGCGCGACGTCGCGCACTGGGGCGTGCTGACGATCGGCACCGGTCTTGGCAATGCGCGCTTTACCAATCACGACGTCGAAGACGTGAAGGCAAAGTGACAGCCGCCCGTTTCTAACGTTTTGATTTGGCGCGTTTTCCCTCCCCGAGCCGGTATCCACTAGGCGCGAAAACGCGCTCGATGATCGCCAGGACCGGGCACAGGCTGTAGGACTCGCGGCGAACCTGGGAGGGACGCAAGTGAGCTACCGCATTGCAATCGTCGGTCTGGGCCGCGTCGGCGGCGAATTTCTTGGCGAGATGCTGCGCTATCGCGAACGCGGTTTCGCCATCCGCGCGGTTGCCGAATTGCAGGACACGCCCGCCAAGGTGATCGCGCAGGAACAGGGCATCGAAGTAACGACGCTCGAGCGCATCGCCGAAATGGGCGGCGAGCTCGACGTGATCTTCGACCTGTCGGGCAGTCGCACCGTGCGCACGCAGCTGCGCGACAAGCTTGCCGCCGCCGGCAACATGCACACCGTCATCGCGCCCGAAATCGTCGGCCAGATGATCTGGTCGCTGATCACCGACAAGACGCTGCCCCAGGTCCACCGCAACCTGGGCTACTAGTCTACATATACGCGATCAGCCGGCCGGCGATCATCACGCCGATCCAGGCGAACAACGACACGGAAGCTGCGACGGGTGCGGTCGCGTTTTCGCGCAGCAGGCGCGGCCAATGCCGCCCATGCAGCAGCGCGATGTTGGCAAAGCCGAGCACCAGCAGCGCCGCTTTGGCCCACACCGCGCGGTTGTCGAGATAGGATTGCCAGTCGGCGGCGAACAGCAGCGCGCCCGACAAGGTCGCGAGCGCGAGGCCGATGCTCGCGACCGGCAGCAGCAGCCGCGACAGCGGCGCCACGGCCAGCGTCCGGCCGACCCCCAGCAAGCGCAGGTCCATCGCGACGATGGCGCCGAGCAACATCCCGGCGCCCACCATGTGCGCGCATTCGACCGCGGGATAGAGAACCGCGCTGCCGCGAAGCGCAGCAGCGAACTCGCTCATCGCAGCTCGATCGTGATGCCGTCCGCGGTGATGCGCTCGGCCCGCGCCTCGGTCGGATCGCTTTTCGAGACATAGGCGACCACGGTCACCGCATCGCCGACCTTCAGCCGGTTCGCCGGCAGGCCGCGGCTGTCCATGCGCGACAGCGGCGCCAGGACCACCGTCCAGACCTTGTTCTCTGCCCCCAGTTTGATGGTGGCGTGCGGATTCTGAGCGGTGACTTGCTGGATGGTGCCGTTGAGCGTCACCGGCTTGGTCTCGTCGTAGCCGCTCCAGCCGTGATGCGCGGCGGC
>JAQGIE010000019.1 GCA_028291365.1 Rhodospirillales bacterium
CGGAGCGATGGTCGGCGTTTTCGATTTGATCGTGCAGTGCGGCGCTTTCAGTGCCAACCTCGCTCAGCCAAACAGGGAGGTCACCATGGCTGCAGGTAAGAAGGCACCGCCTGGAAAGCGCGTCATCCATCGCGACTCGGGAGACGGCCAGTTCGTGAAGAAGGACTATGCGGACAAGCACCCCAAGACGACGGAGCGTGAGGTGCGACCCGCGCCGAAAAAGGGTGGCCGCAAACAATCGTAGCGCTGCAGGGGCCGGTTTGGACTGACGCCCCTACCGGCCCTCTCTCGCTGAGTGGTCTGCGCCGCTTCCATCCGACCGCATGGCGCCGGACGGGTCAGTCGAAAGGGTAACCCTTCGCGCCGGTGATCTCTTTCAGGCGCCGAACGATGACCGCGCTCCGTCCTTCCGCCTTCGTGAATCGCTCATTCGCTTCTGTGTTGCCGGACCAGGCGCCGGCCCCGATCGCAGCGGCCGCCTCTGCGTATGCGGCCAACAGTTGATCGCTGAGCGTCTGTCGTTCGGCGTCCTCATCTGGAGTGATCACCGGCTTGGCCATCGGTCACCGTCTCGGGTTTAAGAAACCGAACCCTAGTCGACGCAGACGATGTGGTCACCGGGGACGCCGACGCTGTCCGGCGTCAACTCGGCAGGGCCATGGAATGCATGTCGAACGTCGAATTCAGCCTGCGTCAGCGGGCGTGCAGCCCGAAACTGCGGACCTGCTCAAACGGCCCTGACACGAATTGGCGAATCCGGTAGCGTCGCCCAATCCGGCACTTATCGGAGGACGCATCCATGGCTTGGTTCGGCTCCTTCCTTCAGCACGGGTCCGCGCGTGGCTGACACCCGGGAAACTGCCGAGGGTAACGGCACGCAGCTGGTCGAAATACCGGGCGGCCCGTCGCCGACCAGCCGCTTTCTTGCCGACGAACATTGGGCGGCGTTGGAGCGGGTACTGCCGCCGCCCGACGGCAACAATCTCGGCAAGGCCGAAGCCGACCGGCGCGAGTTCGTCGAAGCGCTGTTGTGGATGGCCTATCACGGGTGCGGCTGGTCGGGCTTGCCGGCGCCGCGCTGGAACGCCGACAGCATGCGCCGCAAACGACAGCGTTGGCGCAACCGCGGCTGGCTGGAGTTGCTGTTGCACGCAGCGCCGACGACGGATCTGCCGGACTGGTTGGTTCCGATCACGCTGGTGGCGTTCGACCCCGGCCATGTCCCGCAATCCATGTCCGGCGGGACATGGGAAACGGACGCAAACACCGTGTCGGATGGGGGTGTCGGGACATCACACCGGACAAGCGCCCATGTCCGCCCGGACATGAGCCATGTCCGCCCGCATGTCCGGCACTTGTCCGCGCCCATGTCCGGGCGTGAGGGCGCCGGACATGACGCGGGACATGGAGCGGACAAGGACACCGAACATGGCGGACCGACCGTCACGTTCGATCGATCGAGCATGGAAGAGCTGGCGCGGCTAATCGGCGAGGCGGTCGGCGCCGCTAGCGGCGGGCGCGCGGGCCGCGCGCGCGGGCGCAGCGAGCTGGCGGTCGTGTGGGGCGACGTGCCGTCGTGGGCCAAAGGCGGTTTCGCGGTCGTCATCGCACTGTTCACCTCGGTGCTGATGGCGCCCGCCTATCTGCACGGGATGAGCCCGTTCGCGGGCGACCTGCGCGACAGTTTCAATTTGCCGATGTGGGCCGCGACGCTGGTCGTCGTGTTCGGCCCGCCGATCTTCGTGATGCTGGTGCTGTGGGTCGTCTATTGGATGGTGCAGCGCGAGCAGGCGCGCGAGCGCGCAAGACTGGAGCGCACCGGCGGCGACACCGGCATGTACGGGTAAGCCGAAGCCGCGATGGCGTCTGCCCGCTAAATCCGCTGGAAAAACAACATTCCCCGCGTTTGACAAACACAGTCAGGTGCCAAATGGCTCTTGTTTTTGTGAACAGAGTTCCTATTTTCTTCTTCACACGACGGACCCCCGCCTCACGGCGCGCGGGTCCGTCTTCGTTTCGGGCCTGACGTGCCGCCCGTCCCCTATACCAAACCCTTCGTTTCGATCCCGGCTCAAATCCAGCTGCTCAGGCAGCGCGGGATGGTCGTCGATGACGAGGCGCGCGCGGCGGCACACCTCGCCAAGATCGGGTATTACCGGCTCAGCGGTTACTGGCATGTGTTCCGTCAGCGCCGCGAAACCTTTGACGCGAACGGCACCAGGACAGTCGCCATCCTGGACAGGTTCAAGCCCGGTACTGCCTTCGCGCAGGCGGTGCAGCTCTACGTCTTCGACAAACGCCTGCGCCTCCTGTTCCTGGATGCGATCGAACGTATTGAAGTCGCGTTGCGTGTCGCGATGGCGATTCAGTTGGGCCCTCGAAACCCGACCGCACATCTCGATCCGGCAGAACTCGATCCAAGGTTCAGCCGCCCCGATGCCGCGGGAAGGAACAACCACGCCATTTTCATTGCGCGGCAACGAGACCTCGTCCGGCGATCGAGCGAGGCGTTCGTCGATAACTGGAGCAGCAAGTATGTCGGTGACCTTCCCATCTGGATGGCGATCGAGGTCTGGGACTTCGGCATGGCAGCAACCTTGCTCGAAAACCTGAAAGCCGCCGACCTGCGCGCGATCTCGCATCAATACGGCGTGCCGGATCTCCGAGACCTGAAGAGCTGGGTCCGCTCGATCAACTACGTGCGCAACATTTGCAGCCATCACGGCCGGCTTTGGAACCGCCCGCTCGTGATCAATCCGAGCTATCCAAGGCTGGGCGGTATCCCAATGCTCGATCATCTGCGCGCCGAGAGCAGCTACCGTGCCTACGAAATCGCCGCTGTCATGCAGTTCCTGCTGCGGACCATGAGTCCGAACTCGACCTGGGCACCGCGGCTGGCGCAACTCGCTGCCGAATTTCCGCCCGGGCTGCCAGTGAGTTTGACGAACGCGGGCTTTCCGGCGGCATGGGCACAACTTCCACTCTGGCGGCCGTGAGCCGGCGCTGTGCCTCGATTGGTCGGCACCCGCGCCGGCCCGCCGTGACCACACGCCGCAACATCCGAACAAACCTCGCGCGCATCTCGACCGGCGAGTTGACAGCGGCTAGGTCTCGGCCATGCAGTCTCTCGAGCTCGCGCAGGTGCGCGCCGCCTTCCCGGCGCTCAGCCAGGACGTAGTCTTCTTCGACAATGCCGGCGGCAGCCAGGTGCTCCGCCAGGTTGCCGACCGCGTCGCCGATTACATGCTGACCACCAGCGTGCAGCACGGCGCCACCTACGCGACGTCGCAGCTCGCCGCCCAACGTCTCGAACAGGCGCGTGGCGAATTGGCGAGCCTGGTCGGTGCAAACGACCCGACCGAGATCGTCATCGGCGGCAGCGCGACTGCGCTGCTGCAGAATTTGGCGCGCGCGATCGGTTCCTGGTTCGCGCCTGGCGACGAGCTGATCGTCAGCGAGGCCGAACACGAATCCAATATCGGCCCGTGGCGCCGCCTTGCCGAAGCGCGTGGACTGGTCTTGAAACGCTGGCCGGTGTCGCGCGAGACCGGCCTGCTCGAAATCGCGACGCTGAAAAAGCTGCTCACCGATCGCACGCGCCTGGTCGCTTTCACGCATGTCTCGAACCTGGTCGGTGCGATCCATCCGGTCGCCGAAATCACCAGGCTGGTGCGCGACGCGGGCGCGTTGAGTGTCGTGGATGGCGTCGCCTTCGCGCCGCATCGTGCGGTCGACGTGCAGTCGCTCGGCTGCGATTTTTACGTTCTGTCGCTCTACAAAGTGTTCGGCCCGCATCAAGGCCTGTTGTGGGGCAAGCACGAGCATTTCGTGCGCGCCGACTCGCTCAATCATCGCTTCGTCGCCGCCGACGACCTTCCGTACAAGCTGCAGCCGGGCCACCAGAATTACGAACTGTCCTGGGGTGCCGGCGCGATCGTCGAATATCTGCAAGGGCTGGGCGGCGCCAAGGGCCGCGCCGGACTCGAAGCGGCCTATACGCGCATCGCCGCGCACGAAGCCGTGCTGACCGAACGCGTGCTCGCCTTTCTGCGCGGCCGGCAGCGCGTGCGCATCGTCGGTCCGGCGAGCGCCGATGCGGCGCAGCGCGTCGCGACCATCTCGTTCACCGTCGATAACGCCACGCCACGCGACATTGTCGCCAAGACCGACGCAGCCGGAATCGGCCTTCGTCATGGCGATTTCTATTCGCGCGACCTCGCCGAGGCGCTGGGCCTGTCACCCGATGGGGTCGTGCGCGTGTCGATGGCGCATTACAACACGCCGGGCGAAGTCGACCGGCTGCTCGCTGTGCTCGACCGGGCGCTCTGACGCGCAAGAATGGAACGCGCGCCTGCCGGCGCGGTACGAAGCGCGCCGCAACGGCACGGCATCGTGGAAGATAATTTCGATACATCAATTGTGTTTGATCTGCGCGCACGGGACGCGATGATCTGTTCCGTGGCGGCTTGATGGGGACGACGGAATGGATTTCGGCCTGAACGGGAAAACGGCGCTCGTCTGCGGATCGAGCAAAGGTCTCGGCTTCGCGATCGCCCGCCAACTCGCACGCGAAGGCGCGTCCGTCGCGCTGTGCGGGCGCAGCACGGACGATCTCACCCGGGCCGTCGACACGATCACCGCAGAGGGCGGCAAGGCGCGCGGCTTCACCGCCGATCTGTCGCAACACAAAGACCGGACCGAGCTGGTGCAGTCCTGCATCACCGTGATGGGCCGGCTGGACATCGCGGTGCTGAACACGGGCGGTCCGCCGACCGGTACGTTCGCATCGCTGGATCTTGCCGCGTGGGAAGACGGGTACCGGAAACTGGTCGAGAGCGTCGTGCATCTGGCGCAGCTTGTGCTGCCGGGCATGGCGGAGCGTCGCTGGGGGCGGCTCGTTGCCATCACCTCCTTCGTCACGCGGCAGCCCACCAACCAGCTGCTCCTGTCCAACAGTCTGCGCGCTTCGGTGAACGGTCTGATGCGCAGCCTGGCCAACGAATACGGGCCCTCCGGCATCACCGCCAACAGCGTGCTGCCCGGCTATATCGGCACCGAGCGGATGGAAAACGTCGTACGCGCCCAAGCCGCGTCGAGCGGCCGTGACGTGCTCAGCGACCTGCTGACGCAAATTCCGCTCGGCCGCATCGGCACGCCGGAAGAACTCGCCAACGTCGTCACGTTCCTGGCGAGCGAAGCCGCCGCCTATGTCACCGGCGCCGCCATCACGGTCGATGGCGGCCTGGTCAAAACGGTCTTCTGATGATGAACCGCACCAAATCCGATCAGCTCGCCGCGCAATTGCTGACCGACATGGAGGCGCGCGCGAAGTTCAGGCCGCTGCGCATCGACGGCGAAACGATCTCGGCCGACATCGCCTACGAGGTGCAGCGTCAGGTGGTGCAGCGCGCCCAGGCGAACGGCGCCGGACCGATCGCGGGCTACAAGATCGGTTTGACGAGCACGACGATGCAGCGCTTCTGCGGCGTCGATGAACCCATCCTCGGCCGCATCCTGGCACGCCGGCAGGTGCAGAGCGGCACCCAGCTCCGGCGCGCCGACTTCGTCCGCGTCGGACTCGAGAGCGAGCTGGCCCTGCGGATCGCCAAGCCGTTGCCGAAATCGCCCGATCGCGACGCGCTGCTCGACTGCGTCGATCAGGCCGCGGCCGCGTTCGAAATCATCGACGACCGCGATGCCGATTACAGCAGTCTGGATGCCTATTCGATCGCGGCGGAGAATAGCTGGAACGCCGGCATGATTCTCGGCGCGCCGGTTCCGTCGCATACGCTGGGAAGCTTCAACGACCTCGCCGGCCGGCTGCTCATCAACGGCAAGCAGGAGGCCCAGGGAAACAGCAATGACGTGCTCGGCAGTCCGCTGAACGTGCTGGCGTGGCTGGCGCGCTTTTCGGAACGCGCGGGCCTTGCCGTCGAACCCGGCCATTGGGTGCTGACCGGGTCGATGATCGCGACCAAGTTTCCCGCCTCGGGCGATCACTTCCGCTTTGAACTCGGCATGTTGCCGCCCGTTGAAATTTCCATCGTTTGAGGCGATCGCACATGGTGATGAATTATGCCGCGCGGATGAAGCTGGTGAAGCCGTCCGCGATCCGTGAGCTGCTGCAGCTTGGCGAGGATCCGTCGATCATCTCTTTCGGGGGCGGCTATCCCGATCCGTCGATGTTTCCGGTCGAAGGACTTGCCGAGACCTATCGCCATTCGATCGTCGAGAACGGTGCAACGACGCTGCAATATTCCGCCTCCAACGGGCTGCGCCGTTTGCGCGAACAGGTCGCGGCGCGCGTCACGCGTGACGGATACGCATGCGACGCCGACCAGGTCGTGATTCTGCAAGGCGCGCAGCAGGGGCTCGATCTCGTCGCCAAGATGCTGCTCGACGCCGGCGACGTCGTGCTGACGGAGAATCCGACTTTTCTCGGGGCGCTGATCGCGTTCAACCCGTACCAGCCGCGCTATCACGCGATCGAGATGGACGAGGAAGGCATCCGCACCGACGCGGTCGAAGCTTTCTTCCGCGACGGCGGTCGCGCAAAATTCCTGTACACCGTGCCGGACTTCCAGAATCCGACCGGCACGACGATGAGCCTGGCGCGCCGCAAGCGGCTGGTCGAGCTGGCGCACGCCTACGACTTCGTCATTCTTGAAGACAGCCCGTATCGCGAAGTGCGTTTCCAGGGCGAGCAGATCCCCACCCTGTTGAGCCTCGATTCAGCCAGGCCCGATTCAGACGGTCGCGTGATTCATCTCGGCAGCTTCTCCAAGATCCTGGCGCCGGGCCTGCGGCTCGGCTGGGCGGTCGGGCCAAAGCCCGTCATCGAACAGCTGGGTCTGCTCAAGCTCGCGGCCGACACGCAATCCAGCACGCTCAACATGGCGGCGGTGTCGCGTTTCCTCGACACCTACGACATCGACGCGCAGATCGCGCGCATTCGCGATGTCTACCGGCGCAAGCGCGATGTGATGCTGGCGAGTCTGCGCCAGCATTTCCCGCAGAGCGTCCGCTTCACCGAACCGGACGGCGGGCTGTTCACGTGGCTGACGTTTCCGGATGGGTTTGATACGGCGCGCTTCATGGCCGAACAGGCGGTGCCGCACGCGAAAGTCGCGTACGTTCCGGGCGCGACCTTCTTCCCCACCAGCGCACCGACGAACTACGCACGCTTCAGTTTCTCGACCCAAAGCGACGCGGCGATCCAAGCGGGCATCGGGCGTCTGGGCGCGTTGTTGCGCGACGCGCTGTAGGAACAGGCTTTGCGCTGTCCGATGCGACGGCGCGTCATCTCGGCCTTCGCGCGCGTTCGGCGCATCGTTCCGCATCGTCACAAGTTGTGTGGAGCGATGATGCGCAGAACGCTCGTGACATTCGTCACATTGGCGCTCGTCGGTTCTGCAGCCGCCGAACCGAGCCCGCGCTGGCAGGACGGTTTGGCGACTCGTCTTGCCGCGCTGGCGTTGCTCCAGACCTTGAATGCCGATCTTCTCAGTCACGATAGCGCGGCCTTGACGCTTGAGCGCTGGTGCGCGTCGCACGGACTCGCTTCGCCCGCCCGCATCGTTGCCGAACGGATTCGCGACGCCGAGAAGGCACCGACGCAGGAGCAACGCCAGCTGCTGGACGTGAGCGCGACGGAACCGGTCGGGTATCGTCGCGTACGCCTCAGCTGCGGCGGCCACGTTCTTTCGGAAGCTGACAATTGGTACGTGCCGGCCCGGCTGACACCCGAGATGAATCAGGTGCTCGACACGACCGACACCGCCTTCGGCCGCGCGGTGCAGGCGCTGAATTTTCGTCGACGCACCCTGTCGGCAGACCTTCTCTGGTCGCCCTTGCCGCAAGGCTGGGAAGGCGGTGCTGCGGTACAGGACGTGCCGGGCGCGACGCTCACGATCCCGCACCAGGTGCTGCAACATCGCGCCGTGTTGACCACCCCGGACGGAACGCCGTTCAGCCACGTGGTCGAAACCTACACCAGCGAGATCTTCGCGTTTCCGCAGCCGCCGATGTCGCGCTGACGTCAGCGCATGTGGTCGTGGCCGGAAGGTGCAGCTTTGGCGCCAGCGCCGCCGACCATCAGATGCGTGGTGATCGGACCGGCTTTCTCAAACACCAGCGTCAGCATCACGTGCTGGCCTTCGGTCAGCGGTGCCTTCAGGCCCATCAGCATCAGGTGGTAGCCGCCCGGCGCCAACGTCACGCTGCCCTTGGCCGGAATTTCGAGACCGCCTTCGACCGGGCGCATCTTCATCACGCCGTTGTCGTTGAGGTGCGTGTGCAGTTCGACCTTCGCCGCAACGTCGCTGCTCGCCGAGACGAGCTTGTCGGCGGTGTCGCCGGGATTGCGCAAGGTGAGGAAGCCGGCACCGACGCTCTGCCCCACCGCCGTCGCGCGGGCCCAGCCATTTTCGGCCACCGGCTTGGTGTCGGCCGCGTGCGCGGTCGTCGAAAGGGCGAGAGCAGCAGCGAAGATCAGCGAGCGCATCGGACGTCTCCTCGATTTTGAAATCGTGGCTACGCCCGTTCCGGGACGGATTCTACGGTGCGGACTGCGGCGAATGGCCCTCCTTCGCTAAAGCTTCGGAGGGCAGGCCCTTTGAAGCGCACGAAGCAGGTGGCGGAGGGGATGGGATTCGAACCCACGTTACGGTTTCCCGTAAACCGGTTTAGCAAACCGGCGCCTTCAGCCACTCGGCCACCCCTCCAACCCCAGCCCGGTCAGACACTTAGGGGAGTGGCTTGCTCCCCATCCGACCGGTCGAGCCTGACGTATCAGACCAGCCCCTGGCGGGGCGGCGCATCGAATAGCCGATCCGGGCCCGGCGCGCTACCCGGCATCGAGGCTTGGGCGCGACCGCCAGATGGCAAATAATTTGCCAAAAACCAAGCGCCAGTCAGAAACGTAAGCGTCCGGCGGGTATAGTGCCTCGTTCAGCGCCGCTATTTTAGCATGAAGCGCTTTGACAGGCGCGATGCCGGTGGGCACGGCAGAATTGAGTGTAATGGCGGTCGTCCTGCTCGTCGAAGACGAAGTGTTCATCCGCGAAGTTGCGGCGATGACGCTTGCAGAGTTGGGCCACGACACGCTTTCAGCCGGCGATGTCGACGAAGCGCTTCTACACCTGCGTTCTCTTCAGCATATCGACGCCCTCGTCACCGATATCCGCCTCAAGAAATTGATCTCCGGCGGCTATGATCTCGCGCGCGAGGGGGTCAAGCTTCGGCCGAACATGCGCGTGCTCTACCTGACCGGTAATTCCGTCACCGTTCAGATGACCGATTCGTTTGTTGAGGGCGCACGGTTCCTCCAGAAACCGTATGAGCAATATCAGCTCAAAAACTCGCTGAAAGAGCTGTTCGCAGCACCGTCTTGAAGACGCTCATCTCTCCGCCGGGCACGATGAGCAAGCGTGGAGAGGTAATCCCATCACAATAGAAAACGACGACACCGGGAATCGGGTCGACGTCGCCGAGGCCGTCGACGTGCGCAAGCACGCCGAGGAAGTGCTGCTCAAGGCGGGCGCGCTGCAGAGCGCGATTTTCAACAGCGCCAATTTCTCGAGCATCGCCACCGACGCGAAAGGCGTCATTCAGATCTTCAATGTCGGCGCCGAGCGCATGCTCGGCTACACGGCCGCCGAAGTGATGAACAAGATCACGCCGGCCGATATCTCCGATCCGCTAGAGCTGATCGCACGCGCCAAAGCGCTGAGCGCCGAACTTGAGACCTCGATCACGCCTGGCTTCGAGGCCCTGGTGTTCAAGGCCTCGCGCGGAATCGAGGACATCTACGAGCTGACCTACATCCGCAAGGATGGGAGCCGGTTTCCGGCGGTGGTCTCCGTCACGGCGCTGCGCAACGCCCAAGACGCCATCATCGGCTATCTGCTCATCGGCACCGACAACACCGCGCGCAAGCTGGTCGAAGCCGAGCAGAAAAAGCTCGATCAGCGCCTGCGCGACCAGCAATTCTATACGCGCTCGCTGATCGAATCCAACATCGACGCGCTGATGACGACCGACCCGTCGGGCATCATCACGGACGTCAACAAACAGATGGAAGCGCTCACGGGCTGCACGCGCGACGAGCTGATCGGCGCGCCGTTCAAGAACTACTTCACCGATCCGGAGCGGGCCGAAGCGGCGATCAAGCTCGTGCTGAGCCAAAAGAAAGTCACCGACTACGAGCTGACGGCGCGCGCCCGCAACGGGGTCAAGACGGTGGTGTCCTACAACGCCACCACCTTCTACGACCGCGACCGCACGCTGCAGGGCGTCTTCGCCGCGGCGCGCGACGTCACCGAGCGCAAGCGCGTCGAGATGGAGTTGAAACAGGCCAAGGCGGCGGCCGAGAGCGCGAGCCGGACCAAATCGGATTTTCTCGCGAGCATGAGCCATGAGATCCGCACGCCGATGAATGCGATCATGGGTATCGCCGATCTGCTCGCGAAGACCACGCTCACCCCAGAGCAAGACAAGTATGTGCAGATCTTTCGCCGCGCCGGCGACAACCTGCTGAATCTCATCAACGACATCCTCGATCTCTCCAAGGTCGAAGCGTCGCAGCTCGAGCTGGAACGGACCGGCTTCTCGTTGAACGATCACCTGGAAAAGGTGATCGAGATGGTGGCGGCTCGAGCCCAGGAAAAAGGGCTGGCCCTGGTGTGCGAAATCGCACCCGATGTGCCCACCGACCTGCTCGGCGATCCGACACGGCTGCGGCAGGTGCTGCTCAATCTGGTCGGCAACGCGATCAAGTTCACGCAGTCCGGCGAAGTCTCGCTGCGAGTCGCGTTGGATGCGGACTCCTCCGATCGAACCGTTTTGCAGTTCACCGTCTCGGATACCGGCATCGGCATTCCGGGCGGGAAATTGGGCCAGGTGTTCGAACGATTCACGCAAGCCGATTCATCGACCACGCGCCGGTTCGGAGGCTCGGGACTGGGGCTCACGATTTCGAGGCGTCTGGTGGAGCTGATGGGCGGGCGCATCTGGGTCGAAAGCGCGGTCGACAAGGGCAGCGTGTTTGCCTTCATCGTGCCGTTCGAGATCTGGGACGCGGCCGATCGGCCGGTTTCCGTACCGGTCGGCGTTGGTCCCGAGCCGCCGCTGCCGGCGTTGCGTATTCTGCTGGCGGAAGACTCGCCCGACAATTGCACGATCACGATGGCTTATTTGGAAGACACACCCTACCTGGTCGAAATCGCCGAGACCGGGGCCATCGCCTGTGAAAAATTCACGACAGGAGACTACGACCTCGTCCTGATGGACCGGCAAATGCCGGCGATGGATGGCTTGACCGCGACACGCACAATTCGAGCCTGGGAACGGGCGAACAACCGGCCGCCCAAACCGATCATTGCGTTGACGGCCTCTGCCTTGAAGGGCGACCGGGAAAAGTGCCTGGCGGCCGGGTGTACGGCTTTTTTGACGAAACCGATCAAACAAGAAGTGCTTCTGCAGGCGATCAAGGAACATTCCCTCGTCGGACCTCGATTGCCGAAAGAACAAAGCCCCCAGAAGGACGCGCTCCCCCTGCTTGCGAATCACAAGCTCGCAGCTCGTATCCCTGCCTATCTGCGGAACTGCAGGCTGGATGTCAGTTCGATGCTGGACGCCTTGGATCGCGTCGACCTCGAGACCGTGGCGCTGTTGGGGCACAATATGCGGGGCTCCGGCGGCGCTTATGGGTTCCAGGCCATCACCGACATCGGCGCTGCAATTCAGATGGCGGCCGAGAGCGCCGACACGGACGCTTCACGCCGGTGGGTGGGCGAATTGTCCGGCTA
>JAQGIE010000070.1 GCA_028291365.1 Rhodospirillales bacterium
CGCTCACGCGCACGGCGAGCCAGGTGATGATCGTCGCGACCACGTCCAGCGCCGAATGCGCGGCCTCCGACAACACGCCGATGCTGCCCGTCATGATTCCGACCACGAGCTTCATCGCGGTCAGGCCGACGCTCGCGAGCGTGGATCGTGCCGCCGCGCGCTGCTTGGCGCGGCTGCGATCGAGAGTCAGACTTTCCATGGATCGGCCGCCGCTCAGATGGTGCCGACCGACGCCGCAAAGGCGTCCATCGACAGGCTGAAGGCGAGCGCGAGGGTCGCGGAGGGAGTCATCCGTATCATTCCGTCGGGCGCAGCGAGACACGATCGCGCCTGCCCGCGCAGCACGTTCGTGTTCTCGGTCTCGCCAGGCTGAACACCGGCCGCGCCACGCGCGATCGGCGCGAGCATGTTGACGCGACCAACCCGCGACGCGGGCGGCTACTCCCCAAGGAAGGCGCTTCCTATCGGGCGCGGGCCGGCCAGGCAAGCGTGCGCGCCGGGGCGAAATGGTTGAGCCTTGGCTACAAAGCGCCGACGATTGCATCGGAAACCGCAATTCCGATGCTTCTTGTACGGTGAAGGAATTGCTCGAGTAGGAGGCCGTCGCGCCTAGATTCGAATTCTTCCAAGCCCCAACCATCGACGGACCGGTTCCACGCGGCGTAGAGCGACTCTTTCGACGATCAGCACGATCACCAGCGACGCGCCGAAGAGAGGCAACAGCAAGCCCAGCAGAATAATCGGTACGAGCAGGCCGAGAGGTGCGCGCGTGTCGGCGGGCACGATCGGTGCGCCGAGCGTCCTGCCGGGCCGTCGCCGCCACCACATGACGATCGCGCCGACGCTCATCGCGAACAGACCGCTGGCCGTGAACAGACTCAGCGCCTGGTTCGCCCAGCCGAACAACTGGCCTTCATGCGCTGCAACGCCAACGCCGACCGCCCGGTCGATCAGCGGGCGCTGGGCGAACGCCTCACGCGTCGCAACCGCGCCGCTGGCGTTATCGAAGGTCAGCGTCGCCCGTTGCGTTCGATCGCCCGCATCGGATTGTGCGGTCCAGGTCGGGGAACGGGCATCTGGCGGCGAGACGAGCACCGGCGGCGCTACGCGCGCGGCAATCGCATGGGCGACGACGCGATCGAGCAGCGCTGGATCGAACGGCGCAGTCGCGCCGTGCATGCCCGGATGCATTCCGTGCTGGGCGTGCTCGTCCGTCACCGGTTGATCGAGCGCGCGTAACGCCGCTTGCTCGCTCGAGCTTCCGGTCGACCAATCTTGCTGCACGACTTCAGTACCGGCGACGCGCCGAATCTCCTTCAGATAGCCGCCCCAGCTTTTCGCCCAGGGCAGCCCGGACAGCAGCAGGAACAGTGCGAAGAACGACACCCAGAGTCCCGTGACGGCGTGCAGGTCGCGCCAGAAGGTGCGGCCGCCAGCGGCAAGGCGCGGATACACCACGCCACCACGTCCGCGCCGGTCGCGGGGCCACCACAGCGCCAGGCCGGTGGCGATCATCACGATGGTCCAGGAGGCCGCGAGCTCGACCGCGTACGAGCCGCCGTCGCCGAGTTTCAGCTCGCCGTGCAACCGGAACAGCACGCGCATCAGCTGGTCTTCTTCGCGCACGATCCGCAACGGCTGCAGCGTCACCGGATGGACGTAGACGCGCGTCAGCTCGGCGCCCTGTCCGACCAGGATCTGCGCCGCCGCGTCCGGCGTCTTGGGAAGCTGGTAGGAACGCAGCTTCGTTCCCGGTACCGCCGCGAGTGCAGCGGCGACCTCCTGCGCGGGCGCCGCCCGCGGTGCAGCGAGCTGCAGCTCGTCATAGGGTCGGTCGAGCCAGGCCTGGATCTGCGGCTTGAACAGATAGATCGAGCCCGTCGTGGCAAGCCATAAGATGAACGGAATGCAGAACAGGCCGGCATAGAAATGCCAGCGCCAGACGGACCGATAGTCGGGCCAGAGACGACGAGTTGCGATTTGGGTGGTCGAGTTCATGGTCGCTTCCTAGAACTTGACACGCACGCCGCCGAACACCGATCGCGGCGTACCGGCGTAGATCGAGCCCGTCGTCGTCGCCAAGGTCGATAGTCCGTTCTGCGCTCCGCTGGTCGGGCTGATTGAATTGGTGACGTTGCCGGTCGAACCGACATAGGTCGCGTCGAGCACGTTCTGCACCGCGACGTAGAACCTCGCCCTGGCCAGCCAGCAAGCTGCGTCGCGCGGCTCGTAGCTCAATCCCAAATTGATCAGCCGAGCGCTTGGCACGCGAAGCAAGTTCGCATTGTCGATCGCGTAGGCATCGCGGAAGTCGAATTCAACATACGCGCCGAGACCGCGCGCCGGCCCGTCCGGCTGGTCGTAGCTGAGCCGGGTGGTGAGCGCGTTAGGCATTACGCCGGGAATATGTTTGCCGCTGCGGTCGAACGTTGTCGACAACGACCCCGCACTCAGCTGCTCGGCGTAGCTGGTGTAGCGCTGGTCGTCATACAGATACGCCAGGTTGAGCCGCGCGCCAGGCAACAGCGACGGCAAGGGTTGCCAGTCGAGCGCGAGTTCGACGCCGCGATGCTCCGAGCGCGGCGCGTTGAAGGTGAAGCTCTGCAGATTGGCGCCCGCCGATTGCGTCACCAGCTCGTTGCGGAAGAACTCGTAGAAGCCGGTGACGTCGAGCGTCAGTGTGCGGTCCAGTTTCAACGTCGCCCCGACATCGACGCCAAGATTGGTATGGGTGTCGAGCTGGGTGTTGTTGCCCGGCGTGCCCTGCTGCGTGACGAACAGGTTGGTTAGCTGCGGCGTGCCGTATCCGCCGGCCACGCGAGCGCGCAGGGTCAGCGCGTTGGTGGCGGCGAAGCGCAAACCCGCTTCCGGCGCGACGTTCATGAAGCTCCGGTCGGCGCGGATCAGCGTGAGGGTCGGCGTTGCGGCGACGGGATAGGCATAGGCGGTCTGCAGCGCGTTGAGTTCGGTGCGCTCGACGCCGACCCCCAGCACCGCGGTCCAGCGCGGTGCGATCTCGATCTCACCGTTGAGACGCGCGCCATAATTGGCGTGCCGGCCGGTTACGTTCTGCGTCAACGCGCCAGGCACCGAGCTGCCGGCGGGCGTCTGGTTGTACAGGACGCTATTCACGTTCTCATAGTTGCCGAACGCGGTGGCGCGCAGCGTGGCGGCGCGGCCGAGCAGCTCGGCTTTTCGGGTCAGCTCGCTCGACAGATTGAACGAAGGGAAGGTGCCGACGAACGAGGTCGAGCTGGTCGGCTGCTTGACGTCGCGGTTATCAAAGGTGAGTTGCGTACGCAGCGTCGTGTCGCCGTCGAACGCGTGGTCCCAGCGAGCGCCGACGATGGTGCGGCGGTCGTTGCGGCCGAGCGCCGCCTGGTCGGCACTAAAGTTCTGGCGCGCGCCGTTGAAGCCGTTGGTGAACAACGACACCGTCCCGCACCCTGCGGCGGCGGCCTGTTCGCAGCCGCGCTGGAACGGATTCGCCTGGTACTGCGCGAGCGACAGCCGGAGCGAGAGGTTCGCGTCGATCTCGTTATCGATCAACTTGAAGGTGAGCCGGTCGGACGGAGTCAGCGCATAGGACGCGAGCAGGTTGACCGTGCTGGTGTTGAAACCGGTGTGTTGCGTGGACCCGTCAGCGCGCACGTGGCTCGCGAACAGGGAATAGTCGTAGCGAGCGTCGCCGCCGCCCACGGTCGCGAAACCGTTCAGGTACCCGAAGCTTCCGGCGTCGAAGCTGACCTCGGCTCCGTCGATCTCGCGGCCGCTGCGCGTGCGGAAGTCGATCGCGCCGCCGGTTGCATAATTGCCGAACCGCGCCGAGGACGGGCCGCGCAGGATGTCGATCGCGCCGTAGGCGTGCGGGTCGGTGAGATCGGTGCGCGCCAGCCCGTCCGGCTGCGTGACCGGGAAGCCGTCCTCCGAGACGACGACGTTGCGGATGCCAAACGTGTTGCGCGCGTTCGAGCCGCGCACCGACACCGACACGTCGCGCGGGCCGTTGCCCTGCACGACCGTCACGCCGGGGCTGAGCTTGAGCACCTCGCCGATGCTGAAGGCCGGCGTGCGTTCGATGCGGTCGCGCGTGATCGTGGTGGCGGGCTGCGCGATGGGGGCGCTCGTCGCGCTGCCGGTGACGACGATCTCCTCGACGCCCGCGACTTTCGCCGCCGGGGACGCAGGCTGCGCCCGTCGCGGCGTGGCCGGTGGGTCGACCTTGTCGAGCGCGTCGAGTTCGGCTTGCACGGTCGCGAGCTGGCGCAGCAGCGCGGCGCGTCGTTCGGCGCGATCACCCGACGCGGCGTCGGCACTGGCGTTGGATGGAATGAAGGCGGAGCTGGCAAAGCAGGCCGCAACGGCGGCCGCGCGCACGTGGCGCGTGAACATGGACAGGACTCCCGGCCGCACGGGGCGGCGCAACGCAAGCAGGAAGAGCGCGTGCGGCGAGGACCGCGACGCGCGACGAGATCAGCTTGCGAGGGCGGGCGGAGCGTGGGAGCGGGGCGGCGGCGCGGCGAGGCCGCGTCCGGGAATGAGATCGAGGAGAGGCGCGACGCTGGTCGTCGGCTGCGCAAAGGCGACGGGAAGCGCGAGCGCGCTCGGCGTGGGCACTGAAGTCGCGCCGACCGAGGCGAAGACGCAGTCAGCTTTGCGGCCCGCGTCGTCGCTGTTGTCGACCGGGTGCTGCGCGTCGACCAGGCCGGCGCTGGTGCAGATCGAGAACGACAGGCCTGCGATGCGGACCGTGTCGCCGCCAGGCATCAGGCCGGCAGGGACCAGCAGACGGGCGCACAGCGCCAGCAGGACGAGTGCCGCCATCCACGGCATCGGCCGTTGCAGGGTGGGGCGGGTCCGGCGGGTCATGGAAGCCGCTTTAACGGACGCGCCGCGTTCAAACCAGCCCCAGGGCGCGCGAAAAGATGTCGCCCAGACGAGCCGCATCCAGCCATCTGAATTGCCGTCAATCGAGGCCTCGGGCGCTTCGGGTTGCAGCAAACAGCCTGCGAGTGCAGGCATGCCTTCCAGAGAATCCAACGCGCGCGATGGGCGCGCGTTCGCCGCCGCGCGCCGTTCGCCTTTGTTATGGTTGCTGGCAATCTCCCCTACGCCGCCGCACGCCGATCAGCCCCAACAGGCCGGCGCCGAACAACGCCAGGCTGGCGGGTTCGGGAACCGCAGCGGTCGACGCGTCGGGCGCGAAGTCTGCGATCCCAACGTTCCCGGCGCCGTCGACCGGCCACAGATTGAACATGAACGCGCCCGGGCTGAAACCTTCCGACGGCGCCAGGCTGATGGGTAGCAGCGCGGTGATCGTGTCGCCGCTGATCTTGATCAGGCTTGGATCGAGCGCGGTTGAAACGCCGCCGACAATGTCGTTGAACGTGGCGGTGCCGTTCGGCTGCAACACCAGAACCGAGTCGAACTTCACCCCGGCACCGATCGACGGCGTGCCGGCGACGAAACGTTCGGTACCGGCGCCGCGATTGAGGCCCCAGACATATCTCGCGCCCGGCGTGGTGCCGATCGCGCCGGCCATCGTGCCGGTGAGGCTGAAAAAGGAACCCTGAAGCCGCACGTTGATCGACGTCACGTCGAGATCGGCGCCGTGCGGGCCGGTATAGGTCGGCAGGAAATCGCCGACTGGATCCATTGTTGACGCCATTGCCGGCGCCGTCGCGCCCAACATCGTCAAGATTGCCAATGACAGAGTAGTTCGACGAGTGCGCATTGCACGTCTCTCCCACGAACGGGTTGTGCCGGAGACCCAACCTAGTCGTCCGCAGTCGACGCTTTATTCCGTCAGCTCCGAAAAAGAATTGTCCGGCTTCGCAGCGTGCGCCGATTCACGCTGTCGCCGCGTTGAGCCTGCGCGGCGTGGCGCGCAGTTCGTCGAGGATGCTGCGCGCGATTGTCACATCGCAGAGATCGCGGCTCGAATAACCACGTTCGTCCGGTGCCACGACATGCAGCAGCCGTTCGGCGAGCAGCGGCGGCAGGGGCGGTGCGCGATCGACCGTCTCGGCCACCTCGGCTTCGGCCAACACGAAATAGGTGCGGTCGCCGAGCTTGAAGAAATCGATTTCGAACGGCTGGTCGCCGTCGATCATCACGACGCGGATCTTGCGCAACGACCGCCGGCAGGCGCCGCGTAACAGCGTGTAGTCGCGCGGGTCGATCTTGCATTCGATCTCGACCGTGACGCCCGCGATCTTGCGCTTGTGGGTGTAGACGAAGCGCGGCGGCGCATCGGGCGCGCGCTTCTGCACGCGGCGCACCCGGGCACCGTCATCGAGATAGGCCTGTTCGATATCGAAAACGGGATGCGCCGCCGTGACGGCCGCTTCGAGCGAGCCGTCCGGGTCGTCGAGGACGTATTTCCACTCCGTCTCGATGGGCATCTGGCGCGGTTCTAACCCAGACTAGAGCGCGAGTCGATGTTCAATATGTTCAAGTGAACGTACAGAATAGGGTAAGTAGACATACAAGGAAGTCTGGCACAAGTCGCCGAAGGGCGAGGATGCCATGCGGCATGCGCACGAGCCTCCTGTGGAACCGGGTGCTACTTCACCGGCGACCCGTTTGAACTCCCTTAGATCCAACTGACGCCCTGCGGCTTGCCGCAGGGCGTTCTTTTCCAAAAGCGGAGCGACGGGATGGTGAGGGTTCTGCGGAGTCACACGTGGCGAGTGTCTTCCGTGTCGAGCGTCTGCTGCAGGAGGCGCCCGCGCTGTCTGCCGATGCGACGGGCGGCAGCGCGTATGATCTGCTGCTCGACCGGCCCGAGTTACCCGGAATCGTCGTGCTCGGCGACGACCGGCTGATCGGTTACGTCGATCGAAATTCGCTACTGACCCGTTTCGCGCAGCATCTGATGCGCGACTTCCATATAAAACGTCCGGTCACGCTGCTGGTCGATCGCACGCCGCTGATCGTCGACGCCGAGGCGAGCATCGCCGAGCTGACCGAGCGTGTGTCGCACGACAAGCCGGGCGCGCTGACTGCCGGGTTCGTGATCGTGCGCTGCGGCCGCTATGCCGGCGTCGGCGACGCGCGCGAGATGCTCAAGCTTTCGGTCGAAGAGGCGCGGCAGCGGTCGAGGGAATTGGCCGAGGCGCGCGACCGGGCCGAAACCGCGAGCAAGGCCAAGTCGCTGTTCCTCGCCAATATGAGTCACGAGCTGCGCACGCCGCTGAACGCGGTGATCGGCTTCGCGCAGCTTTTGCTGGCGGACAAGCGCAAACCGCTGGATCTCAGCCACGCCGACTATGTGCGCGACATCCACGATTCCGGCCAGCATCTGCTGGACCTCATCAACGACGTGCTGGATCTGTCCAAGGCCGAGTCCGGCAAGCTGACTTTGCAGGACGAGCTGTTTGACTTGCGTTCGCTGGTGCGCGCCGCGATGCGCCAGGTCGAGGACCACGCCGCGAAAGCAGAGCTGACGCTGACCAGCGCCTTGCCCGACGCCGCGATCGAGCTCATCTGCGACCCGATCAAGGTGAAACAGATCCTGATGAATCTGCTGTCGAATGCGGTGAAGTTCACGCAGGCCGGCGGCAGCATCACGGTGCGCGCGAGCCTCGTCGCGGACGGCGATCTCGAACTCGAGGTCATCGATACCGGCGTCGGCATGACGCAAGAGCAGATCCCGGTGGCGCTATCGACCTTCGGCCAGATCGAACACAGCCTGAATCGCCAGCATCAGGGCACCGGCCTGGGCCTGCCGCTGACCAAACAGCTGGTGGAATTGCATGGCGGCGCGCTGGAAATCGACAGCGAGCCCGGCCGCGGAACGACGATGCGCGTCCGTTTCCCGGCTGCGCGCGTCACGCTGCGTACGGCCTTGCTGCGCGAGGCTTGCTAGGAGTCGAAGCGGCCGGAGTTACCAGGCCGCCTCGTAAATGGCGCGCGCGTCGTCGAGCGTGACTTCGCGCGGATTGTTCACCAGCAGCCGCGTCTGCCGCATCGCGTCTTCGGCGAGCAGCGGCAGTTCGTTGTGGCTGATGCCGACATCGCGCAGGCGGCGCGGCACCGACAGGCGTTCGGCAAGATTTTCCAGCGTCGCGACCAGGCCGCGACCGTCGGCGGCGCCGAAGATCGGCGCCAGCTCGTCATAGAGATGCGTGCCGGCACCGAGGTTGAAGCGCAGCACGTGCGGCAGCACCAGCGCGTTGGACAGGCCGTGCGGGACGTGGAAACGGCCGCCGATCGGATAGGCCAGCGCGTGCACCGCCGCGACCGGCGCGTTGGCGAAAGCCATGCCTGCGAAACAGGCGCCGAGCAGCATGTCGCCGCGCGCGTCGAGATCGTCGCCCTGCAAGGCGGCGCGCTCGATCGCGCCCGACAACAGCCGTAGCGCCTCGCGCGCCAGCGCGTCGGACAACGGGTTCTTCTTATGGCGGCTCGTATAGGCCTCGATCGCGTGCACCATTGCATCGATGCCGGTCGCCGCCGTCGCCGCCTGCGGCAGGCCGCGCGTCAGTTCGGCATCGAGCAGCGCCAGATCCGGCAACAGCACCGGCGCGACCACGCCCATCTTTTCGGTGGCGCCGGTGGTGACGATCGCGATCGGCGTCACTTCCGAACCGGTGCCCGCAGTCGTCGGCACCTGGATCAGGGGAAGGCGCGGGCCGCGCGCCAGGCCGATCCCATAGATGGCGCTGAGCGCCTGCCGGGTGCGCGCGAGCAAGGCCACCAGCTTGGCCACGTCCATCGAACTGCCGCCGCCGAACCCGACCACGGCGTCGGCGCCCTGCGCGCAGGCCAGCGCGGCGTGGACCACGTCTTCCGGCGGATCGGCGACGACCTCGTCATAGACCGCGGCTTCGACGCCGGCTTTTGCGATTGCCGCCAGCGGCCCGTCGAGCAGCCCGGCCCGGCGCACGCCCGCATCGGTGACGATCAGGGCCCGGCGCACGCCGCGCGCCGCGAGCAATTCACCGAGTCGCGCGGCACCCCCGCGTTGAACCTGAAGTTCGGGCGTCGTCGCGAAGGTGAAGTCGGCCATGCGGCGAGGAAACCGCCACCGGACCGACGTGTCGAGAGGCCGCGTCCGGCCGGTCGATAACCAAGAAAACCACAACAGAAGCGCAGCTTAGCGGCCTGGAGTTCGCAGCCCAGGTCTAGACGAGCGTCAGTATTCGCCAAAGAGAGTGTCAGTCATGCGAAAGGCGCCTGGAAATCCTCAGGCCGGTATGCTCTAAGGCCGGCGATTTCGAACTCCCAGCGGCGAGGAGCGTCTCATGCAAGGTTTCGTGAAGAAGGCAGTCCAGATTGCGATCGTGGCGGGCGCTCTTGCCACCGCCGGCGTTGCCAGCGCGGCCGAACTGTCCGGCGCCGGCGCGAGCTTTCCCTATCCGATCTACGCGAAATGGGCCGAAGCCTATAAGGCGAAGACCGGCACCGCGCTGAATTACCAGTCGATCGGCTCGGGCGGCGGCATCAAGCAGATCAAGGCGAAGACGGTCGATTTCGGTGCCTCGGACGCGCCGCTGAAGCCGGAAGAGCTGAAGGAATCGGGCCTGGTGCAGTTTCCCGCCATCGTCGGCGGCATCGTGCCGGTGGTGAACGTGCCGGGCCTGAAGCCGGGCGAGCTGAAGCTGACCGGCGCCGTTCTCGCCGACATCTTCCTCGGCAAGGTCACGACCTGGAACGACGTGCAGATCACGACGCTCAACCCGGGCCTGAAGCTGCCCACGAGCGCGATCTCGGTGGTGCGCCGTTCGGACGGCTCGGGCACGACCTTCAACTTCACCGACTATCTCGCCAAGCAGAGTGCCGAGTGGAAGTCCAAGGTCGGCGTGAACACCGCGGTCGAATGGCCGGTCGGTGTCGGCGGCAAGGGCAATGAAGGCGTCGCCGCGATGGTCGGCCAGACGCAGGGCTCGATCGGCTATGTCGAATACGCCTACGCCAAGCAGAACAAGCTGACCTATGGGCTGGTGCAGAACCATGCCGGCAAGTTCGTCGAGCCGAATATCGCGTCGTTCCAGGCGGCGGCTGCAACGGCGGATTGGTCGAAGGCCCCGGGCTTCTACCTGATCCTGACCGACGCGCCGGGTGAGAAGGCGTGGCCGATCGCGGCCTCGAGCTTCATCCTGCTCCACGCCAAGTCGGACAAGCCGGCGCAGACCGCCGAAGTGCTCAAGTTCTTCGACTGGGCCTTCAAGAACGGCCAGAAGCTCGCCGAAGAACTCGACTACGTGCCGCTGCCGGAAAATCTGGTGAAGCTGGTCGAAGACAGCTGGAAGCAGATCCAGGGCACCGACAGCCAGCCGGTGTGGAAGAGCTGATCGAGCACTTCTCGATCGTCACACGGAAAGGGCGGCCAGCAATGGCCGCCCTTTTTATTCCCCGCGAACGCGGGGATCCATGTCTCCACCATCGCGCAAGCGGCCCGATGGATCCCCGCGTTCGCGGGGAATTAGGGCGCCCGGCGATACGCTGAGATGGCTGGCAGCAGCGCCAGCAGCGCGCCGGCGATCGCAGCACCGAACGTGACCGCGAGTTCGGCGGTGCCGATTTCGAACGGCAGCCGCAGGCCCCAGGCCGATGCAGCCGCGGCGCGCGCCGCGAGCACGAACAGCAGGCCGAGCGGCAATCCCAGGACCGCACCGGTCGCGAGCAGGCCGGCGCCGAGCGACCACGCGGTCAGCAGCACGTAGCTGCGCGGCGCGCCCAGCGCGCGCAACAGCGCCAGACGCGAGGAAGCGGCAGCGAGATGCACCGCCGCAGCGACCAGCGCCGCAAGCGCGACCAGCAAGGCGGCGCCGAGCGACACGTCGCGCGCCGCGTCGCGCGCCTGTCCCAGCAGCGCGTAGAGACGCGTCAGTTCTTCGGCCGGGAAGGCGGCGACCATGCCGTCCTTGCGCGCGTCGGCACGAAGCCGAAACGCGTCGGCCGCCTGGCGCGGCGCAATCACCAGCGCCGAGACCGGCGGCGGCATGTCATCCCACGGCGCGCCGAGCGCGGTGGCGTCGCTGTGGCCATTGCCGAACCCGTGCACCATCCACACGCTTTCAACCGGCACGATGATGGCGCGGTCATACGGCGTGCCGAGCGCGGGCAGGCGCTTGATCACGTGATAGGGAAGCGTCGTGTGATCGGGACCGTCGGCGCCGTGCGCGGTCTGGAACGCAGCGCCGACATCGAGCGGCACGTCGGCGCCGACGATCGCCTCGTCCATGGCCTTGAAAGCGGGCACGTTCGCTTCGTTGCGCGTCAGGCGCGTCACCATCGCACTGGTCGTGCCGACCACCGGATAGCCGTGCCAGCTGTCGGCGACGACCAGCGGCGATGCTGCGGCGACGTCGGGACGGCGCGCCAGCTTGCTCCAGGCGGCGCCGTCGAGTGGCGGCAGCGCCGCCGGCTGCAGATAGACGCTGGTCAGCACCATCTGCGTCGGACTGCCGGCGGCGCCGACCAGCAGGTCGAACGGGGCAGCCGCGTCGCTGCTGCCGCGGCGCAGGCCGCGCTCGAAAGCGACGACGGCAACCGCAAGCGCGACGGCGAGCGCAACCAGCAGCACCAAAGCGGCCGCGGTGCGCGGCGCGCGTTTCAGTTCGGCGCGAAGCAGCGGAAGCGGATTCATCAGAAAGCGATCCGTCCGTGTTGCACGCGCACCGTCTTGTCCATGCGCGCGGCGAGACCGCCATCATGGGTCGCGACGATCATCGTGGCGCCGAGATCGTCGGCGAGCGCGATCAGCAGCGCGCCGACCTGCGCACCCGATTCCGAATCGAGGCTCGCGGTCGGCTCATCGGCGATCAGGATCTTGGGCCGGCCCAGCACCGCACGCGCGATGGCGCAGCGTTGGCGCTCGCCGCGCGACAGCGTGTCGACCGAACGGCCGACCGGCACGCCCAGCGCGCCCAGCATCTTGTGCGCGAAGGCGCGCGACTCCGCCGAGGTACGCCAGCGATCGAAGCGCGTCGGCAGCAGCACGTTCTCGACCGCGTCGAGTTCGTCGATCAGTCGGAATTCCTGGAACACGATGCCGACATTGCGGCGGCGCCAGCGGTCGCGCTGCGCACTGCCGGCGCGGGCGAGGTCGAACCCGTCCCAGCGGATCGAACCTTCGTCGGCGCGCTCGAGCCCGCCCAGCAGGCTCAGCAGCGTGGTCTTGCCGGCGCCCGAGGCGCCCGCCAGCGCGATGCGGCCGCCGGCCGCCAATTCGAAGCGCTCGACATCCAGCAGGACGCGCGCGCTGCCGTCCGGCTCGCGCCGCGTCAGTCGCAGGTTCTGGACCGAGAGCGTTTGGCCAACCGATCGTTCGGGGGCCGGAATCGGGCGTTCAGACGACATTTGCCTCGCGCAGACGGAGTTGGCTGACGAAGCCGGTTACCGGGTCGGACCAGGAGCCGACCTCGAGCCGGCCCTGCACCGTCAGTTGGGTTCCATCGGGTTTCATGAGTGTTGCTTGGCTCAGATAGACCACGACGATGTCCGGCGGCCAGTCTGCATCGCTCTGGCAGAAGGGGCAAAGGGAGGCGGGCCGGGCGGTCAGCACGAAGAAATCGCTTTCCGGCTGCAAAGGCGGGGATTGATAGCCGGTAATCCGGACCCGCGCTCCTTTGAGCGCCAGGAGCTGGTCGCTGAAGACGAGCCCCAGCGGCCCGCCGCCGCGATAGAACTCGTCGAATCGGAGCGACTCGGCAGCAAAGGCGCCCCGGCCAAATAGCGGCGGGGCGCCCACGGCCAGCGCGGCGAGCCATAGCGCCCGCCGCCGGCCGACCAATCCGTCCATCAATGTGTCGCCGGGGATCCGAGGCCCAGCGCCGTCGCCATCACCCGGAACAGGGCCGTGTTGTGCATGTGGCCGTGCAGCAGCTCGGCCCCGGGGCCCTGGCCGTTGACGATCACGCTTTCCATCGAATGCACGCCCTGCGGATCGCGCCGCGGCAGCAAACCCGTCCGCAGCGTCGCACCCGGTTCGTTCTTGTATTGCTCGTTGGCGCACCAGCGATCGCGCTTGTTCGCCTTGTCCTCGTCGGTGGCGCAGTTCACCACCGGCTCGAACGGACCGTCGAGATGCGGACGGCCGGTCTCGTAATAATCGGGAGTCACGGTGGTCAGAAAGGCGAGGCGCCGCGAGACGTCGAGCGTGGCGGGATAGCCTTCTTCGTTGGCGGCGGGGTAATTCGGATAGCCTGCCTCCTGATACACGCCGAGCTTGTCGCGCAATTCGGTGCCGGGCTTGGCATCGTCGAACGTGCCGACGACGCCCACCGCCTGCGTGTGGTCGCTGGTGACCAGGATCAGCGTGTCGGGGTGGTTCCTGGCGAAGTCCTTCGCCACCTGCACCGCGTTGTCGAGCATGATCGTGTCGTACACCGCGCGTTCCCAGTCGAGCTTGTGCTGGAACTTGTCGATCAATCCCGATTCAACCTCGAGCACGAATCCATTGGGGTTTTTCGCCAGCACGGTCAGCGCCGCGCGCACCATGTCGGGCAGGTCGGGTTGTTCGGGAAACTGGGCGACGGTTCCCTTTTTCAGGAACTTGCGGTCGAGCACGCCATCCATATTGCCGAGATGGAACAGGCCGAGCAGCTTCTTGGCTCCGGGCGCCGCGTCTTTCATTTCACCGTCGGTCGACGCGAACGCGTAGCCCTCTTTCTGAAAGCGCGCGACCACGTCTTCGTTCGAGGTGCGCTTCGAGCCCGGCCGCGATTTCGGAATCCAATAGGCCGAGCCGCCGCCCATGATCACGTCGGGATGATCGTTGAAGTACATCTGCACGATCGGCTCATAGTCGCGCCGCGAGCGCGTGTGCGCGACCATGCCCGCGGGCGTTGCATCTTCGATTTCGGTATTGGTGACGACGCCGATCGCCATGTTGCGCACGCGCCGCGCCGCTTCGCCCAGCGTTTCGACCTTGGGATCATCGAGCGTGTTTTCGGTACGGTCGGCATAGACGCCGATCGCATTCACCGCCGATTTGTGGCCGGTGAGGTAGGCGCTGATCGAATTGGCGCTGTCGGTGATGATCGAGTCGGTCGACGAGGTCGACAGCAGCGCCATGTTCGGCATGTCCTCCATCGCAAGATTGCCGAAATACTTGCCTTCCTTGATGCCTTTGGAGAGGAGACGTGCGGCATCGCGATGCGCGACATGCATGCCGTCGCCGATGAAAAGAATGACGTTCTTCGCCCTGGCGGCGGGGGTCGTATAGACATCCCAGGTAACGCGCGCACTGTGCGTGCCGTCGCTTGCTTCGACGACGACAGGTCCGGCCTTGCCGACGGTGACATCGCGCAGGATCAGCGCCGACTGGTCCCTGTTGTCTTCGCGCTCGAGAAACAGGCCTGCTTTGCCGAACGCGCGCTCGTAGGGGGCGCCGTTGACGGTTACGCGGACAGCGTCCGCGGTGATGCGGGCCGGGAACTCGACCTTCAGGTCGAAGCGCGATCCGGCGAGCATTTCCGCACGGTCGATCGGATAAATCGTTTGTGCCTGGACGGACGACGCAAGAAGAAGCGGGGCGGACAGGGCAGCCAGCAGGGAAGCGGCCTGGCAAAAGGGTCGCAGCATGGTCCTGGGTCCTCGTTGAATTGTGCAGTCAACGTATAGACGTCGTATAGAAACGGTCCAGTCGAGGTGGCGGGAAACGACAATGGCTGAATATCCACCCCGGCCGCCGGCCGAACAGGACAGTTCGTCCTTGGCAACGGACCGTCCCTATGGTGTAACCCCGCCCGGCCGATCGCCCCGACGCGTCCAGGAGAATTCCCGCGTGACCTCGACCGTAAGCGTCCTGCCGCAGCAGCGCGCAACCCGGCTTGCGGGGCTGGGGGATGCGATCTTCGGCGGCCTCGCCTGGGGCTTTGCAATCACCGTTCTGGTGCTGTTGACCGGCGTGGTCGTTTCGCTGGTCTGGGGATCGCTGCCGGCGCTGCGCACCTTCGGCTTCGATTTTCTTGTCACCACGAGCTGGAATCCCGTCACCGAGAAATTCGGCGCGCTGCCCGCGATCTACGGGACGTTGATGACCTCCACCATCGCGATGGTGATCGCGATCCCGGTTTCGTTCGGCATCTCGATCTTTCTCACCGAACTTTGCCCGCCGATGCTGAAGCGTCCGATCGGTACCGCGATCGAGCTGCTGGCGGCGGTGCCGTCGATCATTTTCGGCATCTGGGGCCTGTTTGTTCTGTCGCCGATCATGCAGACGGTCATCCAACCGGCTTTGATCGCAACCATCGGGCAGGTGCCGATCATCGGTCTTCTGTTCCAGGGCGCGCCCTACGGGATCGGCATCCTCACCGCCGGCATCATTCTGTCGATCATGGTGCTGCCCTACATGGTGTCGATCACGCGTGACGTGTTCGAGACCGTGCCGGCGCAGGTGCGCGAAAGCGCCTACGGGCTGGGCGCCACGACCTGGGAAGTGGTGCGTCGCGTGATCCTGCCCTACAGCCGCGTCGGCGTGATCGGCGCTTTCATGCTGTCGCTCGGCCGGGCGCTGGGCGAAACCATGGCGGTGACGTTCGTGGTCGGCAACGCGGCCCGGATCTCGAGCTCGATCCTGCAGCCCGGCACCACGATTTCGGCGGCGCTCGCCAACGAGTTCGCCGAGGCCGGCGACGAGCTGCATCTCGCTTCGCTGCTGGGGCTCGGGCTGATCCTGTTCCTGCTCACCTTTGCGGTGATCGGCACGGCGCGCTTGCTGCTGCTGCGCCTGAACCAACAGTTCGGGGGCCATTGATGGACGCCGCGCTGGTTCGCACGCGCAAGCGGCGCAACCGCGTCGTCGCGGTGCTGTCGTACGCGGTGACCGCGTTGGGGTTGTTGATCCTGGCTGCGATCCTTTGGTCGCTGGTGATCAACGGCGTTTCCGCGGTGTCGCATCTGACGCTGTTCACCGAGATGACGCCGCCGCCGGGCTCGAAGGGCGGTCTCGCCAACGCGATCTTCGGTTCGCTGGTGATGACCGGGCTGGGCACGCTGATCGCGACGCCGGTCGGCATTCTTGCCGGCACGTTCCTGGTGGAATATCGCCGCGGCACCGCGATCGCCGAGCTGGTCCAGTTCGTCAACGACATGCTGGTGTCGGCGCCGTCGATCATCGTCGGCCTGTTCGTCTATACGATGCTGGTTCTGCCGTTCGGGCATTTCAGCGCTTTCGCCGGCGCCATCTCGCTCGCCATCATCGCGCTGCCGGTGATCGTGCGCACGACGCAGGACATGCTGCTGCTGGTGCCGAACGGATTGCGCGAAGCGGCATTCGCGCTGGGCGCGCCGAAATGGAAAGTCATCACCACCGTCAGCTATCGCGCCGCGTTCCAGGGCCTGCTGACCGGCGTGTTGCTGGCCGTCGCGCGCATCAGCGGCGAGACGGCGCCGCTGCTCTTCACGGCGCTCAACAACCAGTTCTGGTCGAACGACCTGACCAAGCCGATGGCGAGCCTGCCGGTGACGATCTACCAGTTCGCCATGAGCCCGTATGCCGACTGGCGTTCGCTCGCCTGGGGCGGCGCCTTCCTCATCACCTTTGCCGTGCTCATCCTCAACATCGGTGCGCGCGCAATCGCGGCGCGTTCGCGGAGCTGATTCCATGAGTATGTTGATGGATCCGATGGGCGAGGCGACGGCGTTCGAACAGATGCCGGGCGCGAAAATCCGCATCAAGGATCTGCGCTTCTACTACAAAGGCGACGTTGCGGCGCTGAAAGGCATCAATCTCGAACTGGCCGAGAAGCGCGTCACCGCCTTCATCGGCCCGTCGGGTTGCGGCAAGTCGACCTTGCTGCGCGTGCTGAACCGCATTTACGACCTCTATCCCGGCCAGCGCGCGACCGGTGAAGTGCTGCTCGACGGGCGCAACATTCTCGAACCGGCCTACGATCTGACCGAGCTGCGCTCGAAAGTCGGCATGGTGTTCCAGAAGCCGACGCCGTTTCCGCTGTCGATCTACGAAAACATCGCGTTCGGCATCCGCCTCTACCAGCGCCTGCCCAAATCCGAGATGGACGAGCGCGTCGAATGGGCGCTGCGCAAGGCCGCCTTGTGGGACGAAGTCAAAGACAAGCTGAAGCAGAGCGGCATGGGCCTGTCGGGCGGCCAGCAGCAGCGCCTCTGCATCGCCCGCGGCATTGCCGTGAAACCCGAAGTGCTGCTGCTCGACGAGCCCGCCTCGGCGCTGGACCCGATCTCGACGGCCAAGATCGAGCAGCTGATCGACGAGCTGCGGACCGACTACACGATCGTGATCGTGACCCACAACATGCAGCAGGCGGTCCGCGTCGCCGACTACACCGCCTTCATGTATCTCGGAAATCTGGTCGAGTTCGGCCCGACCCAGAAGCTGTTCCAGAACCCGGACGAGCAGCAGACGCGCGATTACGTCACCGGCCGCTTCGGCTAGGCCTGCGTCCCGCAACGGCGGGGACCCATAGGCGCTTTCGCGGGGATTGGGATCCGTGGTTCATTACGGGCGCCCATTCAAGGACCTGTTCCGATGACCCAGCTCGAGACGCGCGACAACCAAGGCGCGCGGCCGGCGTCCAGCGCCGTGCTGCAGGAGATCGCTGCCCAGGTGCGCAGCGAAGTTGAATCGCCGACCATGTCGGCGCCCGCCCACGCCGCGGGCACGGCGACCCCGCCCAACGCCGACACCGCGCCGGCCGCATTCGAGGATCGCAGCCTGTCGCCCGCCTGGTTGTGGCTGACGGTGCTGGCCTCGCTCGCCTGGTTCGCGCTGTGCGGCTATTACGCCGCCGCCTCGATCGGCGTCGCCAATCTGCTCAATCTGATGCCGCACGAATTTGGCGGCTTCTTCGTCGGCGCCATCGCGCCGCCGGTCTTTCTGTGGATGCTGGTCGGTGATGCGCGTCGTCGCGCGACGCTGCGCGGCACCACGCAGAGCCTCAACCAGCATCTCGCGCGCCTGACCTATCCGAGCGAGCGCGGTGCGGCGCGCGTTGCCGAGATCAGCGACGCGCTGCGCCGCCAGGGTGACGAACTCGCGCAGCGTGCCGCGTTGGTGACGGCGTCGGTCGGCAAGGCGCGCGAATTGCTCGCGGTCGAGACCAGCAAGCTGGAACAGGCGGCGCGCGAGGTCGAGGCGCGCATCGAAAGTGCCGGCGTCGGCGTCGCGGCGCGGACGCGCGTGCTGACCGAGACGGCAGAGAAACTTGGCGCGACCGCGGACGCGGTCGGCCAGGCGATCGATGGCTTCGCCGGCACCACGCGCAGCGTCGCCGACGGCTTCGCCGAAACGGTCGGCCGTTCGCTGGGCCAGGTCGAACAGCTCGCCGCGACGCTGCAGAACAGCGGCGATGGTCTGGTCGGCGCCAGCGAGCAGAGCCGCCGCGTCGTCGACGAAGCGTCGGCCCAGGCTGCGGTGCGCGCCGAAGCGCTCATGCAGGCGGCGAGCGCAGGTGCCGAACGTCTCGGTGAATTTGCCGACCGCATCGAAACCGCGCGCGAGCGCATGGAAAGCAGCGTCACCGCCGTCGCCGAAGCAACCGGCGCGACCGCGGCGAAGCTGGGCGAGCAGAGCGAAGCGCTGGCGCGGGCGGCGGGGTCCGCGCGCGAAGCGCTGGGTTCGCAGGGCTCGGAACTCGACGGCCGCGTCGCTGCCTTGGCCGGGGCGGTCACCCGCGCCGATGAAGCGCTGGGCGGTATCGGGGCGCAGTTCGATCGGCGCGTCGAGGAATTCAACGCCGCGACCGGTCGCGTCGTCAGCCAGACCGACGCGATGACGCATTCGCTGCGCGGTGCCGCGCAGGAGATCGCGACCGTGTCGGGCACGATCGCCGCCGAAGCGCGCTCGGTCGCGAGTGAACTCGATCGCGCCGTCGACACGCTGGGCAATGGCGGCGGCGCCGCGCTGGCTCGGATCGGCGAGGCGACACGCGCGCTGGAGGTCGCCACGCGCACGCTCGAAGGCGGCGTGACGCGCGCCAACACGATGTTCGACGAAGCGGGCACGCGCCTCGCGGCGCAGACGACCAACCTCAACAACGCAGCCGATGGCGCGGCGCAGCGCATCGGCACGGTCGACGCCGCGTTCGCCGCCAGCGCCGCGGCGCTCGCCGCCGCCTCGCAGGCTGCCGCCGACACGATCGGCCGCACCACCGCGCGTCTCGCCGAAGGCTGCGACGCGACCGAAGCCGCGACCGAAGCGGGCGGACAGGCCCTGGAAGAAGTCGCGCTGCGCATCGACGAGCTGCGCGACCGTCTCGCCGGTACGGTCGACGCCGCGACCGCGCGCGTCGGCCAGGTCGGCTCGGTCTTCGACGAGCGGGTTGCCGGTCTGCGCCAAGGCGCCGACGCCGCGGCTGCGCTGCTCAACGATGCGGTGGCGGGCATTCGCGGCATGACCGATCACGTGGCCGAGCGGGTCGGCGCCGCGACCCGGGACATGTCGGGCATCAACGCGGCGCTGGAACGCAGCGCCACCGATGCATCGATCGCCAGCGACGAGGCGACGGCGCGGCTGCAGACGATCCGCCGCGCGCTGGTCGAACACGCGCAGGATTTCGCCGCCACGGTCGGCGGTGCCACGACGCAGCTCGGCGAAGCGGGCATCTCGTTCCGCGAACGCAGCGACGAGGTCTCGACCCGCGTTGACACGTTTGTCGAGCGCGTCACCGGCGCGTTCGGTACGGCGCGCCGCGAAGCGGAGCGGCTGGATCAGCTGTCGGGCGCGATCGGCGAGAAGCTGGAATCGACCGGCCGGGCGCTGGGCTCGACCATCGACGTGCTGTCGGGACGCAGCAACGAGATGGTGGAAGGCTTGCTGCACGCCCAGGCAGCTTTGGTCGGCGAGACCACCACGCTGGAGCAACGTGTGGCTTCGCTTGGCGGCGAGCTGACACGTGCGGCCGACGCGCTGCGTGGCGAGATCGCGTCGCTGGCCCACCAGGCCGAGGGCGCGCATGGCGAGGTCGGCCGCGTTTCCGCGTCGCTGGCCGAGCGCGCGGCCGATCTGGATCGCGCTGCTTCCCGCGTCAACGCGCTGCTGGGCGAAGCGGGCGAACGCCTGTCGCGTCACGGCGCCGAGCTGCTGACGCGCGCCGACGAGGTCGCGGCGCGCGCCGCGGCGGCGGGGTCGACCTTCGAGGTGCAGTCGCAGGCGCTGGTGCAGGCGTCCGAACGTGCTGTGGTGCAGGTCGATGCGGTGCGGGCGGCCGAAACCCAGGCGCGGCGCGAGGCCTTCTTCTCGTCGGCCAAGTACGTGCTGGAATCGCTGCACGCGATGGCGGTCGATCTCAACCGCACGACCGACGCCGATCTGCCCGAGCGCGCCTGGACGCAGCTGCGCCAGGGCGACATCTCGCTGTTCACGCGCCGCTTCCTGGCGCTGCGCGAGCAGGTGCCGATCGAGAAGTTCCGCGCCAAGTATGAATCCGACGCGCAGTTCCGCGCCTACGTGCAGCGCTATGTGCGCCAGTTCGAAGAGCTGCTGGACCAGGCCGTCGCCTCGGATCATGGCGACTTGCTGTCGTCCTCGCTGCTGAGCAGCGACGTGGGCAAGGTCTATGCGTGGCTGTGCGGTGCGATGGGCCGCGACCGCGGCAGCGTGGCGGGGCAGCCCTGATGGTGCGAAGCAATCGCCGCGGCCGCGAAGTCGCCGAAGGACAGGTCTATATCAAGCAGGGGCGTGGCGGCGGCGTCTGGACCGTCGTCGCGTTGCGCGATGACGGGCTGGGTGCGCAGCACGCACAGATGCGCCGCGTGGACGAGCCCAACACCTATCGCACCATCGCGATCCAGTCGTTGCTCGACCCCAAGCAGTTCCGCGTTCAGGCCTCTGCCGGCGAAGCCGCTCCCGGAGTTCAGCCGGAGAGTTGAAATCGGGGAGGCGCTGCGCGCCTCAATCAATTCTTGATGTAGCGGTCGACGCCGTCGTCGTCGGTGGTGCGGCGCAGCAGGTCCTGGCGGACCAGATGATTGGCGTGCGCCAGCCCTTCGCCGATCGCGAAGCTCATCTGCTGCAGGTCGAGATCGTTGCGGAACAGACCCGCGCACAATTCGACGATCGTCAGCGGCTTGCACGCCAGTTCGAGCACGCGTGCCAGGCGGGACACATGATGCGCGCGCAACTGCGCCACGCGCGTGGTGAGGCCGCGAAACGGCAGGCCGTGCATCGGCAGCACCAGGCGGTCGTCGCCGATCCGTTCCATCGTGTCGAGGCTGGCGAGAAACTCGGCCAGCGGATCGCCGTCGGGTTCGGCCGGCGTCACGCTGACATTGGGGCTGATCTGGGGAAGCAGCTGGTCGGCTGAAATGAACAGACCGTCGGCGGCGCAATCGAACGTGGCTTGTTCCGGCGCGTGTCCGCCGAAGGTTGCGACGCGCCAGGCGCGTCCCGAGACTTCATGAGTCTCGCCGTTGATCAGGCGACGGTAGCGTGTGGGGATCTTCGAGACGCTGCGCGAATAATAACCGCCGCGTCCCACCATCTTGCCGACCACGTCCGGTGCGACTCCATGTCGTCGGTACCAGTCGCTCCATGTCGCGATCGCTTCTTCGCCTTGTTCGAGCGTCAACATGCGCGCGAACAGCCACTCACTGCGCGGCATGTAAAACTCGGCGCGGAATCGCTCGACGAGCCAGCCCGCACAGCCGACGTGATCGGGATGAAAATGCGTCGCCACGACGCGGCGGATCGGATGCTTGGCGAGGTCGCCCGCGAGCAGCGTTTCCCAATCTGCGCGCGTGCGTTCGTCGTGAATGCCGCAATCGATCACGGTCCAGCCGTCGGCGTCTTCGAGCAGCCAGACATTCACATGGTCGAGCCGGAACGGCAGCGCGAAACGGACCCAACGCAGACCGGGCCGAATCTCGATCGCCCGGCCAGGGGCGGGTGGTTCGGCGAAGGGGAAGTCGAGGTCGGTCGCTTGCATCTGGGACCATAGTTGCGGCAGGCCGTCCGCAAGCAAGTCCGTCAGGCGCGTGCGAGATGCGCGACTCGCGCATGGCCGCCGCCGCGGTCGAGGACCGCGTGCAGTGCACCCAGGGCCGGTGCAAAGGTTTTTTCGAATTCGTAGGGCGCGTTGCCCAAAACGACGCCACTGCCGGCCATGTGCAACCCGTCCTCGGGCGAGACCGTGAGCTCGATCGCGAGCAGCTTTTCGTAGCCGGCGGCAAAAGCCGCCTCGTGCAGTCGCCAGGACAGCGCGCGGTCCTTGATCGGGTACCACAAGGCGAGCTGCGCATGCGGCCAACGGGCGACCAGCGTCTGCAGGCCACGCGCGACCGCGTCGGCTTCGTCGCCGCGCTCATAGGGCGGGTCGATCAGCACCAGACCCCGTCCAATGGCTTTCGGCGGCAGCAAGGCGCCGATCGCTTCGTACCCGTCGCGCCGATGCACGGCGACGCGCGGATCGTGGGCGTAGCGGCGCTTCAGCGTTTCGCCATCATCGGGATGCAGTTCGCACAGCAGCAGCCGGTCCTGGTCGCGCAACATCGCGCGCGTGAGTTCGGGCGAGCCGGGATAGGAAGGCGCCACGCCGCGCACCGCAGCGAGATAGTCGGCAAGTTCGGGCGGATCTGCCTCGAGCAGCCGGCCGATCCCGTCACGCCATTCGCCGGTGCGCGATGCTTCGTCGGCGCCGAGATCGTAGCAGCCGATGCCGGCATGGGTGTCGAGCACGGCGAAGGGCGACGGCTTGGCCGTGAGCCGCTGCAGCAGGGCCAGCAGAACGGCGTGTTTTAGCGCATCGGCATGGTTGCCGGCGTGGTAGGCATGACGGTAATTCACGGATCCGATCCATGCGCGACTTGCCCCAAGAAATCCAGCACGGGCGCGACCGGCTGCTGCTCGATCCGCGCGACGTCGGCGCCATGTTGCGGCTTGCCGAGCTGGCGCAGGGCGCGGGCGACCTGGCCGGCGCCATCGAGTACGCGCAGCGTGCGCTGCGCGTCGATCCGGAACAGCGCGAAGCGCTCTTCCGTCTGGGCGAGTTGTGGGCGCAGCTCGGCGATACGGTCCGCGCGGCCGAACGTTGGGAAAGACTGCTGCGTCTCGATCCCGACGATCGCTACGGCGCGCGCGACGCGCTGGCGTCGCTGCCCGAAGCGGGAACGCCGACCGAAGCCTATGTCCGCATCCTGTTCGACCAGTACGCCGCGAAATTCGACACGGCGATCGCGGCGCTGGACTATCGCGCGCCGCACCTCGTCGCGTCGCTCGCCGCGCGCGTGCTGGGGGCGCCGAGATCGGATCTCGACCTGCTCGATCTCGGTTGCGGCACCGGCCTGTCGGGGGCCGCGTTACATCCCTGGGCACGGCGGCTGGACGGCGTCGACCTGTCGCCGGCGATGGTCGCGGCGGCGCGGGCGCGAGGCTTGTACGACCGTCTCAGCGTCGACGAGGCGCAGCGTTTCCTGGTCGCCACGGATGCGCGATGGGACGTCATCGTCGCGGTCGATACGCTCAACTATCTGGGGCCGCTGACACCGATCCTCACAGCCGCCGCTTTGCGCGCCGAACGTTTCCTCGGCACCGTCGAACGTGCCGACGATCAAGATGCGATCGTGCTGCGCTCGACGCGCCGCTATGCGCACGGCCGCGCTGCGCTGGAGCATTCGGTCACGGCGGCGGGCTGGCACCTGACTGGGTGCGAGGACGCCACGCTGCGGACGGAAGCCGGCGCGGGGGTCGCTGGTTTCGTGTTTTCGCTGGCCCGTTGAAGGTCCGTTCGAGCCGCAGCGCCGGCGCGCCGTCCTGGTAATAGGGATCGAGCCTGGCGATGGTGCGATAGCCGCGGCGCTCATACATGGCGCGCGCGGCGCGGTTGCGCATGCGGACTTCGAGGCGCAACGACAGACGGCCGTGCTTGCGCGCTGCACGCTCCGCCGCCTCGAGCAGGCGGGCACCATATCCCAGTCCCTGCAGCCTGGGCGCCACTGCCAGCGAGTAGAGGCGCGCTGACGTCAGGCCATTGCGATAGGCGACGATGGCGCAGCCTTCGACCTTGCCGCCCACCGTCAGGCACAGCACGTCGACATGGGCGCGGGTCAGCAGCCACTCGAAGGCCCGGCGCGAAATCCGGTCGGTGCGAAAGCAGGCCAGCTCGAGCGTGACCAGCGCATCGACGTCGCTGGCGCGTCCGGCGCGGATCCGCGCCGCCGTCAGCCTTTCTTGGCCAGCGCGCTTTCGATCGCCTGAACCAGTTCGGGTGCGTTCGGCTTGACCTTGCTGCCAAAGCCGCCGACCAGCGTCCCGTCCGGCGCGATCACGTATTTGTGGAAGTTCCACTTCGGCTCGCCCACCTGATGCGCGGCCCATTTATAAAACGGATGCGCCGCGTCGCCCTTGACCACGTTCTTGGTGGTCAACGGAAAATCGACGGCGTAGTTCGCTTCGCAGAATTTCTTGATCTCGGCTTCGCTGCCGGGCTCCTGGCCGCCGAAATCGTTCGAGGGCACGCCGATCACGACCAGCCCCTTGTCCTTGTATGCGCTCCAGGTCTTTTCCAGGTCGGCATATTGCGGCGTGTATCCGCATTGCGACGCCGTGTTCACCACCAGCAGCGTCTTGCCCTGGTAGGCCGACAGCGGCATCGGCTTGCCGTCGATCGAGGTGAACTGGAAGTCGTACGCGCTTTCAGCCTTGGCGCTGCCGGAAAGCACCATCGCGAGCACGCTCGCGAGCGCGCTGGTCAACATCATGCGCATGAACGCACTCCCGGGTTACTGGGTCACTTTTGGCGAAGAGAACTGGCCCAGATTCTTGAAACCGATGCGCACGAAGATGGACGTTCCGCTGACGCCGCCGACGACGTTGGTCAGGTCGCGCGACATGTCGAGCGAGACGTTGAAGCACTCGTCGGCATACGTGACGGACGTGCCATAGCGCACCGGCTTGCGATCGGGCGCCATGCGGTAGGTGCCGGTCGCGTTGGCGGTCCAACGCGGCGAAATGCGGCCGTACACGCCCATCGTCAATTCGTTGCGGTCGGTCAGCACGCCCGCATTGGGCGCGCTCGCGGCGAACAGATAGGTGCCGTTGAAGAAGAACTCGGGCGGTCCGAGCGAGAAATTCACTTCGTGCAGATCATTTTTCAAAGTGTCGGACGCGACGCGGAAGCGCCAGTCGATGTCGACCCACTTGCCGGGGACCAGTTGCACCTCACCGACATAATCCGAACGCCGGTTCTCGAGACCCGAGCCCTGCGGAAACAGGTTGCTGCCTGAGATGCGGTAGCTCTGTCCCAGGAAGATGCTGCCATAGCCTGTCTCCAGCGAATGCACTGCGACGCGGCCGCCATACGTCACGCGCGATCCGTCCTCGACGCGATCGACGCCGGGATAGCGCGACGGCGCGAAGAGATTCGATGCCTCCAACTCGACGTCCAGGCTGTCTTCGTTGGGAATGTTTTTGTTGTTTCCGAGCCTGGGCGCGACGGTCATGCCGACGATCGGTTCGAGCACGATCTGGCCGAAATCGAACTGCCGCACGAACGGCATGCTCGACGTCACCGTGCCTTGCGGGATCGCGCGTCCGGTAAAACCGTTCTTCACGGTTTCCTGCGGAGCGGTCGAGGTGGCGTGAGCGGTGTAATAGCCGTCGATGCTGGTCGTCACATCGGCCGTCGTGACCAGGCCGAAATCGGAAGTCCATTTGCGCTGCCAGCCCGCCTGTCCGGCAACGCGGCGAACATCCTCGCCGCCCTTGCGGGTCAACGACAAGACGCTGGCATCGATCGACCAACGTCCGCCCAGCGTCTCGCCCGGCGCGCCCAGCGCCGAATAAACCACGTAGGGCGCGGCAATCGGCTGCGTCGCGCGCGGGCCGGGACGCAGATCCTGGAACGCATAGGCGCTGGCATTGACGTAGCTGCGGTCGAAAAACCCCTCCGCGAAGACGCGGTCGCGCAGGACGTCGAGGGTCGAATAGCCGTAGCGGCGGACATAGACGTCGTCGAGCGAACGCGCGAAATCGAATCCGGCCCGCCAGTTGTCGTCGAGGTCGAACCTGCCTTCGCCGAACAAGTGACCGCGAAGGCCTTTTGTCGGAGCCTCGACCGCGGTTCCGTTCGAGGAGGTGATGTTCGAATTGGTGATGCTGCCGCCCAGGCGGATCAGGCCGGTCTCGAACCGCTTGCGCAGCTGCGCGCCGAGCAGCGGACCCTGCTGGCTGAATTCGCTGAACTCGATCGTCGCGTCGAGATCGGGTTCGATGTCCCAGTAATAGAAATTGCGCATTACCGCGCCGAGCTGGCTTTTGAAGCCGATCTGCGGATTGAGGAGGCCGCTCTTGCGCTTCACCGACGGGTCGGGATGCGAGAACCACGGCGTCCACAAGACCGGCACGCCGAACATTTCCATCGTCGCGTCGCGATACGAGACGCGATGGTCTTCCGCGTCGTGCGTCGTGGTGCGCGCCCTGATCTGCCAGATCGGTGGCCGCGACGGATCGCTGGCGCAGAGATCGCACGGGCTGTAGACGCCGCGCGACACGACCGTCTGGTTGCCGCCTTTGCGTTCGGCATGCCGGCCCGCCATGCGGCCGTTGTCCTTCATCAGCGCGCGTGCGTTTTCGATGAAGCCTTCGGCCATGTCGTCGGTCAGCTCGGCATAATCACCGAACAGGACCTCGCCGGTCGGCTGCACCATCCGAACGTGACCGCTGGCGGTGACGATGCCGCTGTTGCGGTTCCAGCTCATCACGTCGGCGGTCAGGGTGTTGGGACCCTTGATCAGCTCGACCTTGCCGCGGGCGGTGATGACGCCCAGCGCCTCGTCCTGGGTCAGCTCGTCGGCGTCGAGCAGGATGGGTGTCTTCTTGTCGCCGTCATCGTCGGCAGCGATGGCTGGGGCCGAGGTCGCCGGAGCGGCCGTCACCGGGGCGGGCGTGCCCGGGGCAGCGGGCGGCGTGGCGCGCCTCGGCTGTTGTGCAGCAGCGTCGCCGGCGCCGATCGCCAGGCACGCGACCGAACCGAGCAGAAACGTGCGGAGCGAATCAGAAAGCGCAGGCATCGACCAGCCGGGTGAGAAGGTCGGTCGAACCTGTCACCCGCACCCGCAACCGTCAACGCATACGGGCCGGGGACTTGGCTGGAACGACGACGAATCTGCCGGGCCGGCGCGTCCCCGTCCGGATCAGGCCGTCTTGGCGACTCGGCGCGGCGTGCGCAGGAAGGCCGGCACGTCATCGCCGAAGCCGACCACCGGCGTGTCCCGCGAATCTTCCTCGTAGCGGCGGCGCGGACGCTGCGCATCGCGCATCGCCACGACTTCCTGCATACGCGGTTCCGGGCGCGGTTCCGGCCGCGGCTCGGGCCGCGGCGCCGGACGTTCGCGACGCGCACGCTCGCGCGGCGCGCGTTCGGCCGGCGCACGTTCCGCGGGCGCATGTTCCGCGGGCGCTTCCGCCTGCGGCTCG
>JAQGIE010000006.1 GCA_028291365.1 Rhodospirillales bacterium
CCCGCCGCGATAATGTTCGCGCAACAAGGCTTCGCGTAAGGTCAAGGGATCGAACGGCAGGGTGAAGGTCTTCACCGCCATACGATCGACCGGCGGCGTCGCGATCAACGACAATTCGCGCACACCGGTCAGCGCCATCTGCAAGGTACGCGGGATCGGCGTCGCGGTGAGCGTCAGCACATGGACGTTCTCGGCCAGCTCCTTGAGCTTTTCCTTCTGCTTGACGCCGAAATGCTGCTCCTCGTCGACGATCAGCAGGCTGAGCTGCTTGAACTTGATCGCCTTGGACAGCAGCGCATGGGTGCCGACGATGATGTCGACCGAGCCGTCGGCAAGACCTTCCTTGATCGCTTTCGAATCCTTGGCCGTCACCAGGCGCGACAGCTGCTCGACCTTGACCGGCAGGCCCGCGAAACGGTGCTTGAAATTCTGGTAGTGCTGGCGCGCCAGCAAGGTGGTCGGCACCACGACCGCAACCTGCAGCCCCGCCATCGACGCGACGAAGGCGGCGCGCAGCGCGACTTCGGTTTTGCCGAAACCGACATCGCCGCAGACGAGACGATCCATCGGCCGGCCCGAACCGAGATCGTCGACGACGTTCTCGATCGCGCGCATCTGGTCTTCGGTTTCGTCGTACGGGAAGCGCGCCGAGAATTCGTCGTAGAGGCCTTCCGGCGGCGCCAGCGGCTCGGTCGATTTCAGCGTGCGCACCGCCGCGATCTTGAGCAGCGCCTCGGCCATGTCCTTGAGACGCTTCTGGACCTTGGCCTTGCGCGCCTGCCAGCCTGCGCCGCCGAGCTTGTCGAGCGTGACCGTCGTCTCTTCCGAGCCGTAGCGCGTCAGCACGTCGATATTTTCGACCGGCACGAACAGCTTGTCGTTGCCGTCATAGATGATGCGCACGCAATCATGCGGCGCACCGCCGACCGCAATCTCTTCGAGACCGTCATAGCGGCCGATCCCGTGCTCCTGGTGCACGACATAGTCGCCGGGCGCGAGCGCGGCGACTTCGAGCACGAACTTGTCGGAACGGCGGCGCTTCTTGGCCGGACGCGACAGACGCTCACCCAGAATGTCCTGCTCGGTCAGCAGCACCAGGTCGGGACCGACGAAGCCGCTTTCGATCGGCAGCACCGTGACGCCGACGCGGTTCTTGCCCAGGCCCTGCGCGTGCGCCCAATCCTCGACCGGTTCGAGCTTTTCGAGGCCGAGATCGCCGAGCAGCGACAGAAGCCGATGCAGCGAGCCGGCGCTGTAGGCGGCGATGAGGCCGCGGCGGCCGTCGGCGGCGTGGAATTTCAGATACTCGGTGACCGCGTCGAACCCCGAGCCCAGCGCGCGCGCATCGCCGAAATCACGGCCGCGACGGGCGCCGGCGTCGAGCGTGTCGAGCTGCGTATCGGGTGCGCCGAACGGCGCCAGCTGCACCGCGGCGCGCACGCCGACCGCGTCGCCCCAATCCTGCGAGGTCAGATAGAGCTGGTCGGGCGGCAGCGGCTTGTACGAACTGCCCGACGCCTTGGCGTCGACCAGCTGCAGCTCTTTGCGCGCCTGGTAGAATTCGTCGATCTGCTGCCAGCGCGCCGCCCCGCTCTCCTGCGCCTGCGGGTCGAGCGACACCGGCGCCGGCCCGACATAGTCGAACAGCGTTTCGAGCTGCGCGTGGAACAGCGGCAGCCAATGTTCCATGCCGCCATGTTTGCGGCCCGCCGACACCGCTTCGTACAGCGGATCTTCGGTCACGGTGGTGCCGAAGCGCTCGCGGTAGCCGGTGCGGAAGCGCGAGATCGATTGCGGATCGAGGAACAGCTCGGCCGCGGGTTGCAGCGTCAGTTCCTTGAGTTCCGACTCCGTGCGCTGCGTCATCGCGTCGAACAGCCGGATCTTCTCGACTTCGTCGCCGAACAGGTCGAGCCGCACGGGTGCGTTGGTGGACGGCGGAAACAGATCGACGATGCCGCCGCGCACCGCGAACTCGCCGGGCTCGCGCACCGTCTCGGTGCGGGCGTAACCGTTCTCGGTGAGATAGGAGAGCAGCAGCTCGAGATCGACGCGATCGCCCAGCTTGGTGTGAAACGCGCTCTGGCGCAGGCGCGAGCGCGGCGGCACGCGCTGCAGCACCGCGTTCACGGTGGTGAGTACCAGACGCGGCGCGGTCGGCTCGCGCAGCAACCGCGTCAGCGCATCGACGCGCGCCGCGATGATGTCCGGATTGGGCGAGACGCGGTCGTAGGGCAGGCAGTCCCAGGCCGGAAACTCGATGACTTCCAGCTCGGGCGCGAAAAAGGCGACGCCGGCCGCGAGCCGCGCCATGCGCCCGTCATCGGTCGCGACATGGACCCAGCCGCCCGGACGCTGCCTGGCGAGCTCGACCAACAACCGCGCATCGTACCCGTCGGGCGCGCCGGCCAGGGTCAGGGTGCGGCCCTTGGCGAGCGACAGCTCGGGCAGGATCGTGGTTTTGGTGGCGGTCTTGCGGGCGGCCTCGGCCATCACGGACTCTCTGAACGGCGGGCAGCGACGTGTGCGCGCATGATCTCGACCAGGCCGGCGAAGGAGGACGGCGCCTCGGCGCCGCGCACGACCCATTCCCAGATGTCCGGATCGTCTTCCTGCAGCAGAAGCGCGTAGGTATTGAGCTGCGCGGAGTCGAATCCGTCCAGCGCCGCATCAGCGAAACCGCCGATCAGCAAATCAGATTCTCGGGTGCCGCGGTGCCAGCTGCGAAAGCGCAGCCGACGCCGAATCAGCTCGTCGTCGCGCGGGGGCGTCGCGCTCATGGGAGGGAAACCGTCCGGAAACCTGGGAGATCCGGACCCGCGATGGATCCGGGAGAGCGGTGATCTAGAGTGTCGGCGCCATGCCGTCCACCTCGGCCTCTTCAAAAACAGAAAACCAGCCCGCTTTGAAACGGCCGGCCGGGCTCGAACCGATTTTCCAGCCCGTCACGCTGGTTACCGGCGTCGGCAATGCCGCGGCGAAAGCGCTGGCGCGCCTGGCCGGCCCCAACCTGATCGACCTGGTGTGGCACCTGCCCGCCGGCCTGGTCGACCGGCGCTACAATCCGACCGTCGCAGCGGCCGAGCCCGGGCGCATCGCCACCATGACGCTGGAGATCGGCGAGCACCTGCCCTCGCGCCGGCCCGGCCTGCCCTACCGCGTGCGGGCCTATGACGAGACCGGCGGGCTGCATCTGGTCTTCTTCCAGTCGCGCGCGCCCTGGCTGCAGAAGCTGCTGCCGGTCGGCGCCACGCGCATCATCGCGGGCAAGATCGAGGCCTATAACAGCCAGAAGCAGATCGTTCACCCCGACCTGGTGCTCGATCCAGCCGAGAAGCACCGGCTGAAACCGATCCAGACCGTCTATCCGCTGACCGCGGGCATCAACGGGCCGCAGCTCGAACGCTGGATCGACGAGGCGGTGCGCCAGGCGCCCGACCTGCCCGAATGGATCGACAAGCCGCTGCTGAAACGCGAGGCCTGGCCGAGCTGGCACGACGCGATCGCGCGCATCCACGCACCGACTGAAGAAGACGACCTCTCGCCGCTGACCCCGTGGCGCCGCCGCCTCGCCTTCGACGAGTTGCTGGCCAACCAGCTGGCGCTGCTGCTGGTGCGCGAACGGCAGCGTCGCGCCGCGGGCCGCTCGACCCAGGGCACCGGCACGTTGCGCGCCAAGGCGCTCAAGCTGCTGCCCTACCAACTCACCGGCGCCCAGCGTCGCACGCTGGCGGAAATCGACGCCGACATGGCGGCGCCGACCCGCATGTCGCGCCTGCTGCAGGGCGATGTCGGCAGCGGCAAGACGGTGGTCGCGTTCCTCGCCATGCTGAACGCGGTCGAAGCCGGGCGGCAGGCGGCGCTGATGGCGCCGACCGAAATTCTCGCGCGCCAGCACCTGCAGACGATCGCGCCGCTGGCGCTCAAGCTCGGTCTCGAAGTCGCGGTGCTGACCGGACGCGACAAAGGCAAGGCGCGCACGCGCACCCTGTCGGGCTTGGCCGAAGGCTCGATCAAGCTGGTGGTCGGCACCCACGCACTGACCCAGGACCCGGTCGAGTTCCGCGACCTGGCGCTGACCGTGGTCGACGAGCAGCACCGGTTCGGCGTCGAAGACCGCATGCGCCTTTCCAACAAAGGCCCCAAAGGATCAAGGGGGGGCAGCGACGTGCTGGTGATGACCGCGACGCCGATCCCGCGCACGCTGACGCTCACCAGCTACGGCGATCTCGACGTGTCGAAGCTCGACGAGAAGCCGCCGGGGCGCAAACCGGTCACCACGGTGGCGCTGCCCGGCGACCGGCTCGACGAAGTCGTCGCCGGCGTGGCGCGCGCCATCGCCGACGGCGCGCGCGTCTATTGGGTCTGCCCGCTGATCGAGGAAAGCGAAGTCAGCGATCTCGCCGCCGCGCGCGAACGCGCCGCCGAACTCTCGGCCTATTTCAAAGGGCGCGTCGGGCTGGTGCATGGACGGTTGCGCGGCCCCGAGAAGGATACGGTGAGGGCCGCGTTCGCGCGCGGCGACATCGACGTGCTGGTCGCGACCACCGTGATCGAAGTCGGCGTCAACGTCCCCGAAGCGACGGTGATGGTGATCGAACATGCCGAACGGTTCGGCCTGGCACAGCTGCATCAGCTGCGCGGGCGCGTCGGCCGCGGCTCGGGCCAGTCGACCTGCCTGCTCGTCTATAGTCCGCCGCTGACCGAAACGGCGCGGCAACGCCTGACCGTGATCAAGGACAGCGAGGACGGGTTCGTCATCGCCGAGAAGGATCTCGAACTGCGCGGCGCCGGCGACCTGCTCGGCACCAAGCAGAGCGGCCGGCCCGATTTCCGCATCGCCGATCTCGAACATCACGCCGACCTGCTCGAAATCGCGCGCGACGACGCCAGGCGCATCCTGTCGACCGATCTCGAACTCGCCAGCGCGCGCGGCAAGGCGTTGCGCACCCTGCTCTATTTGTTCGAACGCGACGCCGCCGTGCGCTATCTCCGGAGTGGATGATGAGTCCCGACCATGACCTGATCCGCTGGGCCAACGCGCTCGAATCCTATGCGCGCGACTGGGACAGCACGTTCGAGAACCGGCCCAACTACTTCACGCAGGAATTCTGGTACCTGCTGGTCGGCTGCTCGATCGCGCATTGGAACGGCAAGCCGATGACGGTGGGCGCCGCCTGCCAGATCATGAAAAGCGGTTCGAACCGCACGCGCGAAGAGCGCTTGAAACGCGCGGTCACCGACGGCTACCTGACCAAGGAACGGACCGGCGAAGATGGCCGCGCCGCCGTGGTGCGCCCGACACCCAAGCTGGAGCGGATGATGCGCGAACATTTCGACCGCACCTTGCGCGAAGTACGCGAAGCGGTGCGGTAGGCATGCGCGGTCCCCCTATTTGTCACCCCGGCGAAGGCCGGGGCCCATCGCAGAGGCAGTACGGAACGGCTCCGTATTGCCAGAACCATAGGCCCCGGCCTTCGCCGGGGTGACAAGTAAGTTTGAAGCGCAACAGTAGGCGAAGATTCTGCGGACAACTCTGCGATAGCTGCGCTTCCCGAACCCTGATCGGCTGTCCTCAAGAAACAGAACGCCCAAGCGGCGATTCGGGGGAAACGGTCATGGTTGGTGTGAACCGGGCGTCGCGTCGGACGCGCGCCGGATATTTGACGGCGACTTGCCTGTTCGCCTTGCTGATCGATGCCGCGCCGGCAGCGGCGCAGGTCGAAGAAATCACCGTAACCGCGCGCCGCCGCGAAGAGCGGCTGCAGGACGTGCCCGTCGCGGTCACCGCCTTCGGCACCGAGAAGCTGCGCGACCTGCAGGCGAGGACGATCGGCGACCTGCAAGGGTCGGTGCCCAATCTCGAAATCCATGTCGGCGACGCGTCCAACGCGGTCGTCTATATCCGCGGCGTCGGCCAGATCGACTCGCTCGCCTTCGCCGATCCCGGGGTCGGCATCTATCTCGACGACGTCTATCTCGGCCGCGCCCAGGGCGCCTTTCTCGACGTGTATGACGTCGACCGGATCGAGGTGCTGCGCGGACCGCAAGGCACGCTCTACGGCCGCAACACGATCGGCGGCGCGATCAAGTTCGTGTCCAGGCCGCTTACCAACGAATTGCAGGGCAGCGCCGAGCTGACGGTCGGCGACTATTCGCGCATCGAAGCCAAGGGCTCGATCAACTTCCCGATCGTCACCGACAAGGTGCTGGCGAAGATCGCGGTCGGCCACATGTCGCGCGACGGCTTCGCGCAGAACAGCGTCACCGGCAAGGACGAAGGCGGCAAAGACACGCTGGTCGGCCGCGCCGCGGTGGAATTCCGGCCCAGCGACGCGCTTACCGTGCGGTTCGACTTCGACGGCTCCAACGACACGCCCGACACGTCGCGCACCCCGTCGCGCCGCACCGCCGTGTTCGGCGTTCCCGCCAACACCGATCCGTTCAAGGTCGCGGCGGATTTCAGCAATCTCAGCAACCTGCGGACCGCCGGCGCCGCGATCACGATCAATTGGAGCCTGAGCGACGCGCTGCGCTTCAAGTCGATCAGCGCCTTCCGCCGCATGGGCTACGACGCCAAGCTCGACGACGACGCGACGGCGCAGGCCTTTTTCGGCGTCTACGATTATGAGCGCCAGAACCAGTTCAGCCAGGAACTGCAGCTGACCTATAGCGGCGAGCGGCTGAACGCGGTCGGCGGGCTGTATTATTTCCGCGAGCACGACAGCACGTTGAGCGGCCTGTTCGGTCCTGCGATCGGCCTGATCACGGGTTCGCTCAACGACCAGACCAACAGCAGCTATGCCGCCTACGGGCAGGCGACGTACAACGTCACGTCGCAGCTCTCGGCGACGGCGGGGCTGCGCTATACGTACGAGAACAAGAAGTTCCTGCGCACGCAGCGCTTCTATCCCGGGACGCAGACCTATCCGGTCCCGTACGACACGACCAACGTGCCGTTCGCGACCAACATCGACACGTCGGACAACTGGTCGTCGATGTCGCCGAAATTCGGGCTCGACTATCACGTCAATGACGATGTGCTGCTCTATGTCAGTGCCAGCCGTGGTTTCAAGAGCGGCGGGTTCGACGGCCGCGCCAACGACAATGCGGGCGCGAAGCCCTACAGCCCGGAAACGCTGTGGTCGTACGAGGCCGGACTCAAATCGAGCTGGCTCGGCCGTCGCCTGATTGCCAATCTCGCGGTGTTCGACAACGAGTATAAGGACCTGCAGCTGTCGAGCTTCGTCGCCGACCGCAACGGCAATTTCGCGGCGCTGTTCACCAATGCCGGCCGCGCCACGATGCGCGGCGCCGAACTGGAAGTGACGGCGCGTCCGATCCAGCCGCTGTCGATCACCGCCACGCTCGGCTATCTCGACGCCCATTACGACCAGTTCATCGGTCCCAGCGGCGCCGACATCAGCAAGCAGCGCAAGCTGGTCAACGCGCCGCGCTGGAACGCCAAGCTGGCCGGCACCTATCGCATCGATGTCGGCAACGGTGCCGGAGTCGTGCTTGGCGCCGACATCGCCTATCGCACCAAGACCTATCCCGTCGTCAGCAGCAGCGAAGTGCTGGCGCAGGGCGGCTACCCGCTCGCCAACGCGTTCGTGCGCTACGAGGCGGCGAACGATCGCTGGTGGCTGTCGCTGGGCGCCAAGAACCTGACCGACCGCCGCTACATCACGCAGGGTTTCGATCTCAGCGACTCGCTGGGCTACCAGCTCGCCTATTACGGCGATCCGCGCACCGTTGCCGCCACGCTCGGCTTCCGCTTTTGATGTTCGAACCGGACGCGGAAACGCGCGCCCTGCTGGTGCGCATGGGGGACGACTTTGCCGGCATGCCGCCGGTCCCCACCCTCGAAGAACGGCGCGCAGCGCTGCAATTTCTGGCCGCTACGTACGGGCCTGAAAAAGCCGCGGTGGCGAAGGTCGAAGACCGTATCATCGAGGGGTCCGGCGGCGCCGTGCCTGTGCGCATCTATCACCCGCTGCAGCCGAGCGGCGACAAGCCGCCGGTCGTGCTGCACCTGCATGGCGGCGGCTGGGCGTTGGGGGATCGCAATGCCTACGAGCGCATCTGCCGCGCCTATTGCGCCGAAGCAGGCGCCATCGTCGTCGACGTCGAGTATCGCCGCGCGCCCGAGCATCTCTATCCCGCAGCGCTGGATGATTGCGAAGCGGCGCTGCGCTGGATCGAAGCCAACGCCGCCGCGCTGGGCGGTGACCCCGCGCGTCTCGTCATCACCGGCGACAGTGCCGGCGGCAATCTCGCCGCCGCCTTGTGCCAGCGCCGGCCGGCGCAGGTGGCGTTGCAGCTGCTGGTCTATCCGGTGCTGACCGCGGCCGATGACGACGAATTCGTCTCGCGACGCGAGCTTGGCGGCGGGCAGTTCTTCCTGTCGCTGGCCGACATACGCCGGGCCGAGCGCGAATATCTCGCCGGTACCGGCCGCGAACGCGAACCGGGCGCGTCGCCGGTCCTGGCCACGAACTTCGCCGGCCTGCCGCCGGCGCTGATCATCACCGCTTCGCTCGACCCGCTGCGCGACGAGGGCGCGGCCTATGCCGAGCGGCTGCGCCGCGTCGGCGTCGACGTCCGCTACGAATGCGTGCCCGCTACGATCCACGGCTTCGTGCTGTTCGCGGGTGCGCTGCAAAGCGGCCGCGCCGCGATCGCGCGCATTGCTGCTGCAATCCGGAACGTTCAACCGTCCGGCTGAAGCCGCACCGCTAGACAAGTCAGCTCTGCTCGAACGTTGCGATGAGACGCCCGCGGGCGATTGCAAGTCCGCGAATGGCGACCAGCAGCTCGCGCAAGGTCGGCGCATTCGCCAGGGCCAGCGGCCGGCGCAATGCGACCAGCTGGAAAACATATCGGTGCGGGCCGTGGCCAGGGAGCGCCCTTGGACCGGCATAGGCGCGTCGCCCAAACGAGGCTCGTCCGAGCCTGATGTCGGACGCGCCTGATGCACCGAGCGCGTCTTCGGCCAGCCCGCCCGAGCGTGGCGAAATGCCGGTCGCGATGACATGCACCACGGGACGCGGAAGCGGCGCATCCGGATCCTGCATGATCAGCACAAGTTCGGCAGCTTCATCCGGAACCCCGGACCACGCCAAGGGCGGCGAGATGTTTTCACCGACCCCTTCGCCTGCGTACCGGGTTGGAATGGTCCGACCGTCCTCGAAGGCGGAACTGGTCAGACGGATCGCGGCCGGAACGTTCGCCAGGACCGTGTCATTCCAGGCCAGATGCTGGTCGCCGGCGCGAACGCGTCGCAGCGTTTTGCCGATCACGCGCGCAATCACGTCGTCGGTCCTTCCCCTCTTCCGTCATCCCCGCGGAAGCCGGGATCCAGGATTATCCGCGATTGGGACTTCAGGCGTTCAGCTGCTTCATCAGCGCTTCGCGCAGCTTCTCGATCTTATCGGCGCGCGCCGGCTCCTTTTGCATCTTCGCCATGTTGGCGTCTTCGCGCAGCGTGGCGTCGAGCTTGGTGGCGAGGCGGCGCGTTTCGCGTTCGCACGGGAGGTCGTCATGCTTGCACGTCTTGGCATGCGCCTCGAGCGCGGCGGCGGCCGGCGTCGCGGTCGGCGGCTTGGCGCCCGGCGGCAGCGCCTGCACGTCCTTGGCGATGCGCACGACACGGTCGAAGAAGGTCTCCGCCGCCATGGCCGCGGGTGCGAGCAAGAGAATGGTCAGCAAGGCGATGGGCAGAGCACGCATGGATCCCTCCGATGTATCGGCTGGCTCGGCGTGCGGCATCGGACGGGACGGGTCGATTGGCGAGGGGCGTCGCGATACGCGGCGCCTCTCAAAGCAGGTGCTGAGGCGTAGCAGGCGTGCGCGTTCCCCCCGATGCCGGACTCGAAGTCCAGTCTTTGTTGGGATGAACCTAGCGCGTTTTTCCGCGCGACGGGCCAAAATGTTCGAACACAGGATCCGATCCACCTGGATCGAATCCGGTTCCAGCCGGTAGGGTCCGGCCATGACCATCCTGAATACGGCGATCTACGCCGCGCTGCTCGGCCTCGTGCTTCTCGCGCTGACCTGGAACGTGGTGCGGCTTCGCCGCGTGCGCGCCGTCGGGATCGGTCACGGCGAGCACGAAGATCTTCACCGCGCCATCCGCGCCCACGGCAACTTCGTCGAATACGTGCCGATGGCGCTGATCCTGATCCTGTCGGTCGAGCTGCTCGCCTACCGCGCCTGGGTGGTGCACGCGCTCGGCATGGCGCTGGTTGTCGGGCGCATCGTGCACGCCTACGGGCTGGCGCGCAGTTCGGGCGCCAGCACCGGCCGTGCCGTCGGCATCGGCATCACCTGGCTGGTGATCTTCGTCGCCAGCGTGATGACCCTGATCGGCGCGCTGGTGGGGATGTTCACCCCCTACGAATGAATGCGAGGCCCCGCCTACGCGGGGACCAGGCTCACCACCAGCCGCGCCGCTTGGCCTCTTTGCGCGCGCGCTTCTCGCCGTTCTGCCACGCCTCTTCGGCCGTGCTGCGGCCATAGCGCCAAGCCTCGTCCAACCGGTCGCGCGCCGTTTCACGCGCATCGTCGGCAAGACGACGCAGCTCGCGTCGGGTCGGCGCATGTTCGAGCAGCTGATCGCCCGCGTCACGCGCGCCGCGACGCAGCTCGCGTTTGGTCGGCGCCTGGCTCGCCGCAAACGCCAGCAGCTCCTGCGCCAGGTCCTGCACGCCGCGCTGCAGCTCGCGCTTGGACGGCGCGTGCGACGAGGCGAAGTCGAACAGGCCGCGCTTGGCGCTGCGCACGCCACGACGGATTTCGCGCTTCGATGGCGCGTGCGCGTTGCCATAGGCAAGCAGCCCCTCGCCCGCGGTCATCGCCAAACCGGCGATGCGCGACGCGCCACGCCCGCGCATCAGCCAGACCGCCAACGGAATGGCGGCGGCAACGACGAGCGCGCCGGTGATGTAGGGCGACAAATTGTGCCTGGCCTTATCCCAACTGCCGGCGTTGGAGCGACCCGCTCGGGACCAGTCGTCGATCGGTTCGCGGCCGGCGGCCTGTTCGCGGCGGGCCTCGTCCTGCGAGTTCGAATTCTGCATGTGTGTCTCCACGAGAGCCGGGGACACGCCGCGCGGTCGCGCGGCGCATTCGTGCGTGATGCGTGGTTCGCGTCAGCGACGCGACGCCATGAGGCCGAGACCGAAGCCGATCAGCCCCGCAATCATCAGCGACTGCAGCGGCCGGTCTTCGGCATAGGCGCGGATCGCATCCGTGCCGTCGCGCGCCGCGTCCTTGGCTTTGCCGAACGTCGCCTGGGCGCGTCCGCTCAATTCGTCATATGCGCCTTCGGCCTGCGTCTTGGCATCGCCGACCAGCCCGCCGGCTGTGCGCTCGACGGTGCCCTTGGCTTTGTTGATGGTGCCTTCGATCCGATCCGAGTCGACCATGAGAATCCTCCCTCGCGCACGCGCACCACGCGCAGCATCGCAGAGGGAAAACCGGTGGACTGGAAAAACGCTCCCGAGGATCGGGCTGGGAGGCTCAGGCCCTGAAGGGCGTGGTCTTTTCCTTACGCCCTGAAGGGCGACAGGCGTTTGCGCTTGGCGGCGACCGCGTCGAGCCAGGAATCATAGCCCTCGAACCAGGCGGTCCGGGCGATGTGATCGCGATAAGGATTGGACGAACGACCGGCGCCGCGCTCGGCGGCGGCGCCGCCTTCACGCACGATCAACGGATCAGCTGCGGTCTTTTCCTGGAGTTTTTCCCGCGTGACGGCGGTCTGCGCTTTGGCCATCCCCCCAGTGTTCCGATTCGGGGGCGCTTTGTCGAGCATTGTCAGCATCGGCGGTGCCGCGCGCCTGGGCGGCTGGCCGTAATGCGCGCCTCGCGGCTGTAATGCGCGCCTGGCGGCGCGGCGCGCCCTGGAGCCGTCCGGCCCGAGCGTGTAGTCCAGGAGCCAGCCTTTGGACGGGGGATTCGGGTATGCAAGAGACGGTCGCGCAGGACAGCGGCGGTTCCAGCGGCGGCATCGCGCGCGAGACCGTTTTGCGCGCGCTGTGGAATGGGCGCGTGGTCCGGCCGCGCCGCGAAGTGCCCGATATGTGGGCCTTGTGCGAGCAGCTTCGCGCCGACGGTCTGGTCCTGCCCTATCCCGGCCGCGGCGACGGCGCCATCTGCCTGTCGCGCAAAGGCCGCGACGAAGTGGTCAAGCTGTTCGGCGCCACCATGGTCGAGCTGCCGGAGCCGGAAGAAGGCGGGACCAACCTGCCTGACCTGTCCAATCTCGGCGACGAGGCGCGTCTGGCCGCGCACGGCAGATGGCTGCGCGAACGTTTCCCCGGTTATTGGTCAGCCAACGACGAGCTGACGCGTCCGGAATCGACCGTGAACAGTGCGCGCGGCGACGAGCCGGTCTTCATCATGCGCGCCCGCGACGTCGTCGCACCCCAGACGATCAGCTGGTGGATCTGGTTCGCGCGCGGCCTCGGCGTCGACGAGCCCAAGACCGCGCGCGCCGAGATCCAGCGCCAGGCCGCCACCGCCTGGGTCGAGAAAGCCTTGCCCGCGACGCGCGAAGCGTATCGCCGCGGCGCCTTCACCGCGCGCGCCGCCAAAGGCTCGGCGGAGTCGGTGCTGCAACGCGCCCATGCCGATGAGCCGGTGTTCGTGCTGCGCGCGTCGGATCTGCTGGCGAGCTGGACGGTGCTGGTGTGGGCGCGGCTCGCCGCGCTCAACGGTGCGCCCGCCGACAAGGTCGAAAGCGCGATGGAGATCGCGCGCGCCATGCAGGACTGGACCGTGAAGCGCCTGCCCGGCGCCGGTTCCGCCGATCAGTTCCCCGACGAAAACGGCTGACGCGAATGCGTCGAACCGAAAGCACGCGAATGCGTCGAACCGAACGATAACGCGCGTGCCGCGTCGCCTCGAGATCGGCGGCCTCTATCGCGATCCGACCGGCATCTGGCGTCACGCCGACACCGACCGGCCGGCGCGCGTGTGGCTGCAATTCTTCGGCAGCCGCGCGCGGCTGGACGGGCGGCCGCGACGGCTCAACGTACTCGACCCGTCGCCGTTCGACTTCGAAGAGGAAGACATCGCGCTGGGCCTGTCGCGCGAACCGCGCTGGGGCGGACAGACCTCGGGCGACTGGGCCTACTCGGTGGCGCAGCATCTGGAACAAGGTCACGCGCTGCTCGAGCCGGCGCTTGCAAGTGCCATCACCGCCAAGAAAATCCTGCGCAACGACGCGCGCCGCATTCGTCTCGCCTGGCATCTCCATGACGGCGCCGAAGGGCTTGGATTGAAAGACCAGTTGGGTCCGATCAAGCCGATCCTGGGCCCGGCCTGGGCGCGCGTCGTCGACGGCGTGCAGCAGGTGATCCATGTGCGCTTTGGCTTGCCCGGCGAATTGCCGGCGGCCTGGGCCAAGCTGATCAAGACGGTCGACCGCCAGCTCAACGCGTCGGAAGCGCTGCAGCTTGCGGGCTACAGCGAAGCCGAAATCAAAAGTCGCAACGTGCTGGCAAACAAGGAGACGCCACGCGGCGCCGAGGTGCTGGATCTGACGCCGTGGCCGCCGCCCGTGGCGCAGGAACGTTGGCTGGCAAGATTGCGAGCCCTGGCTGGTTGATCGGCGCAACTCACCGCCAAGGCGCCAAGTTCGCCAAGGCAGCCAAGCTATGACGCGCGGTACGCGGGTCGTTCAAACACCTTGGCGAACTTGGCTTTTTGGCGCTCCCGCCTTCGCCGGGGCAAGCTTGGTTCGGTGAACGGCCCAATCGTTGGTCATCCGAGCAAACCATCGGCGAGCAGCTTGCCCGCGACGACGATCAGCAGCGCGTAGCAGGTCTGGTACAGGCGCCGCTCGGGCAGGCGGTGATGCAGAATCTGTCCCAGCCACACGCCGAGCGGCACGAACAGCGCGAGTTCGAGCGTCTGCAGCCCAAGTCCCGGCAGCGACGCACCGATCACCAGCCACGGCGTCAGCTTGACCAGATTGCCGACCGCGAAGAACGCGCTCGAGGTGCCGGCATAGACCTGTTTGGGCAGGCCCAGCGGCAGCAGATACATCGCCAGCGGCGGTCCGCCCGAATGGGCGACGAAGGACGTGAAGCCGCTCAGCCCGCCGAACAGCACCGCCCGCGACCTCGAGCGAGGCTGCTGCTCCGCGCCGGCGGTGGCGCCGCTCCAACCGCCGGCGATGAACCAGCGCACCGCGAAGGCCAGCGTCACGGTGCCGACCAGCAGCATGATCGCCCGCACGTCGACATGGGTCACGGTGAAGAAGCCCAGCGCCATGCCGCCCAGCAGGCCGGGCAGCAAGGGCACCAGGTCGCGCTTCGACCAGGTCGACGGCCGGTAGTGCGGCAGCGAGCACAGATCGATCAGACAGAAGAGCGGCGCCAGCAATGCGCCCGCGCGCACCGGATCGACGGCGAGCGAAAGAAGCGGAATTCCGATGACCCCGAAACCTCCGCCGAAGGCGCCGCGAACGAGGGCGATCAGCAGGACCGTCGCGCCGCCGACAACGATGAAACGAATGTCCTCCATGCCCGCGATATCGTGGTAAGAGGCAATTCGGTGCAATCGGAACATTGCACTCGGAGCAATATGATGGATTACCGCCAGCTCGCCGATCAGATGGCGCGCGACATCGAAAGCGGACGGTTGCAGCCGGGCGAGCAATTGCCGCCGCAGCGCCGCTATGCCTGGGATCGCGGCATCGCGGTTTCGACCGCCAGCCGCGCCTATGCCGAGCTGGTGCGGCGCGGCCTGGCCATGGGCGAGGTCGGCCGCGGCACCTTCGTGCGGGCCAAGATGTCGCCGATGAGCTGGCCCGGCATGCTCGCCGACAGCCCGACCCTGGTCGATCTCGAACGGGTCTGGCCGATCCTGCCGGCCCAGTCGCGGATGATCGCCGACTGTCTGCGCAGCCTGCTGCGCGACACCTCGCTCGACGCGCTGCAGACGCTGGCGATCCCCGAAGGGGACGCCGCGCAGCGCGCCATCGTGGCGCGCTTCCTTGGCCGCAACACGTGGCTGCCGCAGGCCGATGCGGTCGTGTTCGCCGGCAGCGGGCGCCAGGCGATCGGCGCCTGCCTCGCAGCGGTGGCCAAGCCGGGCGACCGGGTCGGGTTCGAAACGCTGACCTATCCGATGGCCAAGGCGATGGCGCTCCAGCTTGGGCTGGTGCCGGTGCCGATCGAGATGGACGAGCACGGCATGTCGCCGGCGGCGCTCGAAGCGGCCCATGCGACGCAGAAACTCGCCGCCATCTACGTGCAGCCGACGCTGCACAACCCGACCAGCCGCACCATGCCCGCGGCACGGCGCATCGAGATGGCGAAGCTGCTCGAAACGACCGGACTGATCGCGATCGAAGACGGCGTCTATTCGTATCTCGAAGCGCAGGCGCCGCCGCCGCTCGCAGCCTTCGCGCCCAACCGCGTCCTGTTCATCGAAAGCCTGTCGAAACGCGTCGCGCCCGGCATGTCGGTCGGCATGATGGTGTTGCCGCCGCCGTTGCACGACGCGGTCGTGATGTCGCTGCGTGCGCGCGCCGTCGCGCCCAACGGGCTTGCGCTGGCCGCGGTGTGCCGGCTGATCGCCGACGGTCTGGTCGATGAATTGGCCGAGCAGAAACGCGGCGATGCCACCGCGCGCGTGCGCGTCGCGACCGAAATGCTGTCATCGCTGCGGGTGCGGGCGCCGACCTGCGGCTATCACGTCTGGGTCGATCTCGACGAGCCGTGGCGCGCCGAAACCTTCGTCGCCGCCTGCGTCCGGCGCGGCATCGCCTTGACCGCGGCGGCGGCCTTCAGCGTCAGCCGCGCCAGTCCCAACGCGGTGCGGATCGCGCTCGCGACGCCGCCGCTGCCGACCCTGCGCGCAGCGCTGGCCGCAGTGGCGCAGATCGCGGCGAGCGGGCCGGACGCGCCGGCGACCGAGTAGCCGACTCAGCTCAGCCCGATCCGTCCAGCCAATGCTCCATGCACTGTGCCGGCGTCGGCAAGGTGACGGGGCGTTGGCCGACGATGCGCGCCGGCACCCCGGCCACGCTCGCGAAAGCAGGCACCGCATGCAGCACGACGCTGCCGGCGCCGACGCGCGCGCCGCGGCCGATCTCGATATTGCCGAGGATCTTCGCGCCGGCGCCGATCAGCACGCCCGAACGCACTTTGGGATGCCGGTCGCCGCGCTCCTTGCCGGTGCCGCCGAGCGTCACGTTCTGCAGGATCGAAACGTCGTCCTCGACCATGGCGGTCTCGCCGATCACGAGGCCGGTGCCGTGATCGAAGAAGACGCCGCTGCCGATGCGCGCGGCGGGATGGATATCGATGGCGAAGGATTCCGAAACGCGGCTCTGCAGGTGCAGCGCCAGTTCAACACGCCCGGCCTGCCAAAGCGCGTGCGCGACGCGATGCCATTGCAGCGCGTGAAAGCCCTTGAAGTAGAGGAACGGCACCAGCAAGTCGGGCGCCGCGGGATCTCGCATCGCGACCGCTGCGAGATCGCGCAGCGCCGCGGCGCGGAACGGTCCGTCGATCGCGTCGCGCGCCAGCGCGACGAGGTTGATCGTCGCCAGGTCGGGCGCGCGCAGCCGGCTCGCCAGCAGATGCGCCAGCGCATCCTCGAACCGCGCGTGATCGAGCAGGATTTCGGCGAGATACGGCGCCAGCAGCGGCTCCGCCGCGGCCAGTCGGCTTGCCTGCGCGCGCAGCCGGTCGAAGAAGTCGTCGTCGCGACGATGGGCGAGAGCGATCACGGTGCCTCCGGCGATGCAGCGTCCAGAGCATGCACGGCAGGAACGGCGCGCTCGGAAGAGGCACCGACGCAGCGCAGCCATGCACGCCGCCGGTGGCGGCTCGGGTCAGCGCCTGGCTAGCGGCGTCTCGCAGCTCGATGCGACTTCGTCGGGCGACAGGCGACCGTCGTGATTGCGGTCGAGCTCGTCGAAATTCGATTCGACGTACGTCTCCCACTCGAGCTTCGTGACTTTGAAGTCGAGATTGGTGTCGGCCGCCATCACCGGATCGGGCTCGCCGGCAACGCCGTTGCGCAGGCCGGACTTGGGACGATCGGGCAAATCGGACGGCGGCCGGTCGCGACGCGCGCTGCCACTGCCCATCTGGCCACCGCCCATCTGGCCGCCGCCCATCTGGCCCTCGCCCGCGTTCAGCCGGTCGCCGAAACGCTGCCGCATCCGCCCATCGCTGCTGCTGCTGCTTGTGCTGCTGCTGTCGCTATCGGGCCGGCGCGGCGGCGGCGGCGGCAACGGCACTTTGCGCTCGCGCACATTGGCGAGTTCGCCGGCGGTGACGGAGCCGCTCTTGTCCTGGTCCATTTCGGCGAACCAGCGGCGTGCATCGGCCATGAACTCGGCCTTGTCGATCGCCCCGTCGTGATTGGTGTCGACGCGCGCGAACCAGCCGACCATCTCGACCTTGCAGCTTTTGTCGTCGCCGAGCGCCAGCGGCTCGGCATTGGGCGAGATCACGATCTGCGGCCGCCGATACGGATCGTGCGTGTTGCCGGAACAGGCGGCGAGCGTGGCGAGCAGGACGAGCGAGAAGGATCGGCGAGTCATGGGCGGAGCTTCGCCGCTTTCGCGCCCGGAGGCGAGAGAGGTCGCGAAACCGCGATGGACCTGCCCGGTGACGGCCTGTAGCACCAGCGCGATGACCGCAATGGCTTCGACCCGCTCGCCCGCCGAAATCCGCCGCGCCACCTGGCTGGGCGCCGCCGCCGTGCCGATGTGGGCGATGCTGGCCTGGCTGACCACGTCGCTGACGCGCCTGCCGCCTTTCGAGTTGCTGGCGATCGGCTTCGGGCTCGGCGCGGTCGCGCTGATCACCGTACGTGCCGTTACCGGCGGCGAGCTCGGCGTGCTGAAACGCGTGCCGCTGCGGGCCTGGCTGCTCGGGGTCGGCGGCCTGTTCTTCTACCACCTGTTCTACGTCCTGGCGTTCCGCGCCGCGCCAGCGGCGCAGGTCAACCTGCTCAATTATCTATGGCCGCTGCTGATCGTCCTGTTCGCAGCGCTGCTGCCCGGCCACCGGCTGCGCGCGAGGCAAGTCCTCGGCGCGCTGGCCGGACTCGCGGGCGCCGTGTTGCTGGTGGCGCCCGACACCGACGGCGCAGTCGACGGCGCCCCGATCGGATACGTGCTGGCGCTCGCCGCGGCGGTGACCTGGGCCGGCTATTCGGTTCTGTCGCGCCGCGTCGCCGACGTGCCGTCGGACGCGGTGATCGGTTGCTGTGCCGCGACCGCCCTGCTCGCCGCGTCGTGTCACTTCGTAACCGAGACGACGGTGCTGCCGTCGCCGGGTGAATGGCTGCGCCTGGTTGCGATCGGCTTGCTGCCGCTCGGCCTCGCCTTCGTCGCGTGGGATCACGGCTGCAAGCGCGGCGACATCACCATGCTCGGCACGCTCGCCTATGCGACGCCGCTTTTGTCGACCTTCATCCTGGTCGCCGCCGGCACCGCGACGGCGAGCCCGACACTATGGATCGCGTCGGCGCTGATCGTGGGTGGTGCCGCCATCGCGAGCGGTATTCACAGGAATGAAGTGTCGTAAGGCGGCCGAAACCGAGCAACGTACAAAGATCCCCGTATCCGAGAATCGCGGAACGGGAGAGCGCTGAATGGCCGATTTGTGGGTGGGTGCGGGCGAGAAATACACGACCCTCACCGCCGCGATCAAAGCGTCGAGCGCCGGTGACACCGTCTATGTCCGCGCCGGCACCTATATCAACGACAGCGCTTCGATCAGTCACGACCTGAGCATCATCGGCGTCGGCGGTCCGGTGGTGCTGCAATCGACCCATTGGCTCGACAATGGCAAGGCGATCCTGATCACGAACGCCAACGTGCATCTCGAAAATCTCGAATTCACCGGAGCCACCGCCAGCGACAATAACGGCGAAGGCGTGCGCATGAGCGGCGGCCATCTCGAAGTCGTGAACTGCTACTTCCACGACAACCAGGAAGGCATCCTCACCGGTGACGATCCCAACGGGACGCTGGTGATCACCAACAGCCGTTTCGAGCGCAACGGCTACGGCGACGGCTACACGCACGGCGTCTACGTCAACCACATCGCGTCGGTCACCGTCACCGGCTCGTATTTCGCCGACCAGAATGTCGGTCATCACCTGAAGAGCCGCGCCGCCATGACGGTGGTGACCAACAACATCTTCGATGACGGCAACTCGACCACCTCCTATTCGATCGACATGCCGTCGGGCGGCGTCGGCGTCATCACCGGCAACTACATCTATCAGGGCGCCAGCAGCCAAAACCCGATCGCCATTCATTTCGGCGGCGAGCAGACGACGAAATGGCCGAACTCGTCGCTGACCGTCGAAGGCAACGTCATCGTCAACGACCGCGCCAGCGGCGTCGCGGTCAACAATTCGATGCCGGAGTCGCTGGTCACGATCGACGGCAACGCGATCTGGGGCGAGACCACCTCGACCGCCTTCTCGGGCCCGGTCGCGGCGCATGACAACGTTTTCATGAGCTCGGCCGATCCCGGCGCGCCCGCGACGATCACGGTGCTCAAATCGTATCTCGCGACCTGGCTGGTCCCGAACAATGACGTGCCGTCGCACGCCTATCTCAATGACATCCCGACACCGGTCCGGACCGGCGTCGCGCTCAACGCCGCGGGCAAAGGCGCGCTGTTCAGCGGCACCAATCTCAACGACACGCTGACCGGCAATTACGGCCCCGACACGCTGGCGGGCGGCGGCGGCGACGACGTCTATACGGTGCGCACCAGCCGCACCACCGTGGTCGAAGACGCCAATGGCGGCAACGATACGATTTACAGCGAAGTCTCCTACACGCTGCCGGCCAACTTCGAAAACCTGGTGCTCAAGAACTCGAGCTGGTCGACCGCGACCGGCAACGCGCTCGACAATGTCCTGGTCGGCGAAAAACGCTCGACGCTCGATGGCGGCGCCGGCGACGACACGCTGGTCGCGGGCTCGACACCGACGATCATGATCGGCGGCACGGGCGACGACACGTTTTCGTTCCGCGACTATGCCGGCGCCGGTTCGACCATCAGCGACTTCCAGCTTGGCCACGACCGCATCGACCTGACGCGTCTCGCCTTGCCCTCGACCGCGATGACCGACGGCACGGTCCGTTTCGTCGCGTCGGGCGACGGCGCCGACCTGATCGTCGGCACCACCAACCTCGCGCATCTGAAGAATGTCAGCGCCGCCGGCCTGTCGGCGTCCGACGTCTGGATCACCGCCGCGCCGCGCGAACGGATCGTCGCCGAAGTGGTGGTGATCAGCACGCCGGGCGATGACAACGTCGTCGGCGGCAGCGGCACCACCACCTTCGTGCTGCCCAACCAGTCCTATGGCAGCGCGTCGGTGACCACCAACGGCAACAGCACCGTGGTCAGCGGCGTCAATGGCACCGACACGCTGACCGGCGTGCAGCGCCTGCAATTCAGCGACGGCGTCATGCTGCTCGATCTGGGGCCGCAGGCACTGGTCGGCGAAGCCTATCGCCTCTACGCCGCCGCGCTGGGCCGGCAGCCCGACGAAGGCGGTCTGCGGGTGCAGGTCGACGCGCTCGCCCACGGCATGTCGCTGACGTCGCTGGCGCAGAACTTCCTCGGCTCGAGCGAGTTCGTGGCGCGCTACGGCGCCAATGCCAGCGCCGACACCTATGTCGACGCGCTGTACCAGAACGTGCTCGGCCGCCAGCCCGACGCCGCCGGCCGCGCGGTGCAGCTCGACGCGCTGGCGCACGGCCTGTCACGCGCCTCGCTGCTCGCCAATTTCTCCGAGTCCGCCGAGAACCACGCGCTGACCGGCGCGATGACCGCGATGGGCGCGTTCGTGCCCCTGGTCGGCGCGCTGTAGCTAGCGCTTCTGCTCGACCAGCTCGAACCAGGCGCCGCCCGGCGCGCGCACGGTGACGGTGCGGGCCCCGTGATAGGGCGCGCCGCCCGGATGCGCCGGCGGCGCGACATAGGCGAGGCCGGGGTTGATCGAATCGACGGCGAAACTCACCGACACGATGCCCCCGGGCAAATCGCCCGGTGCCGCCGTGCGCGGCGCGGCGGCGGTGCCGAGTTCGTCGATCTCGACCCCGAATTGTCCCGGCAACCGCGCCAGCGCGATCGGAAATTGATGGCTGTCGGGCAGGCCCAGCGGACCGGCCAGCAGCTTTGACGCGAACGTGACCGGCTTGGTGATCTCGACGCCCAGCGCATCGTGAAAGAACGACGCCGCTTCCGCCATCGACGTCACGCCCATCACCATGATGAAGACGCTGCCGACGCCGTCGGCCGTGTGCGGCAGATGCTGGGTGCTGGGCACGTCGTCGACTTGGGTCAGATAGACGAGCCCGCCGTCGGGATCGCTTGCCTGCATGGCGCGGATCGCCTTGTTGAACGGCAGCTCCGCCGGTCCGGCGAGGCGCTTGAACGGACCGCCCTCCAGCCGCCGCGCCAGCTCGTCGACACGGCCGACATTGAGTTCGACCACGTTCCAGCCGGTCGTCGCATGCGGCGGCGCGCGCGGCACGTCGGGCGCTTCGATGAAACGCAGCAGCACGCGGGCCGCGTTTTCGCTCTGCGTCTTGCGCGGCGCGACGACGATCGTCTTGCGCCCCGCCGCCTTGGGCGCGCCCCACAATCTGGCCAGCGAGTCGTCGACCTCGCCGCGCTCGACGACCTCGTAGCCGAGCTGGTCGACATAGGCATGCTCGACCGCGATCAGGCTCCTGGTGAGCAGCGTAACGGCGAGAATCGGTCCGAGCATGATGGGTCCACGCGTGAGTCGGGCTTAGTTTGCGTCGGCCCCACGCACCTGTCGGCACGCGATCGACGAAGGAAGCCGAAGGACGGTCGCGTCGACTTGCAACCTCGGCGGCCGCGCTTCGTGGCGAGCGCATCCTGCACGCGCGGTGACTTCGGCCGCTGTCCACTCGCCGGCCGCATTCTGTTGCCCGGGCGCAACAGTCGAATAGGAACAAACCCTTCCGCCTCCTAGGAATCGCTGGGCTTCTTGCAGTGCGGCCCAAGGCCTGTCCGAATTTGTACGGACAAATTTCCGCTCCGTTCCCATGGGGTGGCGCATGTCTGATCGATCCACGCACGGGAGCCTCGGAATGACCCAGAACAAGCGGATCCAGACTTTCAGGCAGGCAGCCCTCGGGGCCACCGCCCTGACCGTCTTCGCCCTGCCCGCCGCAACCGCCTACGCCCAGGTGAACGGACAGACCCCGCGCGGGCAGCTGGAAGAGATCGTCGTCACCGCCGAGCGCCGCGAAACGCAGCTGCAGAAGACGGCGCTGGCGGTGTCGGCCTTCAGCAGCACCATGCTGGCCGAACGCCAGATCAATAACGTGCGCGAAGCGGCCGCCAACATTCCGGGCATCCTGATCCAGACCACCACCGGCGTGAGCAACGCAGCGCGCATCTTCATGCGCGGCGTCGGCCAGGATAATGCGGGTCTCTATTTCGACCCGTCGGTCGGCGTCTATGTCGACGGCGTCTATTACCCGCGCATCAACGGCGCCTTCTTCGACTTCTTCGATATCGAGCGGCTCGAAGTGCTGCGCGGCCCGCAAGGCACGCTGTACGGCCGCAATACGTCGGCCGGCGCGATCAAGATCATTTCCAAGACGCCGTCCTTCGACCAGTACACGGTGGCCGGCGACGTCGCCTATGGCAGCTACAACACGCTCGACATTCGCGCCTATGGCAGCGGCCCGCTGATCGACGGCAAGGTCGCGGCGTCGATCAGCGGCCTCTATCGCTCGCGCGACGGGCTCACCACCGACACGGCGCTGGGCGGCCGCAAGGTCAACAACAAGGATTACGGCGCCGCGCGCCTGAAATTCCTGTTCACGCCGACCGACCGGCTGCGCGTCGAAGTCTCGCTCGACGGCATTGCCGACAAGTCCGATCCGTTCATCGCGACGACGCCGATCACGCTCGCGACCAAGCAACAGGTGCTGGACAATCTGTTCACCACCAACGTGCCGGCCGCGACCGGCGCGCCCAAGCCGTTCTTCAGCGATCTCTACACGGTCGGCGGCGCGATCAATGCGCGATACGATCTCGGCGACGGGCTCGCGATCAATTCGATCACCGGCCTGCGTTCGCTGCGCACCAGCCTGATCCTGCCGATCCTGGCGGTGGCGCCCGGCATCACCGCCAACACCAGCTACAACATCCGCGACTGGACGGTGAGCGAGGAACTCAACCTCACCTTCAATCTCGACAAGTGGAAAGGTGTCGGCGGCCTGTATTTCTTCCGCGAATACGGCACCGACCGCGAGTTCTATGCCAGCCCGCAACTATGGCGCAGCCGAGAAACCGATGCGCTCGCAGGCTACGCGCAGACGACGTACCAGGTTCTGCCGACGGTCGGCATCACCGCCGGCCTGCGCTACACTTACGAACGCGCTGCGGTGTCGCAACTCTATCCGACGCAGCGCAGCTACGAGCAGACGGCTGGCAAGAACTTCTATTCGCTGATTCCGAAAATCGGCATCGAATGGCAGGTGACCGACCAGATGCTGGCCTATGCGTCCTACACCAAGGGCTTCAAGTCGGGCGGCTTCAACAACATCGCGCCGAACCAGAATATCGGCATTCCGGGCCGCGAAGGTTTCCCGATCGCCTACGCGCCGGAAAAGGTCGACTCGTACGAGGCCGGCATCAAGTACGAAACCCCGGACCACAAGCTGCGCATCAATCCGAACGTCTTCCTCGCCGATTATTACAACGGCCTGCAGTATCCGGTCTTCTTCCCGGGCACCGTCACCAGCACGACGCAGAATGTCGGCGCCGCCAACGTTCTCGGTTTCGAACTCGAAGTGAACTGGCAGCCGATTCCCGAGCTGAACATCTATGCCTCGGGCAACGTCCAGCATGGCTGGTACACCAAGGGCTGGACGGGCCTGACCAACAGCGCCAGCCAGACGCTCACCGTCGGCCAGACCAAAGACCTCAAGCTCAAGAATCTGATCCCGAACAAGACGGCGCTGGGCTTCACCTGGGACGTGCCGCTGGGCATTCCCGGCCAGGTCCGCCTCGGCGGCGAGTGGGATCATACCGACGCGTATTGGAACAACACCTCGAACAGCAACGCGCTCGAGCGCACGCGTTCGACCGAGATCTTCAACGCCTTCGTGTCCTATGAGACGCCGGACGGGCATTGGACGGTTTCGGTCGAGGGCAAGAACCTCACCGACGAGCGCTACTACTCGTCGGTGCTGCAGGTTTCGAGCCCGACCAACCCGCTCACCGCGGTCTATCCGGCCGATCCGCTGATCATGCTGGGCCGCATCAAGTTCAAGTGGGACGTGCCGGTCCGTCGCGCCAGCGAGGTCCAATCGGCCCCCTATGTCGCGCCGGTGCAAAAGGCGGTGATGCCGAGATCGTATCTCGTCTTCTTCGATTTCGATCGCGCCGACCTGACGCCGGAAGGCAGCAGGATCGTCGACACGGCGGCGAGCAACGCCAAGACCGGCACGGTGACGCGTCTCGAAGTCACCGGCCACGCCGACCGTTCGGGCAGCGACGCCTACAATCGGCGGCTCAGCCAGCGCCGCGCCGAAACCGTCAAGGCGCAGCTCCTTCGCGACGGGCTGAACGAGTCGGAAGTGGTCACCTTTGCGAAGGGCGAAAGCGAACCGCTGGTGCCCACGCCCGACGGCGTCCGCGAACCGCAGAACCGCCGCGTCGAGATCATCTACAAATGACGTGAAGCCCGCCGGAGCGATCCGGCGGGCGTTTTTCGTTGCATCCGTTATTCACCGCCCTGCCGGTGATTGGGCGGGTGACGGTGCGCATGCGGGCGGATAGCCTCTCCCCCGTGCTGCGCCGACTCCTGATCCGTATTGCCGAGCTCGTAGCGTTGCTGCTGGTGGTCGGGACGGCGCTGTTCTTCCTGCTTCGCCTCGCCGGCGATCCGGCCGCGGTGCTGGCCGGGCCGGGCGCGACGGCGGAGCAGATCGTCGCCATCCGGCAGGCCTACGGGCTCGACGGTTCGGCGTGGACGCAATACGCGACCTATCTGCGCCAGCTCGCATCGCTCGAGTTCGGCACGTCGCTGGCCAGCGGCGAACCCGCACTCGCGAAAGTGCTGCACCATCTGCCGGTCACGCTGCTGCTCACCACCGCAGCGCTGGCGCTGTCGATCCTGCTCGGTCTCGGCGCCGGCGTGTATCTCGGCGCGCGCACCGGCCACGCCGACGGTCGCGGCGCCTCGCTGCTGCTGTTCGTGCTGCAGGGCGTGCCCGGCTACGTCATTGCGCTGCTGCTGATCAACCTGTTCGCGGTCGAGCTGCGCTGGCTGCCGCCGTTCGGCATCATCAGCTGGCGCGGCTGGATTTTGCCCACCCTCGCGCTCACCGCCTTTCTCGCACCCAAGCTTGCGCGCGTCACCGCGGCCAACCTCCAGGAGGCGCTGCGCGAAGATTATGTTCGCCTCGCCTACGCGACCGGCGCCGGTCCGCGCACCGTGCTGTGGCGCCACGCGCTGCCCAACGCGGTGCTCGGCGTGACGGCGCTGGCGGGAACCCAGATCGCGTTCCTGTTGTCGGGCGCGGTCGTCACCGAATCCATTTTCGTCGTGCCGGGCATGGGCTGGTTGCTGATCCAGTCGGCGCGCACGCTCGATTTTCCGGTGTTGCAGGCGCTGACG
>JAQGIE010000077.1 GCA_028291365.1 Rhodospirillales bacterium
CCGGCGCCGCTTTCCGCGCCGGCTGCGCCCCAGGCCAGGCGCAGCGCCTGCACGCGGCGTGTCGCCTGGCGCGCCGCGCTCTCGATCAGGTCGAGCGCATCGTCGTCCAGGCCGCCCTCGCGAACCAGCTCGACGCCGTTCGAGATGGCGCTCAGCGGGCTGATCAGGTCGTGCAGCAGGCGCGAGCAGAGAAGTTCGACCAGCCGCGTATCGATCGTGTTCGACATGGAAGCGTCATAGCATGAGCTGATGTTGCAGGACCCAGATCTCGTTCCGGGCGCGCGCGTGATTCATCCGGCCGAACCCGACTGGGGCATCGGCCAGGTGCAGTCCGTCATTGGAACGCGCGTGACCGTGAATTTTCCGCATGCCGGCAAGGTCGTGATCGACGCGAAGCACGTCAGCCTGACGGTGGTTCGCCCCGACTAGCGGACTTCGTCGTCCCTGCGAAAGCAGGGACCCAGGTGTCGACGCGCTGGGAATGTGACAATTCCGATGCGGATGCTCCTGGATCCCCGCGTGCGCGGGGATGACGGATTGGTTGTGTTGCTCCAGCCTCAGCGGGTCATGCTTCAGGCGCTAGGCGAAGCATCGAACCAGTCCGCCAGCACCGTGCCCCATTCCGCGGCGCCATCCGGCAGGCGGCGGAACTCGCGGCCGAACGCGGTCGCGGCGCGCCGGGTCGCGTCGGGCGCCTGGTCCGGGGCCACGAACAGGACGGGAGCAGCCACGCGCGCCATCGCGTCGTCGAGCCTGTAGCGGAGCTGCGCCAGCGTCGCTTGGCGCCCGGCCTCGCCGGCCTTGAGCATGTCGACGGTGCGCGCATGGATCTCGGCCGGGTCGACGCGGGTCGCAACGCGCCGGTCGCCGCGACGTTCGAACCAGGGAAAGAACAATCCGCGGTCGCGCGCGACGTGCCAGGCGCGGCCGAGATGGCCGCCGTGGAAATCGGGATCCAGCGACGGCGCGTCGTGCTGCAACAGCGACTGCGCCAGCGCGTCGTCGAAATAGAGCACCTCGCCGAGCGCGAGCCGATTGACCAAGGCAGGGCGCTGCAGCGCCAGTTCGAGCGCCACCGCCGCACCACCACCCTGCCCGTAGACGTCGCAGCGCGTGACGCCGAGCGCGTCGAGCGCCTCGCCCAGCAGGCGCGCCTCGTCGACGACGCTGACGGGGGCGACGCTGTCGGCGGCGAGTTCGTCGCTGTCGCCGCGGCCTGGCAGGTCGGGAACCAGCAGCTTGCGGCGACCGATCAGCGAGCACGCCAGCGTTTCGAGCGCGCGGCCCGAGTCAGCACCGCCATGCAGCAGCACGAGCGGATCTCCCGCCGCTTCGTCGTTGCGGCGCAGCCGCATCTGCCCTGCGTAGTCGTGGGTCAGCGCCCCGCTGCGCGGCGCCGGCCGGTGCGGCGGCGGCGCCGGCTCGGCGCGATGCGATTCCAGAATTTCGATCAGATTCGCGGTCGCCTGATCGCGTGTGGCGCAACGCAGGACGCGGATATTGCCGGTGAGTTCCGGCAACCGGTCGAGATAGCGGTCGAGCGGATCGGCTTCGAAGCTGACGATGTAGTGCGCGCCCGTGATATGCGGCAGCGAGTCGACGCCGCGGTAGCGAAAGGCGGCGCCGTAGGCGCTGCGATATTCGTCACCGGCGGCGAGGAATTCCATCGCCGTCGCGTGAAGCTGCGCCGGCTCGCCGACCGGCAACGCCAGCCGCGCCGACTCGTCGTGCCGGTACCAGGGAAAGAAGATCTTCTGGTCCTTCACACGCGACCACAGCCAGGCGAGATGCGTGCCGTCGGGCAGCGGCACGAAGGGCGGCAGATAGTTGGCGAGAATTTCGCGACGCTCGTCCTCGCTCTGGCACACGAAACCGCCGACGACGGTGACGCTGGCGCGGTGGCCATGACGGCGCGCGAATTCGTTGGCGATGCAGCCGCCGGTGTGAAAGCCGTACAGGCCGGCTCGACCGATGCCGACCGCGTCGAGAAAGGCGGCGACGTCGTCGGCGAGGTCTTCGATCGTGACCTCGCTTCCGCGCGGATGCGGATCGGACAGGCCATACCCCGCCATGTCGGGTGCGAAGACGGCAAAGCCGCGCCCGGCCAGATCGCGCAGCAACGGCTCGACCTCGCGCGACGAGGTCGGCGACTGGTGCAGCAGCACGATCGCAGGTCCCGCGCCGGCATGGCGATAATGGACCTGCCGTCCGGCGAGCGTCGCGAAATGTCGTGTGACCCGCATGGGGCGATCGAACGCGGTGCGAAGTCAGCCGGCAAGCCGAACCGGCGGCGTCGCCGTGGAATGGCCCCGGAGTTGGCGTCTGGGCCGGCCGCCTCTAGTGTCGCGCCGGCTGGGGCCTGCGGACGTGGCGAAATGGTAGACGCAGCGGACTTAAAATCCGCTTCGCTAACGCGAGTGTGGGTTCAAGTCCCACCGTCCGCACCAACCTGCGCTGCGCAGCAGTGCAGGTTGTCCCCCGAAGCTTTAGCGAAGGGGGACTGCGCCCGTTGTGCAGCTTCGGTTGGCAAGCCGGCCTCCACCGCTATTCCACGACCGGCTCATCCCCCTGCGCGCGGCACATTGCGATCACCGCGTCGGTCGCCTGCTGCAGCGCCGTTTCGTCGGCGCTGCGCAACACCAGCGCGACGCCGCCCTGGCCGAGACGGAACCACGGATAGGATCCGATCTCGACCGTGTCGTAGTGCGCCGCGATGTCGGCGAGCGGCTCGGCGATGCGGCTTTCGAACAGGGAAGTCCGCACGCTGCGCTTGGCGCGCGGCGCGCCGCCCAGCAGCAGCGGCTCGAGCTGGTCGTACATCGCCTGCAGGATCTTGGGCACGCCCGCCAGCACGAAGACGTTCTCGATGCGAAAGCCGGGCGCCGCCGACACCGGATTGTCGATCAGGCTGGCGCCCTCGGGCACGTCGGCCATTTTGAGGCGCGGCGGGGTCAGATGCTCGGCGCCGCCGTAATGCACGGTCAGGCGCCGCACCGCTTCTTCCGAGCGCACCAGCTTGCGGCCAAAGGCGCGTGCGACCGAAGCAGCGGTCAGGTCGTCATGCGTCGGCCCGATGCCGCCCGAGGTGAAGACATAGTCGTAGCGTCCGCGCAGCGCATCGAGCGCGGCAATGATCTCGTCCTCGATGTCGCGGACGATGCGCGCCTCGGCGAGGCGGATGCCGCGCGCCTCCAGCCGTTCGGCCAGGAACGGCAGATTGGCGTCCTTGGTCCGGCCGGTCAGGATCTCGTTCCCGATCACCAGCACGGCGGCCTGCACCAAGCGTTCGCTCATCTTGCGGTTCCGCCTTCGCTCATGGTTTCTGCCTCTTTGGCGCAGGGGCCCGCTTTTGGCTTGCCCGCCCCGGTCCCATCGCCCATGTCTCAGGTCGCCCCCGAGTTTGACGAGCCTTTCCGCCACATGACCTACCCGCAGCCGGCGCCGCAGGAAACTGCGGACGAAAACCGGATCCCGCTCCACGGCCCCGAAGATTTCGAGGGCATGCGCAACGCCGGCCGCTTGGCCGCCGCGCTGCTCGACCATGTCGCGCCGATGATCGTTCCGGGCGCGGTGACGGGCGAGATCGACGCCGAAATCGAACGTTACATGCGCGAGCACGGTTCGATCCCGGCGACGCTCGGCTACAAAGGTTATCCGAAGTCGAGCTGCATTTCGATCAACCACGTCGTCTGCCACGGCATTCCCGGCCCCAAGCGGCTGATGGACGGTGACATCGTCAATATCGACGTCACGCCGATCCTCGACGGTTGGTACGGCGACACCAGCCGCATGTACGAAGTCGGCAGCCGCGTGCCGCTGCGCGCCAAGAAGCTGATCGAAGTCACCTACGAAGCGATGATGCGCGGCATCGAAATGGTGAAGCCGGGCGCGACGCTGGGCGATGTCGGCCACGCCATCCAGACCCATGCCGAGAAGAACCGTTTCACGGTCGTGCGTGATTTCTGCGGTCATGGGCTCGGCCGCGTGTTTCACGCGCCGCCCTCGGTGCTGCATTACGGCCGCCCCGGCACCGGCCCGGTGTTGAAGGCGGGCATGTTCTTCACCGTCGAGCCGATGATCAATGCCGGCCGCTACGAAGTGAAAATTCTCGACGATGGCTGGACCGCGGTGACGCGCGACCGGTCGCTGTCGGCGCAGTTCGAACATTCGGTCGGCGTCACCGAAACCGGCGTCGAGATCTTCACGCTCTCCCCCGCCGGCCACACCAAGCCGCCCTATAGCTGACATGCAGCGACGCGCCCCCGCACCGGTTCCGCACGATGAGGATCCGCTGGGGGGCGACGTCGCGCTGCGTCCGCATTGGGAAGGCCATCGCGAACGGTTGCGGGCGCGGCTGCTCGTGGGTGGCGACACGCTGCCCGATTACGAAATCCTCGAAGCGTTGCTGTTCGCCGCCATTCCGCGCATCGACGTCAAGCCGCTGGCGAAAACCTTGCTCGCCGAGTTCGGCGGCCTCGGCCCGCTGCTCGCCGCCCCGCCCCAAGCGCTGGAGAAATCGGCGCTGGAAACGCGCCCCGCGGCGCGCGCGCTGCTGAAAGCGGTCCATGCCGCCGCCCTGCATGTCGGCGCGCGCGAGATTGCCGACGACGTGCTCGGTTCGTGGGCTGCGGTCGAGACCTACCTGAAACGCCGTCTCGGCGCCGAGCGCAGCGAGCAGGTTCGCGTTCTCTATCTCGATCACCGCAACCGGCTGCTTGCCGACGAGGCGCAGGGCAACGGTACCGCCGTCGCGGCGCCGCTCTATCCCGTGGCGGTGGCCCGCCGCGCGGTGCAGCTCGACGCCAAGGCGGTGATCCTGGCGCACAACCATCCGAGCGGCGATCCCAGCCCCAGCCGCGCCGACGTCGAAACCACGCGCGCCGTGCAACGTGCCCTGAGCGCGCTCGAGATCCAGCTGCACGACCACGTCATCGTCGGCGCCGGCAAACCCGTCAGCATGCGCAGCCTCGGCCTGCTCGACTGAACGAACGCGCCGCGCGCGCGTCGATCAAAACCGAGTCGGGTCGGCATGACGTCACGCAAACAGCCGTTCGAGCTTGTCGAGGGCTCCGCTCCAGCCTTCGTGATGCTCGTCCCGCGTCGGCTCGTCTTGGAATTGCGCGTGCGTGAACGTCATCAGCGTGCCGTCGCCGTCCGGCTGTAACAGCACCGTCACCAGCGTCTCACCTTCTTCGGGACGATTGGCCCAGTGCCAGGTGAAGACGAGCTTCTCGTCGGGCACGATCTCGCGATAGGTGCCGCCGCTGTCATGTTCCTCGCCATCGAGCATGCGGAAGGCGACGCGAAACTTTCCGCCGACGCGCAAATCGGTTTCGGCATGCAGGACCGGGCCGTCATCGGGTCCCCACCATTGCAGCAGGTTCGCTGGCTCGGTCCAGGCGCTAAAAACTTTCGACGGCGGCGCCTTGATGCGGCGCCTGATTGTCAGGCTTGGTTTTGTGGCGGACATCCATCGACCATGAAAAGTTAGAGCACGAACAACAGCAGCGCGGTGCCAAGCAACGACACCACGAATGCCGGTTGTCCATCGCCGCTGCGCGACCGGCTTGCGAGCAAGGTGATTGTGCCGGCAGCAGCCAGCATCGCGGCGACGTGCACACCCAGCATGCCAATCGCGATCGGTCGCGACGTGGCGCTGAGGCATAAGGGCGTCGCTGCGACCAGCAACAGCATGCCGTGCCCCGACAGACATAGGACCGACCAGCCGGCGGCGGCTTTGGTGGCGCGTCGTGCGCCACCAAAGAAACACGCCGCCGCCCACGCCATCATCGTGCCGCCGCTCAGAAGACGCAGCCAATCGGCGAACAAGGTCGGATCCGCGAGCGGCACCGTGACAACCCTATTCGGCCGCGACGGCGCAGCAGCTTTTGCTCGTGTCGTTTTCGTACTTGTCGTGCCGCTTGACCCAACCCATCGGATTCGGCTGGGTCTCGTCGCGACCCTTGGGCATCAGGTCAAGGACGGCGTACGTCGTGAGAACCGACTCGTTGCCGCGCCCGAACGACGAGTAGGTATGAAAGATCTCGCCCTTCTCGTTCCTGTAGAAGGCGCTGACGCCGGGCAGGTCTTCGACGCCGGGCGGATCGATCAGCTCGAAATTGTAGCGCACTTTGCCGGAGGCGATTTCGTCGGGCTTGAAGCTGACGTGAAAATCGAAATTGAAGTCGTTCGCGCCCGAAGACACCCAGGGGAAGCCCCAGCCCATGCGCTTGCGGTAGGCCTCGATGGTCGTGATCGGCGCGCGCGACACGGCGGCAAATGCGACGTCGTGATGTTCGAAATGCTGGCGCGCCGCTTCGATGTGATCGGCCATGAACGAACAACCGGTGCAGCCTTCGGTCCAGTCCGGCGACATCATGAAATGCTGCAGGAACAGCTGGCTGCGGCCGCGGAACAGGTCGGACAGCGACACGTTTCCGTTCGGACCGTCGAAGACGTAGTTCTTGTCGATCTTGATCCAAGGCAGCGCACGCCGCTCTTCGGCGAGCGCGTCCGCGGCGCGCGTATGTGCTTTCTCCTTGGCCAGAAATGCGGTGCGCGCCTTCAGCCATTCGTCGCGTGAGACGACTGCATGTTGCATGATGAATCTCCTCATTTCTTCGGGGGTTTCTTCGCCGCTTGCGGCGTGTCGCGTTCGACGAACGCAGCCAGGCGATCGAGCTTTTCGTTCCAGAAGCGTTCGTAGCGGTTGAGCCAGGCCATCGCGTCCTGCATCGGGCCGGCGCTGAGTTGGCAATTGACGGTGCGTCCGGTTTTCTCGCGCGTGATCAGGCCGGCCTCTTCGAGCACGTCGAGATGCTTCATGATCGCGGGCAGCGACACCGGAAAAGGCCGCGCCAATTCGCTGACCGACAGGTTTTCTTCGGCGTCGAGGCGCGCCAGCAAGGCACGCCGCGTCGGGTCGGAAAGTGCGCCGAAAGTACGGTCCAGGAGCTGATTTTGAGACTTAACCATTGGGTTAAGTATTGGCCCCCGCAATCCGTCTGTCAACGGTTGTGGTCGTCTCTCGTTCGGCCCCGCATGCTGCCGTATGCGGGCGACCGTCGATCAGACCCGAACGATCAATTCCGGCCGCGCGCCCTGCTCCGCATGCGCGCCGATCCATTCATTGTCCTGCAGCCTGATCGGACCTGGCCGCCCTTGGCCCGCATGGACGATGCGCACGGGTCGCTGACGTCCGCCCTCGGCAGGCAACAAGTTCCGGAACCGGCACCCGATCAGCAACGATGCGCCGCCATGGTCCGGCTTGGTCGCCTTGTATTTCTGATCGTAGGCCCCGGCCTCGGCCGCAAGCTGGACCAGCGTCAACTGATGCTGTTCGAGCTTGGCCTCGAGTGTCGTCCAATTGTTGGGCGCGGCGGTCAGATATTCGCTGTAGCGCCGGACGATGTCGGCGGCAGCGACGACGATCGTTCCACCGGCGGGAAAGTCCATGCCGACGCCTTCGCGATCGGCCGCCCAGACCCCGCCAAACACCGAACATTTTGGCAGCTTCACCTTGAGCGCATGACCGCCGTGCGAGTGCGTCGAGCGACAATTCCAGAATGCCGCGCTGCCCGTCTGTCCGGTCTCGCACTGGATGTAGACGTTGTGATTGCGTCCTGCCTGGTTCCAGCCGTTGTTGGAGAGGTCGCACTCGCGAAATTCCATCCGGCAATTCGTGTTCTCGCTGAACACGCCGTCTGCCGACCGCGACACGCGGCATTTGTTCATGCCGAGACGCGCTGCGGCGCGATGGACGCGAAGCGCGGCTCCGTCGCCATATTGTGCGCCGCCGTCGAGATGCACGTTCTCGAGGTAAAGCGTCCGTCCCGTGTGGTAGATGATGGCCTTGCTTTCGGCCCAGTTCGGCAAGCGCACGCCGAGCGTGGCGCCGAGTTGCGCTTGATATCCCGGCGACCAGCGATCGCCCTTGTTGTAATCCCAGGCGAGTTTGGGCGGCTGGATCTTGGGCGGGATGTCGCCTTCGCCCACGATCTCGAGATGCTCCCAGACCGGGCCCGACGGCTCGCCGGTGACGAAACAGTCGACGATGTCGGACAGAAGCCGCAGCCGCAGTCGCGGCGATCCCGCCGGCGGATGCGCCGCCAGTGCAGTCGAGATCGTGGGATAGGATCCGCCGCGGCCGACCGTCTGTGTCTCGATCTGGTCGGTTGCGCGCGCGATCGTGAAGCGCGCATTCGGATCGGTTCCGAGTGACGGGTCCGCGCCGCTGGTCGGCCCGGTGCCCAGCTCGGCCGTGCGCAAGGAGCGCGGCCACGCCGGCTCAGGCGCTTCGCCCCGGTTGTCCACCAGTTCGCCGTAGCTGTCCTTGGCGGCGTCCTGCCAGCCCGTGCCGTTGCCCCAGCGGATCGAGCGCGGCACTTCTGCCGCCTTGAGACCGCGTGTCGGCATCGAGAGCGCCAAGGCAGAGGCGATGAAGGTGCGTCGGTGCAAGCGTTCCTCCTGTACTCGGGCGACTAGCGCAAACAGCGTTCGCCCTCGCGAAGTTCGGCGGCGCTTGCTCCAGCCCTAAACGCCGCCGGACCGGGAATGACCCGTGCGGCCGATCTGCTGTTTCACGAGTTCGTCGTGCGAAACGATGTGTCCAGGACGGCGCCGTCGCGTCCAGTTGCATCCGCAGATTGAGAGCGGCCAGCACGCGAGACCCTAGAATCTAGAATCCGCTCTCGCGCACCAGCACCGCATAGGCGCGGCGCGCCCAGGCGAACAGTTTGGCGCTGCGCTCGGCATCGATGCGCGCGACGCCGCGCGCGACATGGGTGGGCGCGATGCCGTCATCGGTCGCGAGCACGACCCGCGTCAAGGCACGTTCGGGCAGCAGTTGCCCGTCATCGTTGCGCTTGGCCGCGATCGGGCCGCCTTCGTCGGCGGCGAGCTCCGCATGCGGAAGCGCGCGCACCGTGCCCGCGTCGATCGCGATGACATGCGCCGGGACCGGCGCACCGCCCGTGTCGGGATGGAATTGCGCCGCGGCGCCGATCGACAGCCGCGCCAGGTCGCCTTCATCGACGAAGGCTTCGATGCGACCGGCGCCGGCGCTGCGCAACAGCAGCAACCGCTCGTCCGCCGCGACCCAGTCGCCGACCGCGAGATCGTCCGCCATTTCGGCGACGATCGCGTCGTGCGGTGCGGTCAAGGTGAGCTTGCCCGCCTGCTCGCGCGTGCCTTCGAGGGCCGCCAGCGCGCTGCGCAGCTGATTCCAGGTGACGTCGTTCTTCTGCATCAGCGCCGCCGACGCGGTGCCGCCGACGACCTCGTCGGACAGCGCGCGCGCTTCGGATTCGAGGCGCGTGCGCTGCCAGGAAAGATCCGGGCTTTCGAGCACAACCAGCACCTCGCCCGCCGCAACGCGCTGGCCAGGGCGCACATGCAGTTCGGCAATGCGCGAGCCGCGCGGCGCGTAGAGCTGGGTCTGGGTTTCGGCGCGCAGCCAGGCGCCGCCATCGACTTCGCCGCGCCACGGCAGCAGCACCAGCGCCAGCAGCAGGAAGACCACGAACAGGCTGCGACGCGCATTGCCACCGCGCACCAGCTCGCCGCGGCGCCGGTGCCAATGCTGCGCCTCGCGCCAGACGGGCAGCGCGATGAACCAGCCGATTTCGACCGCGAACAGAAAAATGCCCAGCAGCTTGAAGGCGTGCTGATAGACCAGCACCGCGATGCCGGTGAACAGCACGACGCGATAGATCCAGGTCGCCCAGGCATAGGCGATCAGGATGCGGCGGCGCTCGGCCGGCATCGTTTCGGGCACGCGCTCGCGCGTGCCGAACAGCAAAGCACGCAGGCGCCACCGGCCGAGCGCGAAAGCGCGCTGCTGCAGATTGGCGACGTCGAGCAGGTCCGACAGCAGGAAATAACCGTCGAACCGCATCAGCGGATTGAGATTGACCGCCAGGGTGGTGAGCCAGGTGGCGCTGGCGAGCAGGAACAGCGCCGAACGAGTCTCGCCGTCGGGCGCCACCGACCAGGCCAAGGTCGCAAAACAGGCGAGCGCCAGCTCGGCCGCCATGCCGGCGGCGCCGATCTGCAACCGCGCGCGACGCGAGGTCAGCCGCCAGGCGCCGTTCGTGTCGGTGTAGAGCACCGGCCACAGCACCATCACGGCCACGCCCATCGTCGGCACGGCGACGCCGTGCCGTTTCGCCACCAGCGCATGGCCGAGCTCGTGCACGCATTTCGACAGCGACAGCGCGACGAAGGCTGCGATCGCGCCCTCGACCGAGAACAGGAACGACGCGCCGTGGGTGAATTCGGTCCAGTGGCGCAGCACCTGCGCCGCGCCCAGGAAGCCGCACCAAGCGACCAGGATCCAGAACAGCGGACGAAACAGAAAATCGAGATGCGGCATCGCGCGCGTCAGCGCCGCGTCGGGCTGCAGCAGCGGCAGGCGCAGGAACAGGTAATTGTGCAGCAACCAGGTGCCCCAGCCGTGCCTGCCCGCATGCGACATCGCCAGCATGCGCTGCGTGCCGGCGGGGCCGAGCGCGCGCGTGAAGCCGGCGCGTTCGATGAAGCGCGCGATCTCAATGACGTCGTCGGTACTCGGCGACAGCGTCGTTCCGGCGGAAATCGCTTGCGCGATCAGCGCCGGATCGCCCAACGCCCAGCGCGCCAGCACTTCAACTTCGAGCCAGCCCAGCCGCACATGTCGGTTCGCTGCCGCGTCATGCACGGTCCAGCTCGGTGCGCCGTCAACGGTCGCGGCGCCCGGCATCAGATCGAGATCGTCGCGCAACGGCACCAGCCGTTGTTGCTGTTGGAACGCGAAGGTCACACCGTCACGCTCTGAAATTGTCACCCCGGCGAAGGGCCGGGGTGACGGATTTATTTGCTCTCACAGACCGACCCACGCGCGCACCACGCCGATCGGGCGGCGCAGCAGCAGGAAGCCCAGCGGCACGCGCGCGCCATAGACTTTCGCCGTGCCTTTGAGGCCCAGGCGCAGCCGCTTCAGATCTTCCGGCGCGATCGCCGCCTTGGCGCGGTAGGCGAAAAAGCCTTCGGGCGCCTTGCTCATCGTGTAGGCGACGCGCGTCAAGGTCGCGCTGATGCCGCGTTCGGGCGCCAGATTGGGAAAGAAGGTGACGTCGCCGCCGACATCGAAGCGCGGCGCGTCGCTGGCTGGGACGCGAATGTCGAGCTGCAGCGAGGCGGGATCGGCGAGCAGCATCACGCGCTCGCCGGTCTTGACCGGCTTGCCCAGCCAGTCGTTGGGATCGTCGAACAGCACGATGCCGGCGCGCGACGCGGTGACGACCAGACGTTCGCGCAACGACGTGAGATACACGACTTCGGCACGACGCTGTTCGACGCGGCCCTGGCTGGCGGCGAGTCCCGCTTTCGCCTGCGCGTCGGCAAAGGCCTGGCTGCCGAGCTGGCGCAATTCCGCCTCGGCGACTTCGAGCGCGGCGGTCGCAACGGCGAGATCGGACTCGACCTTGTCGGCGTCGAGCGTGAACAGCGTGTCGCCGATCGCGACGGTCTGGTTCGGCTGCACCGAGACGCTGGCGATGACGCCGTCATAGGGCGCACGCGCCAAGGTCGGGTCGAGCGGCGCGACTTCGGACGGCGCCAGCGTCGATTCATGCACCGGCGCCAGGCCGAGTACGATTACGGCGGCGGTCGCGCCCAGCAGCAGGCGGCGGGCGCCGAGCCGCTGCACGCGCATGCGAAATCCCGGTCGCAGCGGCGCCAATTCGACCCAGCGCTGGCCGTAGGCGTCGACCAGCTCGGCCAGCAGCTGCGCTTCGCCATCGCCGACAGGGCTTTCGCGCAACAGCAGCAAGGCGCCGAGGCGCCGCCCGTTGCGCACCACCGGAATCAAACAAGCGTGTTGCGGCCACCATGCTTCGCGGCCGGCCGGTTCGGCGTCGTCGATCGCGCCGCCGCCGGCCTGGGTCAGCGCCGGCAGCACGCGCGCGAGAAATTGCAGATAGGGCGCTTGCGCGTCCAACGTCGCGACGCCCGACACCGCGACGACACACCCGGCTTCCTGGTCCCACAGCACGGCCTGGCGGTACGGCACCAGCGCGTGCGTTTCGTTGACCAGCGCGAAGCGCAGTTCCTCGATCGACTCCGCGTCGCGCGCGCGCCGCTCGAGCTGCAGCAGCATGGTCAGGCGCAGCAGCCGCGGGTCAGCTTCTTGCGGAGCCATCATGTTCATGACGGTGTTGGCGGCGTAATCCGCGCGCGACCGCTCATCCCGGCCAGCAATTCGGGAAACCGGCCGGCGGGCACGGCATAGATGCGCACCGACTGGCTGACCGGATCGACGCGGCCCGAGATGCGCGTGACCTCGACCGGATAGGGCTTGCCGGTTTCGTCGATCTCGACGTCGAAGCGATAGCCCGGCTTGACGAAAGACAGCCAGCGCGACGGCAGCAGCAATTCGATTTCGAGCGCGCCTTCGCTGACGATCTCGATCAGCGGCTGGCCTTCGCCGATATATTGGTAACGCTTGGCCGGCGCCGCCACGACGCGGCCGTCATACGGCGCCTTGATGGTGCAGCGTTCGACCGTAGCGCGACCGAAGCGCACTTCGGCGGCGGCTTCGGCTTGTTCGGCTGCGGCGAGATCGATTTCGAGCGCGCCGATCGATTTCATTTCGCCGAGACGCTGACTGGTGCGCAGCTTCTTGGTGGTGCGGTCGAGCGCCGCTTCGGCCTTCGACAGGCGCGCGCGATGGATGGCGCAATCGAGCGCCGCCAGCACGTCGCCGGTCTTGAACCGTTCGCCGTCCTTGAACGGAAGAAGCTCAATCTTGCCCGCCAGCTCGGCCGAGATCACCGCCGTGTCGACCGCGACGAGCTGGGCGCGGATTTCGCGCGCCGGCGCCGGCGCTTTCGGATCCTGCGCCGACGCAACCGGGGCCAGCGCCGCAAGCGACAAGGCGACGAGCAGACGAGGAAGCGCGGTCATGTTCGTTACTGCCGCACCAGGGCCGCGTCGCCGGCACCGTTGTGCCGCGCCGCGGCGAGCGCGGTCCGTGCGGCGCCCGCGTCGGTGAACGGACCGGCGCGCAGCTGCGTCACGTCGCGGCCGCCCAGCTTCGTCTGGGTCGTTTCGAGCGGCCCCTGCGCGTCGAGCGCTTGTTTGAGCTTTTCGATGTTGCGCTGCTCGGCGAAGTACCCGACCTGCACGAACCAGCGCGACGCCGACGTCTCGGCTTTCGCGACGCGCGCCGGACGCGGTGCGGGTGCTTCGGCGATCACCGGCCTGCGCGCTTCGGCCGGCGCCAGCGCCGGCGCCTGCGCTTCCGCCAGGACCGGTGCGCCGGCGGGAATCGCGGCCAGGCCGGGCGCAACGAATTCGCCACGCGACCAACGCGCGCTGGTCGCGGCCACCGCCTTGGTCAGCGCGCCGAGATCGCTGGCGTCGACGTCATCGGGAACCGGATTGGCACCGACCGACGCGGCGACGCCGCCGATGGCGGACTGGTAGTCGGCATAGGTGCGGTCGCGCTTGAACTCGGCGGCGAGCGCGGCGGTCGCGGCGCGGATTTTCTCGAGCTGGCTTTCGGCATCGACCGCGGCTGCGTTCGACACGTTCTGGTACAGCTTCTCTTCGACGCGCTGCAGCTTGGACGCTTCGGCATATTGCTGCGCCGTCTCGCGGAATTGCAGCCACGCGATATTGACCTGCGTGATCACTGCCATGGTAAGCGCGAGGCGGCGTGCCTCGGTGACGTTGACCTGCGCCTCGGCGAGATCAATCGACGTCGGCCCCGACAACAGACCAATCAGGTTCCACGTCGCGCGCGCGCCCGCTTCGGCCCAGTTCTGGTTCACCAGGAACGAGTTGGTATCGTAGTTGTACGAACTCTCGAGCGACAGGCCCGGCAACATGCGCAGCTCGGCTTTAGTGATCTCCGCCCGCGCGATGCGCGCCTGGTAATCTTCTTCGCGCAGTTCGGGACGCCAGTAGAGCGCGATGGTCTCCAGCTCGTTCGGCTTGCCGAGCTGCGGCGTGACGGCAAGCGTCGCGACGCCGGGATCGAGCTTGAAGATCGTACCCGGCGCAAAGCCCATCAGGGCGCCGAGTCGCGCCCGCGCGACATAGGCTTCCGTGCGCAGCTGGCGCAGCTGGCGCGTCAGTTCGAGCAGGCTTTTCTGGTAGCGCAGCGCCTCTTCGGGCGCGCGCAGCCGTTCCTGTTCCAGCTTTTCCGCCATCACCAGCGCCTTTTCGGCGTCGGCCAGCACCGGATCGAGCTTGGCGGTCAGGCGTTGCGCCGCGAATGCCTGCCAATAGGCGCCGCGCAGTTCCTGCACCAGCGCGTTGAGCACGCGGCGGCGGCGCTCTTCGGCGACGAGCGAGCGATTGGCCTGCTGCTTGGCCTGATAGTAGCTGACGCCGAAATCGAGAATGTTCCAGCTGAAGGTCAGCGACGCGACGCCGTGGGCGCGGTCGGACGAGGTCGACGGCTCCAGCGACTGGCGGCGCGTCAGCACCGAGACCGACGACGACGCGTTCTCGTTGCTGCGGATGTTGTAGCCCGCGTTCGCGGCCAGGCGCGGCAGCATGTCGAACCTGGCGAGGTCGAGCTGCGCGCCCTGCACCGCCATCTCCATCTGGGCCAGCCGGTGGTCGAGATTGTATTTGATCGCTCGCGCGATTGCTTCGTCGGGCGTGATCGGCCCGGCCGGCGCCGGTGCGATCGCATGAAGCGCGGTGCGGTCGGTGGCGATGCGCGCGAAGCGATCCTCGTCGGGCACCGGCTCGGGTTTGACCGAGCAGCCGACCAGAAGTGCGAGCAGGGCTGCGCTCGCGAGCAGCCGGCGCGCGGGTGCACGCTGGACGACAAGCAATTCCATTTGTAGGTCAGGTCCGCTGTTGGTCGGCCGCGCGTTCGATGAGCGCGAGTCCTTGTTCGATCAGTCCGGCTTTGCCGACGCGGGCGAGCGCGGCCCTAAAAGGTTGGGCCGGCAGCAAGTCGGTACGGCGATCCGGCGGGCGCTGCGAACGTTGCGGCGGTGCCGGCGGTGTACCATCGCGAGCGGTGCCATCGCGTTGCGGCCGTCCATTGTCGTTGACGTCGCGCAGCACCTTGACGGTGAACTTGGCCGTCGCGGCGTTGCCGTTGCTGTCGCGCGCAGTGACCGCGATCTCGACGTTCGGGCTGGTGCCGCGCGGCGGCACGCCGGTGAAGGTGCGCGACTCGGCATCGAACGACAGCCAGCTCGGCAGCGGCTGACCGCTGCCCTGCTTGGCGACCAGCGTAAGCCGTTCGGCCTGGTTGGTGTGTCGGAACAGGCCGGCCGGAATCTGGAACGACGAGGTCGTGTCCACCAGTACGGTCTGGTCCGGCACTTTGCCGATGACGAGCAGGTCGAGCGTCCCGGCGCTGCGCAGGAGTCCCAGCAGCAGGACCGAGTCGCCGCCGCGGCCGAAGACATCGCCCGAGGTCTGCAACACGCCAAAGCCGATCGGATTCGACGTCGTGGGATCCGACGCGAAGATGATCGTCGGCGTGCCGTCGCTGCTCGGCAGCGTCGTCGCGATCGGCGGCGGTGGTGGTGGCGGCGGCACGGTCGGCGGCGCGACCGGCGACACCGGATCGTTGGGATTCGGCGCCGACGGATTCAGCACGGTCGGTGGTGGCGGCGGCGGCGGGACCGTCACAGTCGGCGGCGGCGGCGGCGGCGGGACCGTCACAGTGGGCGGCGGCGACGGCGGAACCGTCACCGGCGGCGGCGGCGGCGGC
>JAQGIE010000086.1 GCA_028291365.1 Rhodospirillales bacterium
GGTCCGGACGAGCTCGGCTTCGCGCTGAGCGAGCAGCTTCACTTCGCGTCGGCCGATGTCGACGAGTTCCATGACTTTCTCTGCCGCGTGTTGAAACCGCACCGGCTGCGGATCCTGTCGCGCGGCTCGGCGTCGGGCGGGCGCATGCACCGCGCCGAACTTGGCCACATCGCCCTGAACCTGATTCAGATCGGCCCCGCGGTCGAGGTCTATCCGGAACAGCTGGAGGACTTCTTCCTGTTCAAGCTGCCGGTTCGCGGCGAAGGCGAACTTGTGCTGGCCGACGACACGATCCAGTCTCGTCAGGGATGCGGCGTGATCCTGTCGCCGCAGATGCCGTATTGGTCGCGCTGGTCCGAAGGTTCGGCGCAACTGGTGATTCAGATCCCGCGCGAACGGTTCGAAGCGCATGCGCATCGGCTGCTCGGCTACGCGCCCGGCATCGCGCTGCGCTTTCAGCCTGTGGTCGATCTGCGCCAGGGCAGCGGCGTCACACTGCAGCACGCGATCGAGTTCATTATGCGCGGCTTGCGGGCGGGCGGCGATCTGCTGACGCACGCGTCGGTGCACGAGGAACTGGAACGGATGCTGATGTCGATGCTGCTCCATGCGCAGCCGAACAGCATTTCCGACCTGCTGACCGGTCAGGCCGCGCCCGCGCCCTACTATATTCTGCGCGCCGAACGATACATGGCTGAGCACCTCGCCGACCCGCTGTCGATCGGCGATCTGGTGGAAGCGTCGGGAGTCAGTTCGCGCAGCCTGTTCGCAGGCTTCCAGCGCGTCCGCGGCACGACCCCGAAGAAGCGCTTCAAGTCGCTGCGACTGGCCGAGATCCGCCGCGCGCTGCTGCGCGGCGATCCGGCGTCGGCGACGATTTCGAAGGTCGCCGCCCGGGTCGGCTATTTCGAGTTGGGCCGGCTGGCTGCCGACTACAAGGCCGCTTACGGCGAGTTGCCGTCCGACACGCTGCGCGCGGCGTCCGGCATTCGCCTCGCCTGAGCGGCGGATCTTTCGTCAGTGCGCGCTGCGCCGGCTCACTGACAGCTCAAGCACTCTTCGTATTTGGTCTCCATCGCCAGTCGCGGTTCGGCCGGCGTCGGCACCGTCTTCTTGGCCGACAGATCGATCGACGACATCTCGGCGCGCTGCATGGATTTCGAGCGGCAGTAGTAGAGCGACTTCACGCCCTTCTTCCACGCCTGGAAATGGATCTGGTGCAGGTCTTTCTTGTGCACGTCGGCCGGGATGAAGACGTTCAGCGACTGCGACTGGCACACGAACGGCGTCCGGTCGGCGGCGAGTTCGATCAGCCAGCGCTGGTCGATCTCAAACGCGGTCTTGAACACCATCTTCTCGTGCTCGTTCAGGCAGTCGAGCTGCTGCACCGAACCTTCGTTGAGCAGGATCGAGTTCCAGGTCTCGTCGGTGTTGCGGCCGCGTTCTTCGAGCAAGGCTTCGAGCTGCAGGTTGCGCACGCCGAACGAGCCCGACAGCGTCTTGTGCGTATAGGCGTTGGTCGGGATCGGCTCGATGCCCGGCGAAGTGCCGCCGGTGATGATCGAGATCGACGCGGTCGGCGCGATCGCGAGCTTGTTCGAAAAGCGCTCCATGATGCCGTACTCGGCGGCATCCGGGCAGGGCCCACGCTCGTGCGCGAGCTTCACCGACGCGGCGTCGGCCTGCCGCTTCACGTGCTGGAACATCTTGCGGTTCCACACTTTGGCCATCACCGACTCGATCGGCACCGACAGCTTCTGCAGGAACGAGTGGAAGCCCATCACGCCCAAGCCCACCGACCGTTCGCGCATGGCCGAATATTTGGCGCGCGCCATCGAATCCGGCGCTTTGCGGATGAAGTCGTCCATCACGTTGTCGAGGAAGCGCAGGCAGTCCTCGACGATGGTCGGATGGTCCTGCCACTCCATGAAATATTCGAGATTGAGCGACGACAGGCAGCACACCGCGGTGCGCTCCTTGCCGTACGGGTCGAGGCCGGTCGGCAGCGTGATCTCGCTGCACAGATTCGACATCTTCACCGTCAGCCCGGCGAGCTTGTGATGCTCGGGGATGGCGCGGTTCACCGTGTCCGTGAACAGCATGTACGGCTCGCCGGTCTCGATCCGCGCCGTGAGGATGCGGATCCACAGATTGCGCGCCGAAATCTTGCGGATCACCGCGCCGTCTTTGGGGCTGGTCAGCGCCCATTGGTCGTCATTCTCGACCGCGCGCATGAACGCGTCCGGAATGGCGATGCCGTGATGCAGGTTGAGCGCCTTGCGATTCGGATCGCCGCCGGTGGGACGGCGCAGCTCGATGAATTCTTCGATCTCGGGATGGCTGACCGGCAGGTACACGGCCGCCGAGCCGCGGCGCAGCGAACCCTGGCTGATCGCCAAGGTCAGCGAGTCCTGGACGCGGATGAAGGGGATGATTCCCGAGGTCTTGCCGTTGCGGCCGACCTTCTCGCCGATCGAACGGAGATTGCCCCAATAGCTTCCGATGCCGCCGCCGCGGGCCGCCAGCCAGACATTCTCGTTCCACAGATCGACGATGCCGGTCAGCGCGTCGGAGCTCTCATTCAGGAAGCACGAGATCGGCAGGCCGCGATTCGTCCCGCCATTCGACAGGACCGGCGTCGCGGGCATAAACCACAGCTTCGAGATGTAGTCGTAGAGGCGCTGGGCGTGGTCGGAATCGTCGGCGTAGTAGAGGGCGACGCGGGCGAACAGGTCCTGGAATGACTCGTCGGGCAGCAGATACCGGTCGAGCAGGGTCGCCTTGCCGAAGTCGGTCAGCAGCGCATCCCGGGAAGGGTCGGTCCGGAGTCGCGTTCCAGCTTCCGTCTGCAACACGTCGAACATGCCCGCCTCCCGAACCGAATCGTTGCTCATCCACGTGCGCCTTCAGACGTCCGTGTGGAAAACTTCATGTAAAACACGAAGTCTTGTGTCTTGAGTGAGCGACGGTACCACATATCGTTTTTTTGTGAAGGCGGCCTGAGGGTGGACGTACCCCATTGAGGCCACACACTGTTCTATTTCCGTTCACGTTTTTCAAGCCCCTGCGCGGCCCTGTAGGCTCGCCGAAACAAGGAGCTGAGCGAGCTTTCAGATGCGCCACCGTGGTCTCTCGCCTACGTTTTCCGCCCGCTCTTTTTTCGCCGCTGCGCGCAGTGCGGCGACCGGTCCGACATGAAACCGCTCCTCGTCACCGGCTTCGGCGCCTTCGGCAGCGTCACCGCCAATCCGACCGAACAGGTCGCGCGCGCGCTCGACGGCATGCGGCTGGCCGACGGCCGGCGAATCGTCGGCGCCGTGCTGCCGGTCTCGGCTGCCCGCGCGCCCGGTGAACTGGACGCGCTGCTGGCGGCGCACGATCCGGTCGCGGTGGTGCTGACCGGGGTCGATGAGCGCGCCGTCCAGCTCAAGCTGGAAACCACCGCCGCCAACCAGCTGGCCTTCCGCATCGCCGACAATGACGGGGCGGTGCACCAGGGCCGGCCCGTGATCGCCGGCCAGGCCGCGTCGCTGCCGAGTTCGCTGCCGCTCGACACGATTGAACGCGCGCTGCTGCGCGCCGCGGTGCTGCATGCGCGCTCGGACGACGCCGGCCGCTATCTGTGCAATCAGACCTTCTTTCATCTGCGCGCGACCCGGCCCGACCTGGCCGCCGGCTTCATCCATGTCCCGCCGCTCGAGACCTGGCCGGTGGAGCAGACGCTCGCCGCCATCCGCCTGATCGCCGAGGCGACCAACGCGGCGCTGGCGCCGGCGCCCGCCGGCCAGGCGCTTGTCTGATGCAGCCGCGCGATCCCCGGAGCCAGCTGCGCACGCACGAAGTCACCAACCAGCCGCCGCCGCTGGTGAATTACGACGTCGCCGACGACCCGGCGCTGCTGGCCGGCCTGAAAAGCTTCGGCGCCGGCTGGGCGATCGACGAGGTGCGCCGCTTCGGCCGCGAACTCGGTCGCGACGACGTGCTCGAACTGGGCCGCCAGGCGAACCGGTTTTCGCCCGAGCTGAAACTGTTCGACCGCTACGGCCAGCGCATCGACGAGGTCGAATTCCACCCCGCCTATCACGCGCTGATGGCCATCGCGATGCAGGGGCAGGTCCATGCGCGCGGCTGGCGCGACGGCACGCCGGGGGCGCAGGTGGCGCGCACGGCGCTCGCCTATCTGATGAACCAGATCGAGTCGGGCGTGTGCTGTCCGATGGCGATGACCTGCGCCATCGTGCCGGCGCTGCGCAACGAGCCGGCGCTGGCGCAGCTCTGGGAACCGCGTTTTACCGCGACCGACTATGACGGGCGCGCCGTTCCTGCGGGCGAGAAGAGCGCCTGCACCGCCGGCATGGCGATGACCGAGAAACAGGGCGGTTCGGACGTGCGGGCCAACACGACTCGGGCCGAACCGCTCGACGCGGCGCGCAGCGAGTTCCGCCTCACCGGGCATAAATGGTTCTGCTCGGCGCCGATGTCGGACGCGTTCCTCACGCTCGCCTACACGGATCAAGGCCTCACCTGTTTCTTCGTGCCGCGCTGGACGCCGGACGGTGCGCGCAACGCCATCCAGCTGCAGCGGCTGAAGGACAAGCTGGGCAACCGCTCGAACGCGTCGAGCGAGATCGAATATGACGGCGCCTGGGCGCAGCGCGTGGGCCCCGAAGGACGCGGCATCGCCACCATCCTCGCCATGGTGCAGCAGACGCGGCTCGATTGCGTGCTGGGCTCGGCCGGGCTGCTGCGCCAGGCGACGCTGCAGGCGGCCCACCATGCGCGGCACCGCAGCGCGTTCCAGAAGCGGCTGATCGACCAGCCGGCGATGCGCGCGGTGCTGGCCGATCTGACGCTCGAAGCCGAAGCGGCGACCTGGCTGGCATTGCGCCTCGGTGCCGCGGTCGAGCGTCCCGAGGAACGCGCCTTCGCGCGCATCGCGACGGCAATCGGCAAATACTGGGTGTGCAAGCGCGCGCCGCATGCAGTCTATGAAGCGATGGAGTGTCTCGGCGGCGCCGGCTATGTCGAAGAATCGATGCTGCCGCGGCTCTATCGCGAAGCACCGGTCAACTCGATCTGGGAGGGATCGGGCAACGTCATCGCGCTCGACGTACTGCGCGCCTTCGGGCGCGAACCGGACTCGGTGGCGGCGTTGCGGGCGGAACTCGACAGCGCACGCGGCGCGCATCGCAGCTTTGACGCGGCGCTGGACGCGATCTTCGCGGAACTGTCGGACCAGAGCGACGCCGAACGACGCGCCCGCCACCTCACCGAACGGCTGGCGGTGCTGCTGCAGGCGAGCCTGTTGCTGCGCTACGCCCCGACCGCGATCGCCGACGCGTTCGTGGCCTGGCGAATCGACGCGCCGGCAGCAACCTTCGGTGCCGCGTCGCCTGTGATCGACCTCGACGCGGTACTCGGCCGCATGCCGAGTCCGGTCTAGTCGCAGACGATGCGCAGATGGTCGATCTCGGCGCGGGCGATACCGCCGAGATCGTCGGTATCGATCGAGATGGCGAGCACGGCCGGCGGCTCTGCAGGCGCGCTGCCGAAGGCGCGTGCATGATCGGCCTGCCAATCGACCGCTTCATCGAACCACGCGCCCGTCGCGATCTCGCCGGGCCGCAGCAGGATGACCACGCCGTCTTGCGGCAGATGTGGGTTGGGCACGATCTCACCTCGAGTGCCCAGTCCGCCGAGCTGGTAGGTGAGCAGCTTGCCGTCGAACGGCGCGCCCATGCCCAGCCGATCGAGAAAGCCGGGCTGGGCGAAACCGACATGGACCGCCAGCGGACGATCATCGCGTCCTTTGGTGCGCGGATCGCTGGGCGGCGGCGCCGCGAGCGCCCGCCAACGCCAATGCAGCACGCAATGCCCGGTAACCGTTGCGACCGGCAGACGCTGCCACCGCATGCCGAAGGCGCCGTCGGCGATCAGGCGAAACCCGGTCTCGCCGATCGGCTCGATCACCGCATCGGGATAGCCCGGGCGCTGGAAGCGCTGCCATCCAAGCGCCGACGGATCGGGGCCGGTCCCGAGCTCGCTTGTCGAGCCCAACGTGCCGAGGGCGGTAAGCAGCAGGAGACGCGGCAGCAACACCCGCGTAACCATGGCTTGGTGTGCGCGAACCATGAGCGCACGCATGAAGGAGGCTCCTTGCAACGGCACGTCGTCGTATTCGCGCGCCAGCCGCGGTTGGGTACGGTCAAACGGCGCTTGGCGCGCTCGATCGGCGACGGCGCCGCACTAGCGTTCTATCGTGCCACGCTGGCCACTCTGGTGCGGCGGCTCGGCGACGATCCGCGCTGGCGGCTGCATGTCGCCTGGACGCCGCAGAGCGCGCGCCTATTCCCCAGGATCAGCGCGCTGGTGCAGGCGCCCGGCGATCTCGGCCACCGCATGGCGCAATTTCTCGATCCCCACGGACCGTTGCCGGCCGGGCCGACCGTCATCATCGGCAGCGACGTGCCGACGCTCGAGGCACCGCATGTGTGGCGCGCCTTCCGTGCGCTCGGCAGCGCCGACTTCGTGTTCGGACCCGCACCTGACGGCGGCTACTGGCTGGTCGGCGCCGCGCGCCGACGGGCGATGCCGCACGGACTGTTCCGCAACGTGCGCTGGTCGAGCGCGGATGCGCTGAACGACAGTCTCGCCAGCCTGCCGCGCGGCACGGCTCGGCTGCTCGCCGACCGGCTCGACGACGTCGATGACGGCGACGCCTATATGCGCTGGCGTGCCGGACGACGGGCATGAACAAAAAGGTCGCTCGCCTCGTCGTCGCGCTGCTCGTGCTCGGGGCGATCGTCGTCTTCTTCGCGCTTGGCCTGCAACATGAACTGACCTTCGAAGCGCTTGGCCTGCGTCGTGCCGCGCTGGCGGGTACGATCGAGCGCTCGCCGCTGTCGGCGGCGCTGATCTTCGTCGCGGTCTACATCGCCGTGACCGCGCTGTCCCTGCCGGGTGCCGCGATCCTCACCTTGGCCGCGGGCGCGCTGTTCGGTTTCGTCACCGGCACGATCCTCGCGTCGGTGGCCAGCGTGACCGGCGCGACGCTCGCCTTCCTCGCCGCGCGCTTCGTGCTGCGCGATTCGGTGCAGCGCCGCTTCGGCGCCCGGCTGCGCGCCATTGACGAAGGCTTCGCACGCGAAGGAGCGGTCTATCTGCTGGCCCTGCGGCTGGCGCCGGTGGTGCCGTTCTTTGTCGTCAATCTGCTGGTGGCGTTGACCAAGCTGCCGACGCGAAGCTACGTGCTCTATAGCTGGATCGGCATGTTGCCGGGCACGCTGGTCTATGTCTGGGCCGGCACGCAGCTGGGCGCGATTCAAAGTCCGCGCGACGTGCTTTCGCCGGGCCTGATCGCAGCCTTCATCGCCCTGGCGATCTTCCCCCTCGTGGCGCGGCGCCTGTGGGCGGTGTCGCAACGGCGCCGTGTGCTGGCGCGCTGGACCAGACCGAAAAGCTTCGACTTCAACCTCATCGTCATCGGCGCCGGTTCGGCCGGTCTGGTCGCATCGCTGATCGGTGCAACGACCAAGGCCAAGGTCGCGCTGATCGAACGCGACAAGATGGGCGGCGACTGTCTCAACACGGGCTGCGTGCCGTCGAAGGCGCTGATCCGCACCACGCGACTCCTCGCCGACGCGGCGCGCGCCAAGGAATTCGGCCTCGACAGCCTGGCCGCGAGCTTCGACTTCGCGACCGTGATGGACCGCGTGCGCCGCGTCGTAGCGCAGGTCGAGCCGCATGACAGCGAGGAACGGTTTCGCGGCCTGGGCGTCGACGTGCTGCATGGCGAGGCGCGCATCGTCGATCCGTGGCGCGTGCAGCTCGGCGAACGCACGCTGACCACGCGCGCGATCGTGGTTGCGAGCGGTGCGGCGCCGCTGGTGCCCAAGCTTCCCGGCGTCGAGACCGCCGCCTATGTCACCAGCGAGACGATCTGGAACCTGCGCGAGCTGCCCGAGCGCCTGCTGGTGCTGGGCGGCGGGCCGATCGGCTGCGAGTTGGCGCAGTGTTTCCGCCGTCTCGGATCCGACGTCACCATCGTCGATCTCGCGCCGCGCCTGCTGACCAAGGAAGACCCCGACGCCGCCGAAGCGGTGGCGACGAAATTCCGCGAGGAGGGAATCCGTCTCGTGCTCGGTCACAAGGCGGTGCGGTTCGAGGGCAATGCGCTGATCGCGGCGACCGAGGACGGGCGCGAGGCGCGGCTCGAATTCGACCGCGTGCTGCTGGCGCTGGGGCGCAAGCCGCGCACCAGCGGCTTCGGCCTCGAAGAACTCGGCGTGCGCCTGACCCGGCAGGGCACGATCGAGCATGACGAGTCACTGCGCGCCACCACCATCCCGACCATCCATGTCTGCGGCGACGTGGCAGGCCCGTACCAGTTCACGCATACGGCGGGACATCAGGGTTTCTACGCCGCCTTCAATTCGCTGTTCGGCGATCTGGTGCGGCTCAAGGCCGACTACCGCGTCATTCCGTGGGCGACCTTCACCGAACCCGAGGTCGCGCGCGTCGGCCTGTCCGAGGACGAAGCCAGGGAGCAGGGCGTCGCGGTGGAGGTGGTGCGCTACGGGATCGACGATCTCGATCGCGCCATCGCCGACGGCGATGCCTACGGCTATGTAAAGTTGCTGGTAAAGCCCGGCAGCGATCGCATCCTCGGCGCCACCATCGTCGGGCCGCATGCCGGCGACCTGCTGCACGAATTCGTGCTGGCAATGAAGCACGGGATCGGGCTGAAAAAGATCCTGGGCACGGTGCACGCCTACCCGACCTTGGCCGAAGCCACCAAATATGCTGCGAGCACCTGGCGCAAAGCGCATGTCGCAGGCTGGCAATTGCGGCTGGCGGCGCGCTATCACGACTGGCGCCGAGGCGAGCAAAGGGAAAGTTGATGCGCAGTTTCGCCGCCACCCTGGCCGAGCACGGACGCAGCCTGACCCGCGACGGGGTCACGGTGCTGCAGATCAATCTCGGCAAGCGCTGCAACCAGGCCTGCCACCATTGCCATGTCGAAGCCGGCCCCAAGCGCAGCGAGATGATGGCGGCGCGCACCGCCGACCGCCTGATCGAGCTGATGGCGTCAGCGCCGCAGCTCCGCACCATCGACATCACGGGCGGCGCGCCCGAGCTGAACCCGAATTTCCGCCGCCTGGTCGCCGCCGCGCGCGAGCTGGGCAAGCACGTCATCGATCGCTGCAACCTGACCGTCCTGTTCGAGGCGGGCCAGGAAGACACGGCGCGCTTTCTCGCCGAGCACGAGGTCGCGATCGTCGCGTCCCTGCCCTGCTACAGCGAAAAGAATGTCGATGCGCAGCGCGGTCGCGGCGTGTTCGGCCAGAGCATCGCGGCGCTCAAACTGCTCAACCGACTCGGCTATGGCAGCACGCTGCCGCTCGATCTTGTCTACAACCCGGTCGGCGCCTTTCTGCCGCCGGCCCAGGCGGCGCTCGAACATGAGTACCGGTTTCGCTTGCGCAAGGATTTCGAGATCGAGTTCTCGCGCCTGCTGACCATCACCAACATGCCGATCAGCCGCTTCCTGCACGCGCTCGAGCGCGACGGCCAGGCGCAGGCCTACCAGCAGCTGCTGGTCGACAGCTTCAACCCGCACGCCGTCGACGGCGTCATGTGCCGCTCGATGCTGTCGGTCAGCTGGGACGGCAAACTGTATGATTGCGACTTCAACCAGATGCTCGAACTGAAACTGCCCGGCCAGGCGCAGACGATCTGGGATGTCGACTCGCTGGCGGAGATCGACCGGCGCATCGCGGTCGGTCCGCATTGCTTCGGCTGCACCGCCGGCGCCGGCAGCTCGTGCGGCGGCGCCTTGGAGACTCGAGGAGAGAACAAATCCAAGGCAGCGGCTTGATGTTCTCACCTCGACTTTCCTGAATGCTCGGCATTATCGGAGGCACCGGCCTCTACAAATTCGACGGACTCGGCATTCTCGAAGAGCGCACGGTCGAAACGCCGTTTGGTGCGCCTTCGGCGCCTTTGGTCCGGGGACTCCACGCAGGCAAGGAGATCTGGTTCCTGGCCCGACACGGCCATGGCCACGCCAGGCTGCCGCACGAAGTCAATTACCGCGCCAACGTCTTCGCGCTCAAACAGGTCGGCGTCACCCATGCGATCGGCGTCAGCGCGGTCGGCAGTCTGCGCGAAGAGATCGCGCCGGGCGATCTGACGATTCCGGCGCAATATTTCGACTGGACGCGCGGCCGCCGCGCCGCGACGTTTTTCGGCGACGGGGTCGCGGCGCATGTCTCGACCGCCGAGCCGACCTGCGCCGCGACCACGACGCGCATCGTTGCGGCGGCGGCTTCGATTGGGATCACCATCCGCACCGGCACCACCTACGCCTGCGTCGAGGGTCCGCGGCTGGGCACGCGCGCCGAAAGTCTGTTCCTGCGCGGTGCCGCCGCCTGCGACGTGGTCGGCATGACCAACGTGCCCGAGGCGTTCCTGATGCGCGAGGCGCAGATCGCCTATTGCACCATCGCAATCGCGACCGACTGGGATTGCTGGCGCGACGATCCGTCGACCCATGTCACCGTCGCGGACGTCATCGCGCGCTACGGCGCCAGCCTCGCCACCGCCATCGCGGTGGTGAAACAGGCGATCGCGACGCAGGAATTCGGCTTCGATTCTCCGGCGCGTCACGCGCTCGAAGCGGCGCTGCTGACGCCGGAGGCTTCGCTGACGCAAGCGCAGCGAAGCTGGATCGACGTGCTGCGCGCGTGAGCCTCGCCGATGTCAGCATCATCGTTCCGATCGGCCCTGGCGATGAAAGCTGGCGCGATCTTGCCCGTGATCTCGACGGCAGCGACGCCGAGCTGATCTGGGTCGCGACCGAACCGGCGCCTGCCGACGCGCCGGCCGGACGTTGGCTCGTCGCACGGCCCGGCCGTGCGCAGCAATTGAATGACGGTGCTCGCGCCGCGACGCGCGGCTTCTTGTGGTTCTTGCATGCCGACACGCGGCTCGAAGCGTCTTCGCTCGCGGCGCTGGCCGCATCCCTGCAGCCGGACGCGCTGCTGTGGTTCGATCTCGCCTTCGCCACCGACGGAGCCGGACCGATGCGGCTCAACGCGCTGGGGGCCAATCTGCGCGCGCGCCTGCTCGGCGTTCCGTTCGGCGACCAGGGCTTCGCGCTGTCACGCGCGACGTTCGAGCGGATCGGCCCGTATGACGAGACTGCGCCGTATGGCGAAGATCATCTGCTGCTGTGGCGCGCGCGCCGCGCCGGCGTGAAGCTGGTTCAGGTTGGCGCGACCTTGACGACCAGCGCGCGCGCCTACCGAACCCATGGCTGGCTGCGCGTCACGCTGACCTATCAATGGCGCTGGCTGCGCCAGGCCTGGCGCGCGCGTCAGTAGACGCGGCGCAGCGGTTTGATCGGATGTCCGGTGGCGGCGCGTTCGGCCGCGGGCAGGATGTCGAGACTCGGCCACAGGCCGCTGGTCAGCGCCTCGGCATAGGCTTCGGGCAATGCCGCTTGCCGCATGCGCGCCGCGGCCGGTGCGGGATCGTAGTCGAGCGCGATGGTCTCGATCTCGATGCCCTCGCCCTGCGGCGTCAGCTGCGCGCACCAGACGCGCGGCGTGCCGTCATTGGCAGGCAGGCCGACCGCGCCCGCATTCAACCACACGCGCCCGTCGAACAACTCGCGCACGAACGGTAGGCCGCAATGGCCGGCGATGACGCCGTCGGTACCGAGCAGATCGAGTTCGGCGGCAAAGGTCGGGTCATCGGTCGAGGCGAACAGGAATTTGGAAATCTCGCGCGCGCCGCCGTGAATGGCCGAGAAGCGTGTGTGCGCCCATTGCACGTCGATGCGATCCGGCAGCGTGCCCATCCAGGCGCGCGTGTCGCGGTCGATCATCGCCCGCGCATGCTGCCACCAGCGCGCCGACAACGCGTCGCAGGCCGAACCTTCTTCAAAGCCGCAGCCACAATCCTCGGCTTCGGCGGCGAGTTGCCGTTCGACATTGCCCGCGACGATGGCGGCGCCCGACGCGCGCAACAGTGCGACGGTTTCGGCGGCGTCGGCGCAGTAGGCGACGAGATCACCGGTGCACAGCAGGTCGCGCACGCCGCGGCGCCCGGCCTCGTCCAAGGCGGCTCGTGTCGCGTCGAGATTGCCGTAGGGGCCGCCAAGCACGAACAACGGTCCGGTCGGATGCAGGGTGGGAAGATCTGGCATGGGCTAGTGTCCCGATTGCGAAGTTCGTAAGTGCATGTGGCGAGCTCGGACGAACTTCGGAATCGATCAGGACACCAGCAACATATTGCCTCTAGTGTGCCTTTTGGATTTGCAGTTCGCCCGGTGCCGAACCCAAGATCGGGCGAACTTCAAATCCGGCACACGAGTAACGTTCGTAGCGCAGAGCCGAACGTCACACCACATCGGGAGGAGTTTCGGATGCGTCGTCTGTCGGCCGTTTTCATCGCCGCCCTGCTCGCCTTTGCAAGCCAGGCTGCGAGCGCCGCAGACAAGATCCGCTTCGCCGTCGGCCCGTTCCAGCCCACCGCCTCCGACACCAGGAAAGCGTACGAGCCGTTCTTCGCCTATCTCGCCGAAAAGCTCGGCGCCAAAGACTACGAAATCCAGGTCACCACCGACTGGGCCGGGCTTGCCGTGGCCCTCGCCAACGATCAGGCCGACATCGCCTGGATGGGCCCGTGGGGCTACGTGCTCGCCAACAATGAAGGCGGTGCGCAGGCGATCGCGATGGTGAAATATGACGGCAAGCCGACTTACCATTCGATCGTGGTCGCCCGTCCGGGCCTGGGCATTCGGAAATTTCCGGATGACGCCAAGAACAAGTCGATCTCATTCGCCGACGCCGGTTCGACTTCGGGCTGGCTGATCCCGACATATTGGTTCAAGACGCAGAACATCGATCCCAAAACCTACTTCCGCTATCGCGACGGTGCTTCGCATCCCGCCAACGAGATCGCGGTCGCGACCGGTCAGGTCGACCTCGCCACCGACTATGACCGCAATCGCAACGTGATGATCGAGAAGGGCACGATCGCCCGCGACGCGACCGAGATCGTGTGGACGTCCGAACCGCTGCCCAACGATCCGCTGGTGGTGCGCAAGTCGCTCGATCCCGCGCTCGCCAAACGCGTGCAAGAGATCGTGCTGTCGATCGACGAGGACACCGCCAAACGTGTAATGCCGGCGCACTACACCGGCTGGGTGAAGGCGGATCATAGTTCTTACAAGCTGATCCAGGATGCGGGCGTCGCGGTGGGGAAGTTGCGGCCGAAAGCATGAGCACATGAATCGCGTGGATGGCCGGGACAAGCCCGGCGATGACGAAATAGAGAGCCGTCATGCTCGGGCCTGGCCCGAGCATCCACGCCATTCACGCTGATGCGCACGCGGGCGCTCCTGCTCTGGCTGCTCGCGGCGCTGGTCTATCTCGCGCTGGCGCGCATCGCCGAGCTGGACCTGCACCGGCTCGTCGTCGGCCTGCCCAAGATGGGCGGCTGGGTGCTGCGCGCCTGGCCGCCCGACTTCACCGAATTTCCGCTGTTGCTGAAGCGCGCCGGCGAGACCATCGCGATGGCGACGCTGGGTTCCACCTTCGGCGCCATTCTTGCGGCGCCGCTCTGCATTCTCGCCGCGCGCAATGTCAGCCCGGACGGCTGGATCTACTGGCCGGCGCGTTCGCTGCTCAATCTGCTGCGCGGGATCGACAGTTTCGTGTTCGCGCTGTTGTTCGTCGTCGCGGTGGGCTTGGGCCCGTTCGCGGGCGTCATCGGCATCGCGCTGCATTCGGCGGGCACGATCGCGAAGCTGTGGTCCGAAACCATCGAAACCAGCGAGCCCGGACCGCTCGAAGCGGCGGCAATGACGGCGGCGAGCCGCGTCAAGCTGATCGGCTTCGCCATCCTGCCTGATGCGTTGCCCAGCCTCGCTTCGATCGCGCTTTATACCTGGGAGTTCAATCTGCGCAGCTCGACTGTGCTCGGCCTGGTCGGCGCCGGCGGCATCGGCCAGGAGCTCAAGAACGCGGTCGACCTGCTCGACTTCCCGCGCGTCGCCGCCATCCTGCTGGTCATCGTCGCGATGGTCACCGCGATCGATCAGCTGAGCGCGCGGTTGCGGCGGGCGCTGTTGTGATCCGCGCGCGCGGCGTCGCCAAGAGTCTCGCCGGCCGCGCCGTGCTGCGCGACGCGAGCGTGTCGGTTGCAGCGGGCGAAGTCGTCGCCCTGGTCGGCCCGAGCGGCAGTGGCAAGACGACGTTGCTGCGCTGCCTGGCGCGGCTGCTCGAACCCGATGCCGGCAACATCGAACTGCACGGGCTCGACATCACGCATCTGGCGGGGCGCAAACTCTATCGTGCGCGGCGCGAGATCGGGCTCGTCTACCAGCAATTCAACCTGGTGCGCCGGCTGAACGCGCTCGAGAACGTGCTTGGCGGGCGGCTCGCCGAAATCCCGACCTGGCGCGTGCTGACGCGGCGATGGCCCAAAGACGAGATCGAGCGTGCGCAGGCGGCGCTGGCGCGCGTCGGGCTGGCAACCCATGCGTCGCAACGCGCCGACCGGCTGTCCGGCGGCCAGCAGCAGCGCGTCGCGATTGCGCGCGCGCTGGCGCAAGGCAGCCGCGTGCTGCTGATCGACGAGCCGGTGTCGAGTCTCGATCCCGAAACCGCCGCCTCGATCCTGCGCCTGATCCGCGAGCTTGCGAGCGAGCGCGGCTTTGCCGTGCTGGTCACGTTGCACCGGCCCGAAGATGTCGCGCGCGTGGCCGACCGCGCGCTGAAGCTGCAGGACGGCGTCCTGCTCGATGCGCCGCGCATCGAGCGATCGGCGGCCTCTTCATTCCCCGTGGGCGCGTGACCCGCCTCGTCCTGGTCGGCGCCGGTCACGCGCATCTCTACCTCCTGAAACGCGCTCGCGCTTTCGTCGATGCGGGCGCGCAGGTCACCGTGCTGGCGCCGGAGGATTTCTGGTATTCGGGCCTCGCCACCGGGATGGTCGGCGGGCGCTGGGCGCCGGACGATGACCGGGTCGCGCTGGAACCGTTGCTGGCCGGCAGCGGCGCCACGCTGATCCGCGACCACGCGGTCGCGATCGAGGCGACGCGGATCCAGCGCGCCAACGGCCCGGCGATCGACTTTGATTTTCTGTCGCTCGATGTCGGCAGCGTGGTCGCGAAGCTGCCGGGGCTCGACGACGGTGATCCACGCAACTTCGCCGCCAAGCCGATCGCAACCCTGTCGGCCTTGCGCAAAGCGATCGAAACGTCGCCGCGGGCAGCGCGCGTGCTGGTCGTCGGCGGGGGCCCGAGCGCGGTCGAACTCGCCGCCAACATCGCGGCCCATCCGAATGCGCGCGTGACGCTTGCCGCTTCCCGGTTGGTTCCGACCCTGCCACCCGCAGCCGGCGCGTTTCTAGAACGCCGGCTCGCTGCCCGCGGCGTGACGCTGCGGCTGCAGGCACGCGTGGCACGGATCGTTGACGACGCGGCCTGGACCGATCTCGGGCCGATCGGCTTCGACCTAATCGTGCGCGCCACCGGGCTGATGCCGCCGCCGCTGCTCGCGAGTCTCGGCCTGCAACTTCACCACGGCGCGCTCGTCGTCGGCGCCGATCTCGCCGCCCCCGGCGACGCGCGCATTCACGCGGCGGGCGACTGCGCCGCCGTCGCGGGTGCCCGGCTGCCGATGATCGGCGTGCACGCGGTGCGACAGGCGCCGGTGCTGTACCAAAATCTGCGCGCCAAGCTGCACCGCAACGCGCCGCCACGCCGCTATCGCGCGCAGCGTCACGCGCTGCTGATCCTCAATCTCGGCGACGGCAGCGGACTCGCGACCTGGCGCGACTTCTGGCTCGCCGGGCGCGCCATGCGTTGGCTCAAGGACCGGATCGACCGGGCCTTCCTCGCCCGCTATCGCTAGTTTAGCGGGCGAGGCGCCGGCATTACCCGGCCTTCCGCCGCACCAGCATCAACGCGCCGAGGCCGGTCAGGAGCAGCAGCAGACTCGCAGGTTCAGGCACGACGATCCGGCCGAACAACCCGTTCGCCTCGCCGTCGGGACCGGCCGTGAAGAACAGCTGGTTTGTCTGCCCCGCCGCGCCACCGTTGCCGAAGCTCAGCCCCCACAGACCGTCGATCGTGAGCGGATTTTTCCCATGATCGAGCAGCGCGCCGAGGAACGCCCCGGTCAACGGATCGAACGCATTGATCCGCCCGTCGCCGAAATTGCCGATCAGCAGATCCTTGCCGAACTCGCCGAAACCGGACGGCGCCAGGGCGACGCCCCAGGGCGCGTTCAGAGGGCCCTGCGTGACCAGCTGTTTCAGCAGCGTGCCGTCGGTTGCGAAGATGTCGACAAAGCCCTTGCCAGCACCTTTCACGTCGTCGGTGCCACCCACCTCGCGCTGCGCGAAAGTGACGATCAGCTGGCCGTTCACCGTCTGCACGTTGAACGGCGCATAGTTGGCCGGCAGCGACGGATCGGTGAACTGCTTCACCAGATTGAAGCTGCCGTCGAACACGTCGACGGTGTTCTTGGCGAAGTTGGCGGCGTAGAGCCGCTGCGCCCCGGCGTCGGTTGCGATCGCCAGCCCTTTATAGACCGCACCCGCCCCGGATTGATCGCCACCGGTCGGGATGACGGCGTGCGTCGGATTGACGGTCGAATTCCAGCCGGAGATCGTGCCGCTTTCGCTGGCGAAGAGGAAGCGCGCCGGTGCCGAAATCGTGCCGTTGGTGATGGTGAAGCCGCTGCCGCCGTTGAACACCTGCCCGGTAGGTGCAGCAGGAGTCGACACGACCAGCGACTGGATCACGCCGGCGCCGTTGTACAACGTGGCGACATCGGCGCCGTTGGACGACACCCAGAACGGACCGGTCGGGCTGTAGGACATGCCCCAGGCATTGATGAGATTCGGATCGGTGAGCGTGCCCGGCACCGATCCGTTCGAAACCAGATTTTGCTGCACGTACGTGGCGCCCGCCGTTCCCGCGAACGACAGCGCCAGGAAGCTGAAAAACCCCGCGGACACAAGCGTCCGCCTGATCGAATGGCCGCGCATTGCGAGCCCTCCCAATCGAGATGAAGCGCCGAAGATCAGGAGTAACGAATGAGCACGCCGCCTATTCCCGGCCGCCCAAAGAATTTGCCGCCGCGCCGCGCGAAGCGGAAATCACACGCCCCCCGGATCCGTACCGAACCAATCTCCGCACGGGCGCTGCACATTCGGCGGGCATCTGCCCGCGATTCGAACGCGCCGCCGTCTGACGTTTCGCGGAGTCCGCCTGACTCGGCGCTGGCACGGCGGGTGCACACCGTCTGGACCAAACGGCACACGCGAAGGGAGAGCCGCGATGTCCGCAGATTTGTCCGGTCGGGGAATTTCGACGCGCTGCGGATGCGGCGCGCATGGTAGTCAGGCGGCGCACGACGCCGACGTCGAAACGCGGCTCGCCGCTGCGATCGACGAGGCGCTGCTGCGCGCAATCGTGCCCGATGCAAATACCCGCCGCGCCTTCCTTCGCGCCGTCGGTGCGGGCACCGCGATGGCGGCGCTCGCCGATGTGTTTCCGCTCGGCGCGGCGCGTGCGCTGGCGGCCGAAAGCGGACCGCTGGAAAAGAAGGAGCTCAAGATCGGGTTCATCCCGATCACCTGCGCGACACCGATCATTCTCGCCGACCCGCTGGGCTTTTACGCCAAGCAGGGTCTGAAGGTCGAAGCGATCAAGACGGCGGGCTGGGCCGTCATTCGCGACAAGGCGATCAACGGCGAATACGACGCCGCGCACATGCTGTCGCCGATGCCGCTCGCGATCACGCTGGGCGCCGGCGCGGTTGCGACGCCGTGGACCGTGCCCGCGATCGAGAACATCAACGGCCAGGCCATCACGCTGGCGATGAAGCACAAGGACCGGCGCGACCCGAAAAGCTGGAAGGGCATGAAGTTCGCCGTGCCGTTCGACTATTCGATGCACAACTACCTGTTGCGCTACTACCTGGCCGAACACGGGCTCGACCCCGACCAGGACGTGCAGATCCGCGCCGTACCGCCGCCCGAGATGGTGGCCAATCTGCGTGCCGACAATATTGACGGCTATCTCGGCCCCGATCCGTTCAACCAGCGCGCGGTCTATGACGGCGTCGGTTTCATTCACCTGCTCACCAAGGAATTGTGGGACGGACATCCGTGCTGCGCCTTCGGCGCGTCGCGCAGCTTCATCGACAAAAACCCGAACACGTTCCGCGCGCTGCTTGCCGCCATCGTCGAAGCGACCGGCTATGCCGCCAAGAGCGAGAACCGCAAGCAGATCGCCGAAGCGATCGCGCCGGCGAATTACCTGAACCAGCCGGCCGTGGTGCTCGAACAGGTTCTGTCGGGCACCTATGCCGACGGGCTCGGCGGCATCAAAGTCGATCCCAAGCGCATCGATTTCGATCCGTATCCGTGGCACTCGATGGCGATCTGGATGCTGACGCAGATGAAGCGCTGGGGTCAGGTGAAGGGCGATCTCGACTACGCGAAGATCGCCGAACAGGTCTTCCTCGCCACCGACGCCGCCAAGGCGATGCGCGAGCAAGGGCTGCTGGTTCCTTCCAACACGTCGAAGAGCTTCAGCGTGATGGGCAAGCCGTTCGACCCGGCCAAGCCCGAGGCCTATCTCGCGAGCTTTGCGATCCGACGCGCGACGTGAAACCACACAGCTTCGACAAGTAGAAATGAAGCCGTCACTCGGACTGCGCGCGGGCGCGGTGTCGCTGCTGATCTTCGTCGTGTTCATCGCTGCCTGGTATCTGGCAACCGGCGCCGGCCCGGGCGCGGCGACCGTCGACCCCGCCTATGCCAAGCTGGTCGGCGCTGCGGCGGCGGGCGGCGGCAAGTCGGCGATGCCGGGACCGGACGTGGTGGCCGCCACCCTGGCCAAACATCTCGCCGATCCGTTCTTCGATCGCGGGCCCAACGACAAGGGCATCGGCATCCAGCTTCTGTTTTCGATCGGCCGTGTGTTCCTGGGGTTCGGCCTCGCCATGCTGGTGGCAATTCCGCTCGGCTTCGTGATCGGCCTGTCGCCCCTGATGCAGCGCGCGCTTGATCCGTTCATCCAGGTGCTGAAGCCGATCTCTCCGCTCGCCTGGATGCCGCTCGCGCTCTACACGATCAAGGACAGCGCCGCCTCGTCGATCTTCGTAATCTTCGTCTGTTCGCTGTGGCCGATGCTGATCAACACCGCCTTCGGCGTCGCATCGGTGCGGCGCGAATGGCTGAACGTCGCGCGCACGCTCGAGTGCAGACCGTTGCGCATGGCGTTTCGCGTCGTGCTGCCGGCCGCGGCGCCGACCATCGTCACCGGCATGCGTATTTCGATCGGCATCGCCTGGCTGGTCATCGTCGCGGCCGAGATGCTCGTGGGCGGCACCGGCATCGGTTACTTCGTCTGGAACGAGTGGAACAACCTCTCGATCGCCAATGTCGTGGTCGCGATCGTGATGATCGGACTGATCGGCATGGCGCTCGACCAGGGGCTCGCCTTCGCCCAGCGCAAAGTCTCGTGGGTCGAATAACCATGCCGCCGGAACCGCTGGTCCGCGTCGACGGCTTGATGAAGCGCTTCGGCACCGGCGCACCGGTGTTTGCCGACGTGTATTTCCGCATCGCCGAGGGCGAGTTCGTTTGCCTGATCGGTCATTCGGGCTGCGGCAAGACCACCATCCTCAATGTGCTGGCGGGACTCGACGAAGCCAGCGACGGCACGGTGCTGTTCGCGGGGCGCGAACTCGACGGCCCGTCGCTCGATCGTGCGGTGATTTTTCAGGGCCACGCGCTCCTGCCCTGGCTCGATGTCGAAGCGAACGTCGCCTTTGCCGTGCGTTCGCGCTGGCCGCGCTGGTCGAACGAGCAGGTGCGCGCCCATGTTGCCGAGCAGCTCGGCGTGGTCGGGCTGGGCCAGGCGGCAAAGAAGAAGCCGTCGGCCTTGTCGGGCGGCATGCGCCAGCGTGTCGGCATCGCGCGGGCGCTGGCGATCCGGCCGCGCATGTTGCTGATGGACGAACCGTTCAGCGCGCTCGACGCGCTGACGCGCGGCACGTTGCAGGACGAGGTCGCGCGGCTATGCGCCGAAACCCGCCAGACCGTGTTCATGATCACGCATGACGTCGACGAAGCTTTGCTGCTGGCTGACCGGATCTTTCTCATGACCAACGGCCCTGACGCGCGAATCGCCGAGATCGTCGTCAACACGATCCCCGGCCCGCGCCGCCGCCACGACGTCCATCACCACCCCGCCTATCCGGCGCTGCGCAACCATCTGCTCGATTTCCTCATCGAACGGTCGCGCGGCTTCGGCGTCGGTGCAGCCGATTACGATCCGAAAAATCCGCCCGAGATCCGGCTGGAAGCCGCGGCATGATCGTTTCGCGCAGCGAACTACGATCCAGCCCGCGCGGAGCGCGGGCGCACACCTACAAGATGATCGTTTCGCGCAGCGAACTACGATCCAGCCCGCGCGGAGCGCGGGCGCACACGGAGCAAACCTTAGGAGGCAGATGGCGATGGCCAATACACGCGACGAGCTGACCGCCAAGATCCAGCGCATCAAGCGCGAGAAGAAGCTGAGCTGGAAGAAGATCGCGGCCGCGATCGGCAAGGGCTCGCCGATCTATTATACCGCGGCGCTGCACGGGCAGATGAAGCTGAGCGAGGCCGAGGCCGGCAAGGCCGGCAAGGTGCTGGGTCTGACCGAGAACGAAATTCTGCTGCTGCAGGAGATTCCCTATCGCGGTTCGCTGCCGCCGGGCCCGCCGACCGATCCGCTGATCTATCGTTTCTACGAGCTGGTCCAGGTCTACGGCACGACCTGGAAGTCGTTGATCCAGGAAGAGTTCGGCGACGGCATCATGTCGGCCATCGACTTCGACATGCAGATGGAGCGGCAGCCCGACCCCAAGGGGGATCGCGTGAAGCTGACGATGACGGGCAAGTTTCTCTCCTACCGCCAGTATTGAGCGAAGGCCGGGGTGCCGGTCCCGTCCGGCGCCCCGGCGAATACGCCGGGAAACGCACGAGCCCGTTGACGCGGCGGCCCGAAGCCGTTGAGAAGGGGTCATGGCGCAGCGTGTCCGCGAAGATTATCGAGGCCTGACCGGTCCTGAAAAGGCTGCAATTTTCGCCCTGTCGCTGGGCGAAGAGAACGCAGCGCGTCTGTTCGAGCATATGGACGACGAGGAAGTGCGCGAGATCGCACAGACCATGTCGAACCTGGGCTCGGTGTCCGCCACCGTCATCGAGCGTCTGTTCGCCGAGTTCGCCGAACAGA
>JAQGIE010000113.1 GCA_028291365.1 Rhodospirillales bacterium
CCGGCGCCGAAACCGCCCGCGCAGCCCGCACAAAAGCTTTCGGCCAAAGAGGCCGCCGCAGCCGCGACGCGCGCTGCGGCCGAGGCAGCCGCGCGCACGCGCGGCGCGATTCCAAAATCTGATCCGATCGGTGCGCTGGTCCTGACCGGCGGAACGCGCTGATGAACGGCGCTTCCAAGACACCGCGCCCCGACGATCCGTTCCGGGCGCGCGCGCAGGTCCTCAATCTCGAGGGCGGCGCGCGCCAGGTGCTCGACCAGGCGCGCACGCGTCTCGTCGTGGTCGGCGCGGTATTCGCGCTGTCGCTGACCGCAGTCGCGGTGCGTCTCGGCGACCTCGCCTTCCTGACTCAGCCCGAGCCGCGCGCGGCGCTCGCAGCGGTGCAGCCGTTCAAGGCGGAACGCGGCGACATCACCGACCGGAACGGCATGTTGCTGGCCACGTCGCTGGCCACTGCGTCGCTGTTCGCCGACCCGGCCAAAGTGCTGGATCCGCAGGAAACGGCGAAGCGTCTGGCGCAGGCGCTGCCCGAACTGTCCTACGGCGACGTGCTGCAGAAACTGGAAAGCGGCGGACGCTTTGTCTGGCTGCGCCGCAACTTGACGCCGCGGCAGCAGGCAGCGGTGCACAATCTCGGCCTGCCCGGCCTTGATTTCCGTCGCGAAGAGCGCCGCATCTATCCTGCCGGCGCGGTGACCAGCCACGTCGTCGGCTTCACCGACGTCGACAATCACGGTCTCGCCGGCATTGAGCAGAGTTTCGACAAGATGCTGGGCAAGAGCGAGCCCGTGCGTCTGTCGATCGATCTGCGTTTGCAGCACATGCTTCGCCGCGAGATCCAGCAGCAGATCGCCGAGTTCAACGCGCTCGGCGGCGGCGGCATGATCATGGACGTCCGCACCGGCGAATTGCTGGCGCTGGTGTCGCTGCCCGATTTCGACCCGCAAAGCCCGGGCACCGGCGATGCCGCCAACCGGTTCAACCGGATGACGCTGGGCGTCTACGAGATGGGCTCGACGTTCAAGGTGTTTAACACCGCGCTGGCGCTCGAATCGGGCCGCGTGCGCATGGACGACTGGGTCGACGCGACCAAGCCGATCAAGGTCGGTCGTTTCACCATCGACGATTTCCGCACCGAACGGCTGCGCCGCTGGATGAGCGTGCCCGAGGTCTTCACCTTCTCGTCGAATATCGGCTCGGTGCGCGAAGTGCAGCAGGTCGGTCCGGCGGCGCAGCAGCGTTTCCTGACCTCGCTCGGCCTGACCGAGAAGCCGACCCTGGAAATCCCCGAAGTCGGCAAGCCGCACGTGCCGAATCCGTGGCGCGAGATCAACATGATGACGATCGCGTTCGGCCACGGCCTGTCGACCACCCCGGTCAACAACGTCACCGCCTTCACCGCCATCGTGAATAACGGCGTGCTCAAGCACGCGACGCTGATCGCGCAGCCCGATGACGCACAAAATCCCGGCGTGCGCGTGCTGAGCGCGGCGACCAGCGAAAACGTGCGCAGGCTGCTGCGCCTCAACGCCATCATCGGCTCGGGCAAGAACGCCAATGTCCCGGGCTATCTGGTCGGCGGCAAGACCGGCACCGCGGAAAAGGCCGGCGGCGGCAAAGGCTATTCGAAAAGCGGCAATCTAAGCTCGTTTATTGCCACATTTCCGATCAACGAGCCGCGTTACGTGGTGTTCGTGTTGATCGACGAACCGCACGGCAACAAGAAGAGCTACGGCTTCAGCACCGGCGCCTGGGTCAGCGCGCCGGCGGTGGGCCGCGTCATCGCGCAGATGGGGCCGCTCTACGGCATTGCGCCGATCGATGAAAACGAGCCGTCGCTGCAGCGCGCGCTGTATGTCAACTCGACTCCGCCGGGCCGCCGCCTCGGCAGCGAGACCTATGTCGACGCGACGCTGAAACAGCCCGCCGACGACAAAAAGGCGCCGGGCAAGTCGGACACGAAAGCGACCGCAAAGCTGGTCGCCGCGCCGGCGCCTGCCGGCGCCGCGCTTCTCCACAAGGCCAAGGAGACGCGCCGTGCGGCTGATTGAGCTGATCGCCGACGGCGGCCATTCCGCCACCGGACTCGATCCCGACCTTACCGGCCTCACCGCCGACAGCCGCGCGGTGCAGAAAGGTTTCCTGTTCGCAGCCTTGCCCGGCAGCAAGGTCGACGGACGCGCCTTCATCGCCGAAGCGATCGCCGCCGGCGCCGTCGCGGTGCTGGCGCCGCGCGGCACCGAAGTGCCGAGCGGCATCGCGCTGGTCAGCGACGACCAGGTCAAGCGCCGCTTCGCGCGCATGGCGGCGGCTTTCTACAAGACGCAGCCGCGCACCGTGGTCGCGGTCACCGGCACCAACGGAAAGACCTCGACCGCCAGCTTCGCGCGCCAGATCTGGGGCCGGCTCGGCTATCGCGCCGCTTCGCTCGGCACGCTCGGCCTGGTCGCGCCCGGCTGGGATCGTCCCGGTTCGCTGACGACGCCGGATCCGGTGGCGCTGCATGCGGATCTCGCAGCGCTCGCGTCGCGCGGCGTCACCCATGTTGCGATGGAAGCGTCGAGCCACGGGCTCGACCAATTCCGCCTCGACGGCGTCCAGGTCAGCGCCGCCGCCTTCACCAACCTGACGCGCGATCATCTCGATTATCACGGCACGATCGAGGCCTATCGCGACGCCAAGGTGCGGCTCTTCACCGACGTGCTGATGGATGACGGCGTCGCGGTGCTGAATGCCGACGTGCCCGAGATCGAGGCCCTGGCCGACATCGCCGCACATCGCCGGCTGCGGATCATGACCTATGGCCGCAACGGACGTGACCTGAAGATCGTCGCCGTCACGGCGCTGCCGCACGGCCAGCGCGTGACCTTGGAGATCATCGGCCAGCGCTACGAGCTCGAGCTCGATCTGGTCGGCGGCTTCCAGCTGATGAATGCGTTGGCGGCGCTGGGGCTGGTGCTGGCGCGCGAAACCGACATCGACGCCGCGGTCGAGACCTTGTCGGCGCTCGAAGGCGTGCGCGGCCGGCTCGAACTCGCGGTGCGCACCAGCAAGGGCGCCGCGGTGTATGTCGATTATGCCCACACGCCCGACGCGCTCGAGACCGTGCTGGTGGCGCTGCGCCCGCACGCGGCGCGCAAGCTCAGCGTCGTGTTCGGCTGCGGCGGCGACCGCGATCGCGGCAAGCGTCCGCAGATGGCGCAGATCGCCTGCCGTCTTGCCGACCGAGTCATCGTCACCGACGACAATCCGCGCAGCGAAGACCCAGCAGCGATCCGCCAGCAGGTGCTGCAGGGTTGCGCGCGCGCCAGCGAGATCGGCGACCGCGCCACCGCGATCCAGACCGCGATCGCCGAGCTTGCCGGGGACGACGTGTTGCTGATCGCAGGCAAGGGCCACGAGCAGGGCCAGATCATCGGCAATACGGTGCGTCCGTTCGACGATACCGACGTGGCGCGCCGCGCCGTCGCGCAAGGCGCGACCGCATGAGCAAGATCGCCGCGCCCGACATTCTGTGGACGGCCGAAGAAGCCGCGCTCGCGACCGCGGGCCTGGCGATCCAGCCGTGGAACGCCAAAGGCATTTCGATCGACACGCGCAGCTGCAAGCCGGGCGATCTGTTCGTCGCGCTGCGCGGCCCGAGTTTCGACGGCCATGATTTCATCGCCAAGGCCGCCGCCGCCGGCGCGGTCGCGGCGATGGTCGATCGCAGCGTCGAGGGCGACCTGCCGCTTCTGACGGTCAACGACACGATGACCGGTCTCGCCGACCTGGCGCGCGGCGCGCGCGACCGCAGCCGCGCCAAGCTGGTCGCGATCACCGGCTCGGTCGGCAAGACCTCGACCAAAGAGGCGCTGGCCGCGGTGCTGCGCGCGCAGGGCAAGACCCATGCGAGCGAAGGCAATCTGAACAACCATTGGGGCCTGCCGCTGTCGCTCGCCCGCATGCCCGGCGACACGCGGTTCGCGGTGCTCGAAATGGGCATGAACCACGAGGGCGAGATCGAGAAGCTCTCGAACATCGCCGCGCCCGACATCGCCGTGATCACCAATGTCGAGCCCGCCCATATCGGCCATTTCCGCGGCATCGAAGCGGTGGCGGACGCCAAGGCCGAGATTTTCGGCGGCGTTCGCAAAGGCGGCAGCGCGATCCTCAATCGCGACAACGAGCATTACGATCGCCTCGCCGATCGCGCCCACGCCGCCGGCATCGAGAAGATTCTCACCTTCGGCAGCTCGGCGCACTGCGACGCGCAGCTGCTCAGGGGTGACGTCAGCGCCGACGGAAGTTTCGCGCGCGCGCGCCTGTTCGGCCGCGAGCTCGAGTTCCAGCTGCAGAATCCCGGCCGGCACCAGCTCTTCAACGCGCTCGCCGTGCTGCTGGCCGCGACAGAGCTCGGGGCCGATCCGCTCAAGGTTGCGGAAGACCTCGCCAAAGTGCCGGCGGTCAAAGGTCGCGGCGTCAAAGTGCGCGCTGCGATTCCCGGCGGCACCATTACGCTGATCGACGAAAGCTACAACGCGTCGCCGGCGTCGGTTGCGGCAGCGCTTGCGGTGCTCGGCCTCGAAACGCCAGGCCACCAGGGCCGCCGCATCGCCGTGCTCGGCGACATGCGCGAGCTGGGCGAACGCTCGGTCGAGCTGCACGCCAAGATCCTCGCCGACCTGGTCGAAGCGCGCGTCGACATGGTGTTCGCCTGCGGCACGGAGATCCTGCCGCTGCTGGAAGCGATGCCGCACGAGATGGGCGGCTGGCATTCGACCGAGAGCACGGAACTCGCCGCGATCGTCGCCGAGCGCGTGCGGCCGGGCGACGTCGTGCTGGTCAAAGGCTCGGCGTCGATGCGCATGGACCGCGTGGTCGAGGCGCTGGTGCGCCTTGCACCCAACAAGAAAAGCGGGGCTGAAGCGGATGCTCTATAATCTGGTCGCGCCCTACGCGGACGAGTTCGTTCTCTTCAACCTGTTCCGCTACATCACCTTCCGCACCGGCGGCGCGATCACCACGGCGGCGCTGATCTGCTTCATCTTCGGCCCGGCCATCATCCGCTGGCTGAAATCGAAACAGGGCGAAGGCCAACCGATCCGCAGCGACGGACCGGAAACGCATCTGAAGAAGCGCGGCACGCCGACCATGGGCGGCGTGATGATCCTGCTGGCGGTGATCGTCTCCACCTTGCTGTGGGCCAATCTCACCAACGTCTATACCTGGATCGTGCTGCTGGTGATCGTCGGCTTCGGTCTGATCGGTTTCGGCGACGACTATCTCAAGCTCACCAAGCGCAACACCAAGGGCCTGCCGTCGCGGCTGAAACTCGTGTGGACGCTGCTGATCGCCGGCGCCGCGGGCGCGCTGTTCACCGCCGTTACCAAGCAGCCGCTGGCGACCGGCGTCACCGTGCCGTTCCTCAAGGACGTGCTGATCCCGATGGGCTTCTTCTTCGTGCCGTGGGCGATCTTCGTGATCACCGGGTCGAGCCATGCCGTGAACCTGACTGACGGTCTCGACGGTCTCGCGATCGTGCCGGTGATGTTCGCGGCGGGCACGTTCGGCATCATCGCCTATCTCGCCGGCAACGTCGTGTTCTCGAACTATCTCCAGATCAACCATGTGCCCGGCGCCGGCGAACTCGCGGTGCTGTGCGGCGCAATGGTCGGCGCGGGCCTGGGATTCCTGTGGTTCAACGCGCCGCCCGCCATGGTGTTCATGGGTGACACCGGTTCGCTCTCGCTGGGCGGGGGCTTGGGCGCCGTCGCGGTCGTGACCAAGCACGAGCTGGTGCTGGCGATCGTCGGCGGGTTGTTCGTACTCGAAGCGGTGTCGGTGATCGTGCAGGTCGTGTCGTTCCAGACGACGGGCAAGCGCGTCTTCCGCATGGCGCCGCTGCACCACCATTTTGAAAAGCGCGGCTGGGCCGAGCCGACCGTGGTGATCCGCTTCTGGATCATCGCAGCGGTGCTGGCGCTATGCGGTCTCGCGACATTGAAGCTGCGATGACGTACGCGGTCGCCTCCTCCCTCTGTCATCCCGGCGAAGGCCGGGACCCATTCGTACGCCGTCACGATGCCGCCAACATCGCGCTTGCGGCGCAACGGGTCCCGGCCTGCGCCGGGATGACGATAAAAGAGTACGGGCGCGCATGACGGCGCTCGACCTCACCTACCTGCGCGGCAGGCCGGTCCCGGTGATGGGGCTCGGCCTTAGCGGACTCGCGACCGCCCTGGCGCTGCAGGCGTCGGGCGTCGAAGTGTGGGCGTGGGATGACAGTCCCGAGTCGGTCGCCAAGGCGCGCGCCGCCGGCGCGCATGTGGTCGACCTCACCACCGCCGATCTGGGGAAGGCCGAGATTCTCGTCCTGTCGCCGGGCATTCCGCACAGCTTCCCCGAGCCGCATCCGATCGTGCTGCGCGCGCGCGAAGCGGGTCTTAAACTGGTCGGCGACGTCGAACTGCTGGCGCGCGCGGCCCCGCAGTCGCGCAAGGTCGGCATCACCGGCACCAACGGCAAGTCGACCACTACGGCGCTGATCGGCCACGTGCTGCAAAAGGCCGGCGTCGAAGTCGCGATCGGCGGAAATCTCGGCATTCCGGTGCTGAGCTTCCCGACCCTGTCGCCGAACGGCGTCTATGTGCTGGAGATGTCGAGCTACCAGCTCGAACTGCTCGACACGCTGGTGTTCGATGTCGGCGTCCATCTCAACGTCACGCCCGATCATCTCGACCGCCACGGCGGCATGCCCGGCTATGTCGCCGCCAAGGCGCGCATGTTCGCGGGCCAACGCGAAGGCCAGACCGCGATCATCGGCGTCGACGACCTTCATTCGGTCGATATCGCGCGGGGTCTCGGGCCGCAGAAGCTCGTGCGCCTGTCGGTGAAGCATCCCGAACCGAACGGCGTGTCGGTGATCGACGGAGCCATCGTCGAGAACGGCCGCACCATTGCCGACATTCGCGACATCCCGACCCTGCCCGGCGCGCACAACTGGCAAAATGCCGGCGCCGCCTACGCCGCGTGCCGCGCGCTCGGCATCGACGAAGCCACGGTGCTCGAAGCCATGCGCAGCTTCCCCGGCCTGCCCCACCGGCAGCAGCTGGTCGCGACCATCAACGGCGTGCGCTACGTGAATGACAGCAAGGCGACCAATGCCGACGCCGCGGCGAAGGCGCTGGGTTGCTACGAGCAGATCCGCTGGATCGCGGGCGGTCGGCCGAAGATCGGCGGGCTGACCGGACTCGACCGCTACATGCCGCGCGTCGCCAAGGCCTACCTGATCGGCGAAGCGCAGGCCGATTTCGCGCGCTGGCTCGACGGCCGCGCCGCTTTCTCGCTGTGCGGGCATCTCGAACGCGCCGTCGCCGATGCAGCCCGGGACGCCGGGCCGGGTGACGTGGTGCTGCTGGCGCCGGCCTGCGCCTCGTTCGACCAGTACCGCTCCTTCGAAGTGCGCGGCCAGCATTTCATGGAACTGGTTCGCGCCCTCGCGAAAACAGGCGCCCATGCCGACCCGAGCAACAGCGGATCCGAAGATGGATCCCCGCTTTCGCGGGGAATGAAATGAGCTTCGCCGTCGCACGCACCGACAGTTCGATCCTCGGCCGCTGGTGGTGGACCGTCGATCGTTGGACCTTGGCCGCGCTCGCCTGCATCGTGCTGATGGGCGCGCTGCTGGTTGCGGCGGCTTCGCCGCCGGTCGCGCAACGGATCGGCCTGCCGACCTTCTATTTCGTCCAGCGCCACCTGCTGCTGCTCGGCCCGTCGCTGCTGCTGATGATTGCCGTCTCGCTGCTGTCGCCGACCAGCGTGCGCCGGCTTGCGATGGTGGCGTTCGTGGGCGCCTTCGCCGCGACCTGCCTGACCCTGATCGGGGGCGTCGAGATCAAGGGCGCGACGCGCTGGATCCATGTCGGCCCGCTGTCGGTACAGCCGTCGGAATTCGTCAAGCCGGCTTTCGCGGTCGTGTCGGCGTGGTTCTTCGCCCGCCATCACGCGGCGCGCGAAGCGGGCCAGCGCTTCCCCGGCAATCTGATTGCGATCGGTCTCTATCTGCTCACCGTCGCCGTGCTGATGAAGCAGCCCGATCTCGGTATGACGTTCGTCATCTCGGTCGTGTGGTTCGCGCAGTTCTTCCTCGCCGGCCTGCCGATCCTGTTCGTGCTCGGCCTGGCGGTGATGGGCGTGACCGCGCTGGTCGGCGCCTATTTCACCTTCAGTCACGTCGCAAGCCGCATCGATCGCTTCCTCAACCCGGCGAGCGGCGACACCTACCAGGTCGACCGTTCGCTCGAAGCCTTCGTCAATGGCGGCCTGCTCGGCACCGGACCTGGCCAGGGCAAAGTGAAACTGTCGCTGCCCGACGCGCACGCCGACTTCATCTTTGCCGTGGCGGGCGAAGAGCTCGGCCTGTTCGCCACGCTCGCGATCGTGGCGCTGTTCGGATTCGTCGTGCTGCGCGGTTTCCAGCGGCTGACGCGCGACCAGGATCTGTTCGTCGTGCTCGCGGCCGGCGGGTTGTTCACCCAGTTCGGCCTGCAGGCGCTGATCCATATGGGCTCGTCGCTGCATCTGCTGCCGGCCAAGGGCATGACCCTGCCGTTCATTTCGTTCGGCGGCTCGTCGCTGCTGGCGCTCGGCTTCGGCATGGGCATGGCGCTCGCGCTCACCCGTACGCGATTTGGCCTGTCGGGTTTCGCGACTCGCGCGAAATCCGAGTTCATCAGTAGGGATTTGATTGCGACGTCGAACGTCGCAATCGGGGCTGGAGACAAGCGATGACCCAAGGTCTCGTACTCCTCGCCGCCGGCGGCACCGGCGGTCACATCTTCCCGGCCGAAGCGCTGGCGCGCGAACTTGTCGCGCGCGGCCGCGCCGTGGCGCTGATCACCGACCGGCGCGGCGGCGCCTTCGGCGACGAACTCGGCGTGCCGGTGCATCGCATCCGTGCCTCGTCGATGCAGCGCGGCCTGCGCGGCAAGGTGCGCACCGGACTCGAACTCGCGGTCGGCACCTGGCAGGCGCGCGGTCTGCTGCGGGACCTCGACCCCGTGATGGTCGTCGGCTTCGGCGGTTATCCTTCGCTGCCGACCCTGTTCGCGGCGCGCCGGGCCGGCATCCCCTATGTGCTGCACGAGCAGAACGCGGTGCTCGGCCGCGCCAACCGGCTCTTCGCCAAGCATGCGACGCGCATCGCAACATCGTTCGAACATGTCGCGCTGCTGCCCGACGACGCCGCAGCGCGCGTGGTGCTGACCGGCAACCCGACGCGTCCCGCCATCGCGGGCGCGGCGCTGGTCGGCTATCCCAAGCTCACCAGCGACGGGCGGCTCAATATTCTCGTCGTCGGCGGCAGCCAGGGCGCGCATGTCTTCAGCGAGATCATGCCTGCCGCGCTGGCGCACATGCCTGAGAATCTGCGCAGGCGCATTTCGATCGCGCAGCAATGCCGCGCCGACGACCTGCCGGAGGCACGCGCAGGGTTCGCGCGTTGCGGCGTTACCGCCGAACTCGCGACCTTCTTCCAGGACATGCCGTCGCGCCTCGCCTCGGCGCATCTGGTGATTGCGCGGGCCGGCGCTTCGACCTGCGCCGAGCTCACCGTCGCGGGCCGTCCCGCCATCCTGGTGCCGTACCCGTTCGCGATGGACGACCACCAGGCCGCCAATGCCGAGCAGGTCGCCGCCAGTGGCGCCGCCTGGGCCATCCCGCAGCGCGCGCTGACGCCGATGGCGCTGGCGACGCGGCTTGAAACGCTGATGACCGCGTCGAGCGGACTCGACAAAGCGGCCGAGGCCGCGCGCGCGCTCGGCCGTCCCGACGCGGCGCAGCGCCTTGCCGATCTGGTCGAACAGGTCGCGTCGCGCGCGACCCGCCCGATCGAAACCAAAACGGTCGAATCGCTGCCCGTCGAAGGGCTCGAGCGCCGCACCATTCTTTCTCACGCCGCCGAGTAACGATGCGCCAACTTCCGCTCACCATCGGCACGCTGCACTTCGTCGGCATCGGCGGTATCGGCATGTCCGGCATCGCCGAGGTGCTGCACAATCTCGGCTATGCGGTGCAGGGCTCCGACGTCGCGGACAATTACAACGTCCAGCGGCTGAAGAAGCTCGGCATCAAAATCGAGATCGGACACACGGCCGAAAATCTCGGCGACGCCTCGGTGCTCGTCGTGTCGTCGGCGATCAAGCCCGACAATCCCGAATTGCTCGCGGCGCGCGCCGGGCTGCTGCCGGTGGTTCGCCGCGCCGAGATGCTGGGCGAGCTGATGCGGCTGAAATGGTCGATCGCGGTCGCGGGCACGCACGGCAAAACGACCACCACGTCGCTGGTCGCGGCGGTGCTCGAAGGCGCCAATTTCGACCCCACCGTCATCAATGGCGGCATCGTCAACGCTTACGGCACCAATGCGCGCATGGGCACGGGTGACTGGATGGTGGTCGAGGCCGACGAAAGCGACGGCACCTTCGTCAAGCTGCCGGCCACGATCGGCATCGTCACCAATATCGATCCCGAGCATCTCGATCATTTCGGCTCGTTCGACGGCGTCAAGGCCGCGTTCGAGCGCTTCATCGAGAACATCCCGTTCTACGGCTTCGCGGCGCTGTGCATCGACCATCCCGAAGTGCAGGCGATGATCCCGCGCGTCTCGGATCGCCGCATCGTCACCTATGGTTTCTCGCCGCAGGCCGACGTGCGCGCGGTCAACATTCAGCCCGGCGCCGACGACAGCGTGTTCGATGTGACCATCTCGGAGCGGCTGGCCGATCCGCGCACCATCCAGGGCGTGCGGCTTGCCATGCTCGGCATGCACAATGTTCAAAATGCGTGCGCCGCGATTGCGGTGGCGAACGAGATGGGCGTCGACGACGCGGCCATCAAAGGCGCGCTGTCGAAGTTCCAGGGCGTCAAGCGCCGCTTCACCAAGACCGGCAGCTGGAACGGCGTCACCATCGTCGATGATTACGGACATCATCCGGTCGAGATCCAGGCAGTGCTGAAAGCGTCGCGCCAGGCTTTGCGCGCCTCGCCCGGCAGCCGCGTCATCGCGGTGGTGCAGCCGCACCGCTACACACGCCTGATGTCGCTGTTCGAAGAATTCTGTACCTGCTTCAACGACGCCGACATGGTGGTCGTCGCCGACGTGTACGCGGCGGGCGAAACGCCGATCGACGGCATCAACAAGGACGCGCTGGTCGAAGGGCTGCAGGCGCATGGTCATCGCCAGGTGATGGCGTTGTCGTCGCCTGAAGCGCTGCCGGACCTGGTGCGCGAACACGCCAAGTCCGGCGACCTCGTCGTCTGCCTCGGGGCCGGCAACATCACCGCCTGGGCGAACTCGCTGCCGGCGCAATTGGAATCTTCGGGTCTGCCGGCTGCGCCGGCGGGTGGCGGATGATGATGACGGCGACGACCCCCGCCCCGCACCTGATCGATCGTCTGCCGCGCGTTCGCGGCCGGATCAGCGCCGACGCGTCGTTGGCGCAGCACACCTGGTTCCGCGTCGGCGGTCCCGCCGAAGTGCTGTTCCGTCCCGCCGATGCCGACGACCTTGCCGCCTTCCTGCGCGGTACGCCGCGCGACGTGAGCGTGCTGGTGCTCGGTGTCGCGTCGAACCTGCTGGTGCGCGACGGTGGCGTGCCGGGCGTGGTGGTGCAGCTGCGCCGCGGCTTTGCCGAGGTGACGATTCAGGGCGACCGGGTGATTGCGGGCGCCGGCGCGCTCGATCTCAACGTGGCGCTGACCGCGCGCGACGCCGGCCTTGCCGGTCTTGAATTCCTGTCGGGCATTCCCGGCACGATCGGCGGCGCGCTGCGCATGAATGCGGGCGCCTATGGTCGCGAAATCGTCGACGTGATCGAAAACGCGGTCGCGTTCGACCGCGACGGCAAGCGCCACGTGCTGACGCGCGACCAGCTCGGCCTCACCTATCGCCACAGCGACGTGCCCGAAGACTGGATCTTCGTCGAAGCGACCTTGCGCGGCACGCCGGACGACGCCGCCGCGATCGGGTTTCGCATCGACGAGATCCAGACCCAGCGCGCCGAGACGCAGCCGGTTCGTGCCCGTACCGGCGGCTCGACCTTCGCCAATCCCGACGGCGACAAAGCCTGGCGCCTGATCGAGGAAGCCGGCTGCCGCGGCCTGCGCATCGGCGACGCGCAGGTCAGCGAGAAACACTGCAACTTTTTGATCAATGACGGCGCCGCCACCGCCGCCGATCTCGAAACGCTGGGCGAAACCGTGCGCGACCGCGTGCGCGCGAAGAGCGGCATCGAACTGCGCTGGGAGATCAAGCGCATCGGGATTTCCAACCTTCCGCGCAAGCGGGGGGCCACAGAGGACGGGGACATCGATCCCCGCTTTCGCGGGGAATGAAGATTACCGTTCTCCTCGGCGGCTGGTCGTCGGAGCGCGAAGTCTCGCTCGTGTCGGGCGCTGCCTGCGCCGAGGCGCTGACGCGGCTCGGCCACGAGGTTACGCGCTTCGATCCGCCGCGCGATCCCGAAGCGATCGCCAAGGCGCTGCGGGCGCAGAAGCCCGACGTGGTGTTCAACGCGCTGCACGGCGAAGGCGGCGAAGACGGCGTCATGCAGGCGCTGCTCGACCTGCTCGAGCTGCGCTACACGCATTCGCCGCGGCTCGCCTCGACCATCGCGATGGACAAGCCGCTGACCAAGTCGGTGCTGGCGACCCACGGCGTGCGCAGCCCCGAAGGCAAAGTGATCTCGGTCGCGCAGCTCGCCGACGGGCACCCATTGCCGCGTCCATATGTAGTGAAGCCCGCCGCCGAAGGTTCGAGCGTCGGCGTGTCGATCGTGCGCGAAGGCGACAACACGCTGCCGTCGAATGACGGCTGGACCGACGACACGGTGCTGCTGGCTGAGCGTTTCATCGCCGGCCGCGAATTGACCGTCGGCGTGCTGGACGGTGAAGCGCTGGCGGTGACCGAGATCGTGTTCGGCACCGAGCTGTTCGACTACACCGCGAAATATGTCGCCGGTCACGCGAGCCACGTGCTGCCGGCCGCGATTCCGGCCTCGGTCGCCACGCTGGCGATGCGCTGGGCTGCAACCGCGCACAAGGTGCTGGGTTGTGCCGGCGCCACCCGTTCCGACTTCCGCTGGGACGAACGCCAAGGCGATGACGGTCTTTTCTTTCTCGAGATCAACACGCAGCCCGGCATGACGCCGATCTCGCTGGTGCCCGAACAGGCCCAGCATCGCGGCCGCTCGTTCGACGAGCTGGTCGGCTGGATGGTGGAGGACGCATGCCGCGCGTGAAGACGACAGCGCAGCCCAAGCGTCGTGCGGCGCCGAAACACCCGCCGCGCCTGCGTTGGGTCGTGCGCGGCGCCGGCGTGGCGATATTGGGCGGCTTCGTCGCCTGGCTCGGCGTATCGGGCACCGCGACGCGCATGCTCGACGCGGCCGGCAGCGATCTGGTGCGGACCAGCGCCTCGCTCGGCTATCGCGTCCAGATCGTGACCGTCGAAGGCCGCGTCGAGACCGACGCGCAGGAAATTCTGCGCGCCGTCGGCGTGTCGCGCGGCGACGCCATCCTCGGCTTCAGCCCCGACGCGGCGCGCCGCGCCATCGAACAGATTCCGTGGGTGTCGTCGGCCACCGTGTCGCGCCGCCTGCCCGACACGGTGCATGTCGCCATCGTCGAGCGCCGTCCGATCGCGCTGTGGCAGAACAGCGGCAAGCTGACCCTGATCGATCGCGACGGCACCGATCTCGGCGCGCCGGCCGGCGGGCTCGACGAGTTCCGCGACCTGCCGCTGGTGGTCGGCCCCGACGCGCCGCGCCACGCGCAGGCGATGCTCGATGCGCTGAAGGCGGTGCCCGATCTCGCCAGGCGCGTCAGCGCCATGGTGCGCATCGGTTCGCGCCGCTGGGATCTGCGGCTCGACAACGGCGTCGACGTGAAGCTGCCCGAAGAAGACATCGCCGGGGCGCTGACCGCGGTCGCCAACGCGGCCGCCAACGAGAAGCTGCTCGAGCGCGACGTGCGCACGGTCGATCTGCGGCTGCCCGGCAAGATGGTGCTGCAGCAGAACGAACCTCCGCAGCCCGAGAAGAAAGACAACGCCAAGAAGCAGCCTGCCGCCGTCGTGCGCGCGGGCCAGAGGATTTGACATGGGCATGATGCCGAAACGGCCACGTCACCGGCCGCGCGGCTCGATCGTCGCGGCGATCGATGTCGGGTCCACCAAGATCGCGTGCTTCCTGGCGCGCGTCGAAGACGAAGACCGGCTGCAGCCGATCGGCATCGGCCATCAGCTGAGCCAGGGCGTGAAGACCGGCGCCATCGTCGACATGGAAGCGGCCACCGCCGCCATCGCGCAGGCGGTCAACGCGGCCGAGCAGATGGCCGGCGAAACCATTCGCGAGGCGATGGTCAATCTGTCGGCCGCGCACGCGGAATCGCATCCGCTGACGGTCGAAGTCGCGATCAGCGGGCACCAGGTCGGCGATCTCGATCTGCGCCGCGCGCTGGCCCGCGCGCGCCAGGTCGAAAGGCCCGGCGAGACCGAGATCGTGCATGCGATTCCGGTCGGCTACGCGATCGACGGCATGCGCGGCATCGAAGAACCGCGCGGCATGTTCGGCCAGACGCTGGGCGTGCAGCTGCATGCCATCGCCGCCAGCGCCGGGGCCGTCCGCACGCTGGGCGTCTGCGTCGCCGACGCGCATCTCAATATCGAAGGCATCTGCGTCGGCCCGTACGCGTCCGGCCTCGCCACGCTGGTCGATGACGAAATGGATCTCGGCTGCGTGCTGATCGACATGGGTGGCGGCACCACCGAAATCGGCGTCTTCGTCGAAGGCGTCTGCGTTCATGTCGATTGCGTGCCGGTGGGCGGCGCCCACGTCACGCGCGACGTCGCGTCGGGCCTGTCGACCTCGCTCACCCATGCCGAGCGCATCAAGACCCTCTATGGCGCCGCCTTCGCGTCGAGCGCCGACGAGCGCGAGCTGATCGACGTGCCACAGATCGGCGACGCCGAGAATCACGGCCCCAACCACCTGCCGCGTTCGTTCCTGACGTCGATCATCCAGCCCCGTCTCGAAGAAACCTTCGAGATGGTGCGCGGCAAGCTCGAAGCGTCGGGCTACTACGCCGCGGCCGGCCGCCGCGTCGTGCTGACCGGCGGCGCGTCGCAGCTCGCCGGCGTGCGCGAACTGGCGCAGCTCATCCTCGACAAGCAGGTGCGGCTGGCCCGCCCGTTCCGGATTCCGGGACTCGCGGAGAATGCAGCCGGACCTGCTTTTGCAACCGCAGCGGGTTTGCTGCGCTTCGCCGCCCGCATGCCCGACGATCTGAAGTCGCTGCCCGCAGCGACGCAGACGCCGGCCAGCCTGTTCGGACGCGTCGGCCATTGGCTGCGGGAGAATCTCTGATGAGACCGCGCGCCCCACGACGACGAAGTCGTGCACCAACTTTGAAGAGGCGACGAAGTCGTCTCACCAAGAATCGATTCAGTCACACGAAACACCCCATCGAATCCCGCTGCGAATCAGCGACATTGAGCCGACAGGAGACCCCGCGATGATCAACGTGCGTGTACCGGAAACCGAAATGAGCCTGCAGCCCCGCATCACCGTCATCGGTGTCGGCGGTGCCGGCGGCAACGCCGTGGGCAACATGATCCGCTCCAACCTCGAAGGGGTGGAGTTCCTCGTCTGCAACACCGACGCGCAGGCGCTTCGCGGCTCGCCCGCTGAACGCAAGCTGCAGCTCGGACTCAACATCACGCGTGGCCTGGGCGCCGGATCGAAGCCCGAAGTCGGTCGCGCCGCCGCCGAAGAGGCGCTCGACGACATCCTCGAGTATCTCGAAGGCTCGAACATGGTCTTCATCACCGCCGGCATGGGCGGTGGCACGGGCTCGGGCGCGGCGCCGGTGATCGCCCGCGCGGCGCGCGAGCACGGCATCCTGACCGTCGGCGTGGTGACCAAGCCCTTCCAGTTCGAAGGCGCGCACCGGATGAAGAACGCCGAGCGCGCCATCGACGAGCTGCAGCAGTTCGTCGACACGCTGATCGTGATTCCGAACCAGAACCTGTTCCGCATCGCCAACGAGAAGACGACCTTCGCCGACGCCTTCAAAATGGCCGACGAGGTGCTGCATTCGGGCGTGCGCGGAGTCACCGACCTGATGGTGATGCCGGGCCTGATCAATCTCGACTTCGCCGACATCCGCACGGTGATGAGCGAGATGGGCAAGGCGATGATGGGCACCGGCGAGGCCGAAGGTCAGCGCCGCGCCATCGACGCCGCCGAAGCCGCGATCTCGAATCCCTTGCTGGACGAGGTCTCGCTCAAGGGCGCCAAGGCGATGTTGATCAACATCACCGCCGGCATGGACATCGCGCTGTTCGAAGTCGACGAAGCCGTCAATCGCGTGCGCGCCGAGGTCGATCCCGAGGCCAACGTGATCTTCGGTTCGACGTTCGACCAGTCGATGGAAGGCCGCCTGCGCGTGTCGGTGGTCGCGACCGGCATCGACGCGGCGCTGATGCAGCAGCCGCGTCCGATGGCGCCGACCCTGTCGGTGATCTCGAACGGCGCGCGCAAGGCCGCGACCGGCTTCGCCCCCGGCCTGTCGGCCGCGGTCGCCGCCGCCGCTGCTGCGCCGGCGATGGGCATGCCGGTGACGATGACCGCGACGGCGCTGCAGCTCGAGCCGCAGCCGCAGGCGCCGGTCGCGATGCAGGTCGAAGTGCCGGCCGTCGCCGCTGCGCCGGTCACGGCGGAGTCGATGGTCGCGCCGTCCTTCATCCCGCCCGCCGCGATCAGCGCCGGTCCGCGCCCGACCGTCGCCGCGCCGGCAGCGGCTCGGGCCGAGCCGATGGCCGAGGCCGAGCTGGTCAACGCCCGCCCGGCCCCGGCGCCGAAACGGTCGAGCCTGTTCAAGACCGCGCTCGGCATCGGCAGACAGGCGGCGGCACCGACCGCCGCCCGCGCCGAACCGACCGTGCCGAGCATGCCGGCCCATGGCAGCCATGGTCCGGCCTCGACGCCGGCGACGCCGGCCCAGAGTCGTCTGTCGATCGATCCGCAGGTGCGGGTGAAGCCGGCTCAGGAGAGCGACGACCTGCTCGACATCCCGGCCTTCCTGCGTCGCCAAGCAAACTGAACGATACAGTCTGAAACACGCATTTTGGGGGCGGCTGCGAGGCCGCCCCTTTCTTTTTTAGATCAATGGCTTAGAGCGCGTAACAATCGGTAGGAAAACGTGATTTTCCGCAGCGCAGGATGAGGCTTATCTCGCGGGTTGAAAGCAGGTCGCCACCAAGCAGCGGCCCCGAAGAAGAACCCAAGGATCGTTCATGCCCGCCGCGCGCCAGATCACGCTGAAGAGCGAAATCGACTGCACCGGCGTCGGTCTCCATAGCGGAGCCCGCGTTCGGCTCGAGCTGCGTCCCGCCGCGGCCGACACCGGCATCCGCTTCGTTCGCACCGACCTGCAGGGCGAAGCCGCGATCCTGCCCGCCCGTTGGGACGCGGTGGTCGATACCAAGCTCTGCACCGTGCTGGGCAACCAGGCCGGCACCACGATCGGCACGATCGAGCACCTGATGGCGGCGCTGGCCGGCCTCGGCATCGACAATGCCGAGATCCGTCTCGACGGTCCCGAAGTGCCGATCATGGACGGTTCGTCGGAAGCCTTCGTGTTCCTGCTCGAATGCGCCGGCACCGTCGAACAGGACGCGCCCAAGCGTGCCATCGAAGTGCTGCAGCGTGTTT
>JAQGIE010000114.1 GCA_028291365.1 Rhodospirillales bacterium
CGGCACGGTCGGCACGATGTCGAGCCGGATCGCGCCCTGCGCCACCAGCTCGGGAGGCAAGTCGAATTTGACCTGCTGTTCGGCCGGCGTCAGTTGCAGCTCGGCCAGCGTCGTGCCGTTGGCGTTGATCTGCACGCGCGCGGTGCCTTGCATCGTCAAGGTCAGGCGCAATCCATTCGCCGGGCGGCGTTGCGGTTCGATCCACAACGTGCCGAACGCATCTTTCATCCACGTGCCCGTCGCGTCGCGCGGTCCCCAGCCGGATCCGAGAAACGGTGTCGGCCGGTCGAGCCACACGATCGTATGCAGCGGCACGACCGGGAAATGCGGCCGCACGCCCAGCGGCGACAGCACCACCGTGTCGAACAGCGTGCCCGGTTCGAGCGGCACGAAGGCGAAGCGACGGTCGCCGCAATGCGACGTGGCGGTGTCGAGCGGGCGCTGCCGCACGCCGCTTTCGTCGCGCCAGCCGACGAAGCCTTCGAAGTCGCGGCGCACCAGCATGCCGGCCTGCGCCTGGTCGCCGTCGGCGACCAGCACCGCCAGCAGCGCGCCGTCCTCGTCGAGCCGCAGGTCGAACTGCGCGTATTTGCCCGGCGCGTCCATCGCGGGCCGGACGCGCAGCGCGACGCCGCGACGCCGCGCCCACAGGTCGAAGAACGGCCGGTCCTGGGTCTCGGCGTAATCGACCCAGTCGAACAGCCGCGGCGCCAGCACCGTCTGCTGCGCCAGCAGCGCGCGCGTCGGCTCGCAGCGCAGCGCCGCGTCATAGGCCTGGAATTTGGCGCTCTGGATTCGCATCGAGCGCGCGATCGGCTGGTTGACCGCGGCGGCGCCCAGCGCGCCGACAAAGACGATCGCGGCAACCAGCGTCGGGCCGACGCGCGGCACGCGCGCCAGCGCGGCGAGGGCGGCGGTGACCAGCGTCGCGATGCCGAACCAGGCGAAGCGCGTCGGCAGCCAGCTCTGGAACGCACCGTCGGTCCAGCGCTGCCATTGATCGGTGATCGACTGCAGCGCGATGGCGACGATGAACATCGCGATGCCGGAAACGGCGAACAGCGCGACGCCGCGGAGCTGCGGCCGCAGCGCGCGCGCGGCGCGCAGCGCCAGCCAGGCGGCGATGACCGCGGTGGCCCAGGCGCCCGCCGGCAGGCGCAGCAACGCGTTGGGCCGCATCCAGTCGTGAAAGCGAACCGCTTCGCCGACACCGGCATCGAAGAACAGCCAGCTGCGCGGATCGAGCCAGCGCACCAGCCAGATCGCGCTGCCGCCGAATTGCCGAAACACCTGCGCGATCGCGGCCGGCGTCAGCGAGCCCGGGCGCGTGCCCTGGTAGCGCACGTCGCTGGTCAGTCGCCACGCGACATAGATCACGGCATAGAGCGCCACGATGGCGAGGGCGCCCGCCGCGAGACGCAGCACGCGCCGGCGCGTCGCCGGTTCGACCGCCAGCAGCAGAAAGCCGGTCGCGACATAGACCAGCCCGACCAGCACGATCGACTCGTAGGCGGGCAGTGCGAGCGCCAAGGCGAGCAGCGCCAGCACCGCCCAGCCGCGCTCGCCGCTCGTCACGTAGCGGCGCGACGCCGCGACCACGCCGGCGAACAGCACGAACGGATAGAGCATCGCCGCCGGCCACGAGGGCGGCGGCGCGTGCGGCGCCAGCACCAGCCAGGCGAGCGCCACGGTGCACCACAACAGCGCGGCGCCGCCGCCGACCAGCGGCGCCAGCGCCAGCGCCGGCAGCGTGAAGGCGAGCGCGAACACGCCCCAATTCACCAGGCCGAGCAGCGCGCTGTTCTCGATCGCGGCGATGGCGCCGAACAGGCGCATGAAGGGATGCAGCCAAATGCGGCCGTTGCCGTCGGCAAACTCGGCCGCCTTGTCGCCCATCGAGCCGTTGAGGTGCGCGAAAGCGTGGATCGCGTCGTCGCCGGTCAAAAACCGCAGCTCCCACAACGGAGCCACGATCAGCGCGACCAAGGCGGCCAGCAGCAGCGCGTCGAGAAGGCGGGATTTCGTCATCTCAAACACCACCGCAACCCGTCGAGCTTGGAAATGAAGCAATTCCGATGCGGATGCATCTGGATCGCTGCGTTCGCAGGGATGACGGGAGAGATGAGGGATTGACGGGAGAGAAGAGGGGCGCGGCCAGCAGCAGCGCATCGAGAAGGCGAGATTTCGTCATCTAGCGCGCGCAGGGCTGTCCGGGGAAAAAGCTCGGCGTGAGGACACAAAAACCACCGTCATCCCTGCGAACGCAGGGACGACGGGGTGATGCGGTGGACCGCAGCCTCGCTTGCGCGGAGAGACTTACGCCGTCGCCGCTTCTTCGGGTTCCGGGCTCGGCTCGCTGTTTTCACCGGCGGGATCGCGCAGCACGTAGCCGCGGCCCCACACCGTCTCGATGTAATTGTCGCCGCGCGTCGCGGTGGAGAGCTTCTTGCGCAGCTTGCAGATGAAGACGTCGATGATCTTCAGCTCGGGCTCGTCGATGCCGCCATAGAGATGGTTGAGGAACATCTCTTTGGTCAGCGTCGTGCCCTTGCGGAGCGAGAGCAGCTCGAGAATGCCGTATTCCTTGCCCGTCAGGTGCAGCGGCTGGCTTTCGACTTCGACCATGCGGCTGTCGAGATTGACGGTCAGCTTGCCGGTCTTGATCACCGACTGGCTGTGGCCCTTCGAGCGGCGGACGATCGCCTGGATGCGGGCGATCAGCTCCCGCTTGTCGAACGGCTTGGTGAGGTAATCGTCGGCGCCGAAACCCAGGCCTTTGATCTTGGCGTCGAGCTCGGTCAGGCCGGACAGGATCAGAATGGGGGTCTGGACTCGCGACGAACGAAAGCGCCGCAGCACTTCGTAGCCGTCAATGTCCGGCAGCATCAGGTCGAGGATGATGATGTCGTAGTCGTAGAGCTTGCCGATCTCGAGGCCGTCCTCGCCGAGATCGGTCACGTCGACCACGAAGCCTTCGGTCTTAAGCATCAGTTCGATCGATTTCGCGGTCGAGCTGTCGTCTTCTACCAACAGTACACGCATGTCGGCTGTCCCTCTGCCCTCTGCCTGGACGGCGATATTAACCTTTCCGTTCGTTAACGCCACCCTTGATCTTTCCTGATGTCACGGGGGCTTTTCGCGGGCTTCGGCCGGCATTTTCACGCCGCCTTAACCCAGCCGGGGGCGTCATCGGGCCCGCTCATGCGCACCCTCGCCGCAAGCATCATCGACCGCATCGCCGACCTGCCCGACGACCGTCATTTCGGCCGGGTCACGGCGATTCTCGGCATGCTGGTCGAGGTCGGCGGGGTCGAGCGCCGCCTCACCATCGGCAGCCGTCTCGACCTGATCCCGGGCTTCGGCCGCCGCGTCCCCTGCGAAGTGGTCGGCTTCCGCGAGGGCAGGTCGCTGCTGCTGCCGTTCGGCCGGCTCGACGGGATCGGGCTGGGCTGCGTCGCTGAGATCGCCGCCTCGCAGCCATCGGTGTCGCCCAATGCGGGCTGGCTCGGCCGGGTGATCAACGCGCTGGGCGAGCCGATCGACGGCAAGGGCCCGCTGCCGATGGGCGGCACGCCGGTTCCGCTACGCAACACGCCGCCGCCGGCGCACCAGCGCAAGCGGCTGGGCGGCAAGCTCGATCTCGGCGTGCGCACGCTCAACACCTTCACCACCGTCTGCATGGGCCAGCGTCTCGGCATCTTCGCCGGCTCGGGCGTCGGCAAGTCGGTGATGATGTCGATGATGGCGCGCTTCACCACCGCCGACGTGTCGGTGATCGGCCTCGTCGGCGAGCGCGGACGCGAAGTCCAGGAATTCCTCGAAGACGATCTCGGCCCCGAAGGGCTGGCGCGTTCGGTGGTCGTCGTCGCGACTTCGGATGAAAGCCCGCTGATGCGGCGCCAGGCGGCGTATCTCACCATGTCGGTTGCGGAATCCTTCCGCGACGAAGGCCGCGACGTGCTGCTGCTGATGGATTCGGTGACGCGCTTTGCCATGTCGCAGCGCGAGATCGGCCTGTCGGCGGGCGAACCGCCCACCAGCAAAGGCTATCCGCCGACCACGTTCGTCGAGTTGCCGCGCCTGCTCGAACGCGCCGGCCCCGGCGTGCACGGGGCCGGCAGCATCACCGGCCTGTTCGCGGTGCTGGTCGAAGGCGACGATCACAACGAGCCGATCGCCGACGCGACGCGCGGCATTCTCGACGGCCATGTCGTGCTCGAGCGCCAGATCGCCGAGCGCGGCCGTTACCCGTCGATCAATGTGTTGAAAAGCGTCAGCCGCGCGCTGCCGATGTGCAACAGCGACGCCGAGAACGCGCTGCTCAAGCGCGCCAAGCAGGTGCTCTCGACCTACGAGGACATGGCCGAACTGATCCGGCTCGGCGCCTATCGCGCCGGCAGCGACGCCAAAGTCGACGAAGCGATCCGCCTCTATCCGGCGATCGAGGAAATGCTGAGCCAGGATCGCAGCCAGGGCGCGACGCTGGCCGACGGCTACGCGCAGCTCGCGGCCGCGCTCGACGTGAGCTGGCCGCCGGAGGCGGCATAATCCATGGCAGATCTCGGCGGCGTCATTCGTCTCAAGCGCTTTCATCTCGACGAGAAGCGTCGCGTGCTGGGCGACCTCAACGCGCTGCTGGCGGAGCTGTTCGCCGAGCGCGACCGGCTCGACGCGCAGGTGCTGGTCGAACAGGCGCATGCCGAAGCGAGCCTCGAAGGCCAGATGGCGTACGGGAAATTCGCCCAGGCCGCGATCGCGCGCCGCAAGCGCCTCGGTGAATCGATCGGGCAGGTCGAAGGCCAGATCGAATCCGCCACCGACCAGGTGCGCGAAGCGATGGGCGAGCTGAAGAAGTTCGAGATCACCCAGGCCGAACGTGAAAAACGCGCCCGCGCCAAAGTGCGCCGCCGCGAAACCCAGACGCTCGACGACATCGCGATCGAGCGGTTTCAGCGCAAGGTCTGAGCCGCGGGGAAGTTACTTCCGGGGAGAGACCTGGTCGCTAGAACGCGAACAGGTCGCTGACGAACACGCCGGTCGGATGCTGCCTGGCGAGTACCTGCACAGCCTCGCCCGAAAGGGCGAAATTGGCGAGAAGGTCGGCGCGCGAGGTGCCGTGCGCAAGCGCGTCGAGCTGCGCAAGAAATCCCCCGAGGTCGGGCTGGCGGTTGAGCACGTTGTCGTAGAGCGAGCGCACGAAATCGACGTCGAGCGTGCCGCCCCAGCGGCGCTGGAATTCGGGACTGTCGGCAAAGGCGTGCGCGAGCGTACGTACGTCGATTCCCGAATCGAGCTGGACCTGTAAGCCGCCCGCATCGGGGGCGCGGCCGAGTGCGGCGTGATAGAGCGCTTCGATGGCGGTCGCGCGCGTGCCGCCGAGATCGAGCCGCAACGTCCCGTTCGCGAAGGCCACCTGCTCGACGTTGCGCATGGTGTCGGTGCCGAGCGCGCTGGTGATCGCGAGCAATCCGTCGCCGCGCTGCTCGATCGTCGTATCCGCGAACTGCACGCGCAGCACCACCGTGTCGCGACCTGCGCCGCCGACGAATGCATCGTTGCCGAACGTGCCCGACAACACGCTGCCATTCGCGTCGGCGACGGTGCGCAGGAACGGGCCGGTCCACACCGTGCTTGGATCCGGCGCAGGCGCCGGGATATTGGTGGTGAGCGCGGTCAGCGTGACGTCGTTGCCGTCGCCGCCGGCATAATCGAGACGGAACTGCA
>JAQGIE010000092.1 GCA_028291365.1 Rhodospirillales bacterium
GCGGCGTCTATGACGTGATGCGCACGGCCTCGGCAGGCGCGCGTTGAGCTATCGCTGGCCCGACGGCGCCCGTCTGGCGCTGTCGATCGTCGTCAATGTCGAAGAAGGCGCGCAGATGTCGCTGGCCGACGGCGACCGCGCGCCCGAGCCCGTCGACGAGCTGGGCGTCGTGATGAAAAAGCCAGTGCGCATGCACGGCAACGAATCCAACTATCGCTACGGCATTACCGAAGGCGCGCCGCGCGTTCTGGAACTGCTCGATCAGCACGGCATGCGCGCGACCTGGACGGCGGCGGCGCTGGCGCTCGAACGCGCCCCCGACCTCGCTCGCGCCATCGTCGCGCGCGGTGACGAGATCTGCTGTCACGGCCATCGCTGGGTGCACCAGTTCGGCATGGACGAGGCGCAGGAGCGCGACTTCATCCGGCAGGCTTGGCAATCGATCGAACGCACGACCGGGACGCGGCCGGCCGGCTGGCTGTCGCGCTATCTCCACACCGACGCGACGCGCCGCCTGCTGCTCGAAGAAGGTTTCGCGTATCACATGGACGATTACTCGGCCGACGCGCCCTTCTGGGACCTGGTCGAGATGACCGACGGATCGAGACGCCCGATGGTGATCGTGCCGTATGCGATGGACTCCAACGACATGAAGTTCTGGCTCACGCCCGCGCTGACGCCGGATGCGTGGTTCGCCTATGCCCGCGACACGTTCGACCAGCTTTGGCAGGAAGGGCCGACGCAGCCGCGCATGATGTCGCTGGGATTGCATTTACGAATTATTGGTCGCCCCGGCCGCATCGGTGCGCTACGCCGCTTTCTTGAGCATGTCCGATCAAGGCCGGGCGTCTGGATCACCAACCGCCGCGCCATCGCAGAGCATTTTGCGCGGTTCGTCGCCGCGCCGTCGTGAAAGGCCCGATGTATGTCGCAACAACTTCTTCATCTTGTTTTCGGTGGCGAACTCAAGCCGGGTAGCCAGACCGAATTCGTCGATCCCTATCACCTCGACATCGTCGGGATTTTTCCGAGTTATGCCGAGGCGCGCCGCGCCTGGGATGCCAAGGCGCGCGCCACGCTGGACGACGCCTCGGTGCGCTATTTCGTGGTGCACATGCACCGTCTTCTCGATCCGTCGCACGATCACTGACCGCGCAGCTGGCTGAAATTCACACGGCATTTCCTGCCCGATTGACTCAGCGCAGCGAGCTGAGTCCTGATGGCCGCCACGCGGAAGACGGAGGCGAGAGATGCTCGGACGAAAAAGGGACGAGATGGACGCGATCGTCGCGAATCCGACCGAGCCGGTCGCCGTTTCGGATGCAGCCATATCGGTGATCGCGGCCGACTTGTCGGTGCGCGGCGACCTGATCGCCAAAGGCGAGGTGCGCGTGCACGGACGTGTCGAAGGCAACATCGCCTGTGACACGCTGCTGGTCGCCAAGGGCGCCGAAGTGATCGGCGACGTGGTCGCGAAAAGCGCGCGGCTCTGCGGCAGCTCGACCGGCAAGGTCGCAGCTGAAACCGTGTTCGTGACCAAGACCGCGAAAGTGGTCGGCGACATTCATCACGCGTCGGTCTCGATCGAGCATGGGGCGCAGGTCGAAGGACGTCTCGTGCGCCTGTCGCGCGACTCCAGCGCGGCCAAAGATGTGGTCGTGCCACTCGCCGGCGCCCGCGCCGCCAATGACGGTGGGTCCGGGGCCGGCTGACCGGCGCGCCCAGCCGGTTCGCAGAACCGGCATCAGGATGCCCAGCCGGTTCGCAGAACCGGCATCACGATCTGATCGAAGATTTCGCGCGGGCTCAGCCCGCCGATCCGGTGCCTCCAGCGGTCGAGCGGCGGCGCCGGAATCGCGACCGCCGTCGGCACGTAGCGAAAGCGGATGCGCCCGCGCATGAAACGGCCGGCGGGAAAGTAAAATTGCGCGCCGTCGTACCAGCCCTGCTCGCGGGCCGTGTTCGATAGAATTCTAGCTAATCACGTCCTTACGCGTATTTCACGTATCTAAGTCGCGGATCCTGCGCAAATCTCGATTGCTGGCCAGCGTGCCGCCCGCTCGCGTAGTTTCGGGTGGTCATGGCAAGCACGATCGGCGACATCATTGCGAATGCGATCCGCGACGCGGATCGCTCGTACTTCTTCGAGGACTATTCCAAGCAGGCGGCGGCCGTTCTGAAGGTGCTGGAGCGGCGCGGCTATGTGGTCGTCCCCAAGGACCCGACCAAGCCGATGCTCAAGGCGGCGCGCGCCAGTCTCGTCTACGGCGTCAACAAATCGAGCGACATCGTCACGCCGATCTACAAGGCCATGCTCGAGGCGGCGCCGCCGATTGAAGACTGACGCATGGCGACGCTGCTGCGGTTCGACGGCGGCGAGGTGCGGCGGGTTCGCCGAGCTGCAGTCGATGCGGCCGACGCGCAACGCTGGGACCGGCCGGCCCGACCGATGCTGCTGCTCCGATGGCAGGAAGGTCTGCGCCTCGAAGCGCCGGGCGCCAAAGCCGAACCGGCCTGGGCGATCGGCTGGGAATCCTGGCAGGCCGACCTCGAACAACGCGCCGACGCACAATGGGGCGACCAGCGCCCGACGCTGCTGCTGGCAGCGCAAGGTTTTGCCGCCTGCGATGACCACGCGTGCCTTGCGGTCGAGCTGGCGCTGACGACGTCCGCGGGCCCGCTGCGCTTCACGTTCCTGCGGCGAGCGTGATCGGCCGGAAAACGCTCTAGATCCGGTTCCGCTCGACCAGCTGCTTGGCGATGATCATGCGCTGCATCTCGTTGGTGCCTTCGCCGATGCACATCAGCGGTGCGTCGCGGAACAGCTGCTCGACGCGATACTCTTTCGAGTAGCTGTAGCCGCCGAAGATCCGCATCGCGTCCATGCTGTTCTCGACGCCGGCCTCGGAGGCGAAATATTTCGACATGCCCGCTTCCATGTCGCAGCGCTCGCCGCGGTCGTAGGCTTCCGCCGCGCTGCGCGTCAGCAGCCGCGCCGCTTCGTAGCGCGTCGCCATCTCGCCGAGCTTCAGCTGGATCGCCTGGTGCTGCCAGATCGGCTTGCCGAACGTCTTGCGCTCCTGCGCATAGCGCACCGCCTCATCGAGCGCCGCCTTGGCGATGCCGCAGCTTCGCGCCGCGATGTTGATGCGGCCGAGCTCGAGCCCGCCCACGGTCATGTAGAAGCCCCGGCCTTCGCCCGCCTCCTCGCCGACCAGCTGCGATTTCGGCGCCCTGTAGTCGTCGAACATCAGCTCGGCGGAATCGATGCCGCGATAGCCGAGCTTGTCGAATTTCTGCCCGACGGCGAAGCCGTTGCTTTCGACGCCGGCGACCTGCGGCTTTTCGACGATGAAGATCGACATCCCGGCGCGCGGCGGCTCGGCCTTCGGGTCGGTTTTCACCAGCAGCGCCAGGTGCGTGCCGTACTTGCCGTTCGAGATCCAGGTCTTGCGGCCGTTGATGACGTAATGCTCGCCGTTCCAGAGTGCCTGGGTGCGGATGCCCTGCAGATCGGTGCCCGCATCGGGTTCGGTCAAGCCGAGCCCGCCACGCCATTCACCGGTGGCGAATCTGGGCAGGTAATGCTGCTTCTGCGCTGGCGTGCCGAACTTCTGGACGATCGTCGCCATCATCAGATGGCTGTTGAAGATTCCACTCAGCGCCATCCAGGTTTCGCTGATCGTCTGGACGATCTTGACGTAGGTCGTGGCCCGCAGCCCCAGCCCGCCATATTCTTCGCTGATCGTCGCGCCGAACAGGCCGAGCTCTTTCATCTGCTCGACCATTTCGGCCGGGTAGATGTCGTCATGCTCGTACTGCATCACCTTCGGCTTGACGTCGCGCGCCAGCCATTTGGCGATCGCGTCGAGCAAAGCGTCGTCGTGGCTGTTGTCCTGCATCAGTAGCCGCTTTCAGGCTTGTCCTCGATTGAATGGCCGCGCCGGGCGATCAGCATCTTGCGCACGAAGGTCGAAACGACGGTGCCGTCCTGCTTCTTGCCGGTCGTCTTGACGGTGACGATGCCGGCGCCGGGGCGCGATTTGGATTCGCGCTTCTCCAGCACTTCGCTTTCGGCATAGAGCGTGTCGCCGATGAAGAGCGGTGCGGTCAGCAAAATCTCGTTCCAGCCGAGATTGGCGATTGCCTTCTGGCTGACGTCGCTGACCGACATGCCGACCATCAGCGCCACCGTGAACGGGCTGCAGACGAGGCGCTGGCCGAATTCCGAATGGCTGGCGTATTCGGCGTCGAAATGCATCGGATGCGTGTTCATCGTCAGCAAGGTGAACCAGGTATTCTCAGTCTCGGTGATGGTCCGGCCGGGCCGATGCTCGTAGACGTCGCCGATGCCGAAATCCTCGTAGTAACGGCCGAACGTTTCGCGCCAGCGTTGTTCGCCGACCTGTTTCATTTCACCGGACATGCTTCCTCCCTCTATCCTCGCGACGCGGCCGCGAGCACGCGCTTCATGGCGCGCACGACCGGCCGTTCGACCAGCTTGCCGTCGAGCAGCGCGACCCCGCCTTTCGCCGCCTCGTACGCGTCGACGACGCGCTGCGCGTACGTGACTTCCCTGGCGTCGGGCGTGAAAGCGCGGTTGATGATCTCGATCTGCCTGGGGTGAATTGCCGAGCGGCCGGTGAAGCCCAGCGCGCGAGCGCGGCGCGTGGTGGCTTCCAAGGTGGCGTCGTCCTGCACGTCGATCTGCGGCGCGTCGATCAAATCGACGCCGGCGCGTGCGGTCGCGATCACCATTCTTTGCCGCGCCCACAGCAGCGGCTCCCAGTCGAGTTCGCAGCGCAGATCGGCGGCGAGATCGACGCCGCCCAGCATCACCGCATCGATGCGCGGTGCCGCCGCGATCGCTTCGGCGCGCAGCAGCGCGTCGGCAGTTTCGATCAACGGCACCAGCCGCGTCGGCAGCGCGCCGAGAATTTCGTCGGCAAGCCCGATCTCTTCCGCCGAACCGACCTTGGGCAGCATCAAGGTGCGGGCAGGGCCGCCGGCTTCGACAAACGCGGCGAGATCTTTGATGCCGTCCAGGCTGCCGAGCGAGTTCAGCCGCAGCAGCAGATCGGCGTCCTTGGGGGCGCGGCGCAGATAGTCGAGCACGCTGGTCCGCGCTGCCGCCTTCTCGCCCGGCGCGACCGCGTCTTCGAGATCGATGCAGACGCAGTCGGCGCCCGCGGCGAGCGCCTTCTCGAACCGGTCGGGACGCGATCCGGGCACGAACAACAGCGAACGGCGGATTTGGACAGGGGCCGGCACCGCGAGCCTCATTTGAAATTCCACCGACGAGTTTGTTGCGGCCAAATTTGTCCGGACAAATTCGACAGAAGCGGGTTGCTTGTCAACATTCGGTCCTCGCTGTGACTTGGTAAGCTCATCGATCGAACCAACACAAAACCACCCAGGAGGTACTCTTCATGCGCGCGCTCGTCCGCTCGCTGGCTCTCGTCGCGACTCTCGCCTCGCTGCCCGCTATCGCTGCCAACACCCCGGATCCAAAGCTGAAAGCGCTGGTCGACGGGCCGCAACGCTCGGTCGAGTTCAAGGCGCGCGACGTCGCGCGCAAGCCGCTCGAAGCGCTGAGCTGGGCCGGCGTGAAGCCCGGCCAGACCGTGGTCGAGCTCTGGCCGGCGGGTGGTTATTGGACCGAGATCCTGGCCCCGTATGAAACCGGTACCGGCAAGTACGAGGCGGCGGTCAACAGCCGCACGCCCGCCAGCGACCGCGGCAAGGAAGCGCTCGCGAAGTTCACGACCAAGCTGCAGGGCCTCAACGACAAGGCGGAGATCGTCGAATTCAATCCGCAAGTCGAACAGCTTGTCGCGCCGGGCAGCGCCGACGTCGTGTTCAATGGCCGCAACCTGCACAATTGGATGGCCTCGGGCTTCGCTGAAAAGGCGATGCAGTTGAGCTACGCCGCGTTGAAGCCGGGCGGCATACTGATCCTCGAAGATCATCGCGCCTCGACCGCGAAGCCGCAGGATCCCAAAGCCGAGAACGGCTATGTCCGCGAGGATTACGCGATCGCGCTGGCCGAGAAGGCCGGCTTCAAGCTCGACAAGAAAAGCGAACTCTACGCCAATCCGCGCGACACCAAGGACTACGAGAAGGGCGTCTGGACGTTGCCGCCGACCTTGGCGCTCAAGGACCAGGACAAGGCCAAGTACGAGGCGATCGGCGAAAGCGACTGCTTCCTGCTCGTCTTCGTGAAGCCGAAGAAATAGCCCTCGGCCGGCGGCGCAGACTCCGCTGCGCCGCCGCCCTTGCGCTTTCGAGAAAAGGTCGACTTTCCAGCACTCGAGTGATAGTCCGTGGGGTCGATGTGGAGGCTCCTCGCGCTTCTGATGCTGACCGCGCCCGCGGCGGCGCAGACGGTCACGGTTGATCTCGGTGCGTTGGACGGCGTCGGCCGCGCGCGTCGGCATCTCGTCGCCCGGATCCCGCCGCTGCTGGCTATCGAAGCGCCCGCCAGACTCGAGGCGCTGCCGGTGCCGGGCTTGACGCCGCATCCGGTGCAATCCGACGCGGCGACGCCAAGCGCTGCCGTGCAGGCGGTGCTCGCCTTGCCGATCCACGAACCGCCGCGCCCGATGCGGATGCGCGCAATGCCGATCGAGCTCGCCCGGTTCATGCCGACGTCGCCGTTGCGGGGCGCACCGCACCTGCCCGCGCGCATCCAGCCGGCAGCGATGCCGGTGCTCGATGCCGTGCGCCTGCTGCTCGCGTTCGCACCGGACCTCGAATCAGGCGCGCCGAACCAACCGGTGGCGCTGCGCGAGGCGATGGTTCCGGTGCTGGCCGCGTTTCCGGTGCTGGATCGCGTGGCCGCGCTCGCCGCCGACCTGCCGAAACTCGCGCCGGTTCGCAGCGCGTCGCTCCATTTCGCGCCCACCGCCGCGTCGCTCGGCGAGTCCGATCGCGCGGCGCTGGACGGGATGGCGGCGCAGCTCGAACGCGATAAATCGCGCCGGGTGCAGCTGTTGGTGTCGTTGCAGAGCGGCGACGATCCCGATGCGGCGCGGCGGCTGGCCTTGGCGCGAATGCTGGCGGTGCGTGCCTATCTGGCCTCGCGTGGCATTGCCGCCTCGCGTCTCGATGCCCGTGCCACCGTCGCCGCGGGCAGCAGCGACGCGGTGCGGATCGCGCTGCTCGACTAGATTGGGCGAAGCTTGGGTTGCTTCGCCGGAGCAGGCTCAGCCAGCCAGTTCCCTGGCGCGCGCCACATTGGCGGCGAAGGCGTCGCGAAAGCGATCGAAGATGCCGCCCTCGGCCATCAACACGCCCAGCGCGGCCGCGGTGACGCCGCCTTTGCTGGTGACGTTGGCGCGCAGTTGCGCCGCCGAAGTCTCGGGCTCGCTCGCGGCGAGCGCGGCACTGCCGACGATGGTCTGGCGCGCCAGCCGCATCGCCAGTTCTTCGGGCAGGCCCTGGCTGATGCCGGCCTGCGCCAGCGCTTCGATCAGCAGAAAGACATAAGCGGGTCCGCTGCCCGACAGCGCCGTTACCGCATCGGCGAGCGATTCGTCGGGCAGCCACTCGACCAGGCCGAGCGGCGCCAGCAGCGCATCGATTCGGGCGCGCAGGGCGGCATCGGCGGTGGCGTCGGCAAAACAGCCGATGGCGCCCTGGCCGATCGCGACCGGCGTGTTGGGCAGCGCGCGGACCACCGGCCGTGGGCCGAGCAGCCGTTGGTGATCCGCGATGCGCTTGCCCGCCGCGACCGACAGGACGGGCGCGTCGCCAATGCGCGTGCGAAATGCGGGCAGGGTTGCTTCGAACAGCTGCGGCTTGATCGCGACGACGACCAGGTCGGGCGTGAAGCCGCCCGGAATCGCATCGACGCCGGTGACAAAGGTCGCGTCGGGAAAGCGGGAAGCGGCGCTCCTGCTCGGCTGCACGACCACGGTCGTGCCGGCCAGGCCGTGTTCGCTCCAGGCGGCCAACATGGCGCCGCCCATATTCCCGCACCCGATGAGGAGAAGGCGCGGCCGACCGGCCGCGCTCATTTGCTGTGGGGCCGTTTCACGCTGCGAACGAGCCGGTCATGCCTCGCCCTGGGGGTCCAGGATCGCGGCCTGGATCGCTTCGTCGGCGCTCTTGCCGCCCCAGATGACGAGCTGGAAGGCGGGGTAGTAGCGCTCGCACTCGACCAGCCCGAGTTCGATCAGATCCTCGATCTGTTCGGGGCTGGCCCCGCCTACGCCGCGCATCAGCGAGGTGTGGCGGAACATGATCGTGTCGTCGTCGGCGCTGACGTCGAAATGCCCGACCCACAGCCGCTCATTCACGCGGATCAGCAGATCGTGCACGTCGGCACGCTTCTTCACCGGCACTTTGATGTCGAGCCGGTTGCAGAACTGCAGGGCGCTGACTTCTTCCTGCCACACGAAAAACAGCCGGTAGTCGCTCCAGCGACCCCCGATCTCGATCAGAATCTCGTCGTCGGCCGAGCGCTGGAACGGCCAATCGTTGGCCAGCACGAGCTCTTCGACCAGGTCGAGCGGATTCGTCGCTTGGGCGGAAACTTCGATCGTCGGAAGCGACACGCAGGCCTCCTCTCGTCCGCGGATAGGGCCGTGCCCTGTCTGCCGCCACAATATGTTGTAGCAAGCCACCCTACCTGATCCTTGAGTCGGGCCACAAGGGCCCATCCTGCCCTCCGTTCCCAGCCCCGCAGTGCGGCTCTATACAGCCGCGATGCTCCTCGTCACCGGCGGCGCCGGCTTCATCGGATCGAACCTGCTTGCCAGCCTGGAAGAGGCGGGACGGCGCGGGCTGGTCGTGGTCGACCGGTTCCGCGACGGCGACAAGTGGAAGAACGTCGCCAAGCGCGACATCGCCGATCTCGTCGATCCCGACGATCTGTTCAACTGGCTCGACGTAAACGGCGAGGTCGTCGACGCGGTGCTGCACATGGGTGCGATCTCGTCGACGACGGAACGCGACGTCGATCGCATCGTCGACACCAATGTGCGTCTGTCGCGTGCGCTCTGGCATTGGTGCACCGAAAACCAGACGCGCTTCATCTACGCATCGTCGGCGGCGACCTACGGTGACGGCGCGCAGGGATTTCGCGACGGCTTCGACGCGCTGCCATCCTATCGGCCGTTGAATCCGTATGGCTGGTCGAAACATCTGTTCGATCGCATGGTCGCAGCCGAAGTCAGCGCCGGCCACGCCACGCCGCCGCAATGGGCCGGGCTCAAATTCTTCAATGTCTATGGGCCGAACGAATATCACAAAGGCGAGATGAAGAGCGTCGTCGCCAAACTCTACCCGCAGCTTCGCGCGGGCGAGCCGGCGCGCCTGTTCAAGTCTTATCGCGAAGGCGTGCCCGACGGCGGGCAGCGCCGCGACTTCGTCTGGGTCGGCGACTGCGTCGCGATCGTGCGCTGGCTGCTCGACAACGAACAGGTCAGCGGTCTGTTCAATGTCGGCAGCGGCCGTGCGCGCAGTTTCGCCGATCTCGCCGCTGCCACCGCGCGCGCCGCCCGCATCGAGCCCAGGATCGAGTTCATCGAGATGCCGGAAGCGATCCGGGACAAGTACCAGTATTTCACCGAAGCCGATCTGAGCGATCTTCGCGCCGCCGGCTGGCGCGGCGAGACGACCTCGCTCGAGGACGGAATCGCAATGTACGTGCAGGCGTTTCTCGCCGCCGCCGATCCTTATCGCTGAGGCAAGATGGTCATTCCGTATCCTGCGATCGATCCGGTCGCGATCGAGATCGGTCCGATTGCAATCCGCTGGTACGCGCTCGCTTATCTCGCCGGCATTCTGCTGGGTTGGCGCATGGCGGCGAGACTCGCGGCGCAACGTCCGGGCATGCGGCCGACGCCGGAAGATCTCGACGATTTTCTCGTCTGGGCCGTGCTCGGCGTGGTGCTCGGCGGCCGGCTCGGCATGGTGCTGTTCTATCAGCCGTCGACCTATTTCGCCGATCCGATCCAGATCATACAGGTGTGGAAAGGCGGCATGTCCTTTCACGGCGGCTGTCTCGGCGTGTTGATCGCGATCGGCCTGTTCAGCTGGCGCCGCCATTTCGATCCGCTACGGCTCGGCGATCTGATGGCGGTGGTGGCACCGATCGGTTTGTTCTTTGGCCGCATCGCCAACTTCATCAACGGCGAGCTGTGGGGCCGTCCGAGCGACGTGCCGTGGGCGATGATATTCCCGAACGACGAGGCGCAGCTGCCGCGCCATCCGAGCCAGCTCTATCAGGCCGGGCTGGAAGGCGTGGTGCTGTTCGTGCTGATGCAATGGGCGGTGCGCCACAGTGACTGGCGCGATCGGCCAGGTCTGCTCGGCGGCGTGTTCCTGATCGGCTACGGGCTGGCGCGCATCGTCGGCGAGCTGTTCCGCGAGCCCGATTCCTATCTCGGTTTCTTTCTCGCAGGCACGACGATGGGGCAGCTTTTGTCGGTGCCGATGGTGCTGGTCGGCGTCGCCCTGATCGTCCGCGCCCGTCGCCGCGCGCCGGTGCGAATCCAGGCCGCGTGACGCGGGTCCCGTGACTCCGCTGGCGCGGCTGCTGGCGCGGCGCATCGAACTGGCCGGCCCGATTCCCGTCGCGGTCTTCATGGCCGAGGCGCTGGGTCATCCCGCGCACGGCTATTACGTCACGCGCGATCCGCTGGGTGTGCGCGGCGATTTCACCACCGCGCCCGAGATCAGCCAGCTGTTCGGCGAATCGCTCGCCGTGTGGGCCATCGAAACCTGGCAGCGCATGGGCGCGCCGCGGCGCATGCAGCTGGTCGAACTCGGTCCCGGCCGCGGTACGCTGATGCAGGATCTGCTGCGCGTCGCAAAAGCGGTTCCCGACTTCACCGCCGCCGCCGAGTTGCATCTGGTCGAGACCAGTCCGGCGTTGCGCGCGGCGCAGGCGCAGCGCCTCGATGGCTACGCGCCGCGCTGGCACGACAGCTTCGACGCGGTACCCGACGACGCGCCGCTGCTGCTGATCGCCAACGAATTGTTCGACGCGCTGCCGGTGCGCCAGTTCGTGCGGGTCGGCGCTGCGTGGCACGAGCGGCTGGTCGGACTCGACGAGGACGGCGACAGCTTCCGCTTCGTGCTGGCGCCCGGGCGCTCCTCGCTCGCGGCGGGCATCGCGCCTGCCCACGCCGCCGAAGGATCGGTGTTCGAGCTTTCGCCCGCGTCGCTGTCGTTGATGGGTGCGATCGCCGCGCGTGTCGCGCGACGCGCCGGCTGCGCGCTGGTGATCGACTATGCCGGCGGCGTCGGCGACACGCTGCAGGCGGTGCGCAATCACGCTCGCGCCGAGTTCCTTGTCGATCCGGGCGAGAGCGACCTGACGGCCCATGTCGATTTCGGCGCGCTCGCACGGGTGGCGCGCGAATCAGGCGCCGTCGTGCACGGGCCGTTGCTGCAGGGTGAATTGCTGCAACGTCTCGGCGTCATGGCTCGCTTCGACGCGTTGCGCGCGCGCGCGACCGAGATGCAAGCGAACACGCTCGCTTCGGGTCTGACGCGTCTCGTCTCGACGGACGGAATGGGATCGCTGTTCCGCGCCATGGCGGTCGGAACGGAGGGGCTGATGCCCACTGGATTTGAAACGGACGGAGTCGAGGCTTTGTAAAAAAAGCCAGCGGGAGGAGGCCGGAACTCCCGCCAAATTCAACGAAGCGTCCCAGTTGATTCGATCAGTGCCGTTGCCGATTTTGCTTCAGTCGTCCGTCGGTCGCCGGATTCTTCACCCGTCCCTGACCGCCGGGCGTCACGTCTTCACGCGACATCGCGCGCGTCGTGCCGCGGTTTTCTCGCAAACGTCCGTCAGTCTCGGGATGCCTCACCTGGCCCCGTCCGCTATGCATGTGGCTGTTCGCCATATCGTTGTTGCCTCCTGCTCTTTGCTCCCCCAGTAGCGGGTTCTTGGTAAACCCGGATGCGAAAACCTCGCCATTTGAGCGAAGTTCCTGATCGGTCTACTTTCTTTGCGTGCAGCCCATGCTGAATCCACTGCAAGCGTCGTGTTTTCCGACAGTCGGAATCGCGCACGGCTTTTTCACACGCCAAGGCGGTGTGAGCACCGGACTCTACGAGTCGCTGAATTGCGGACCGGGCTCGAACGATGCGCCTGAATCGGTGGCGATGAATCGCGCGCGCGTCACCACCGCGCTCGGCGTCGGGGCGACGCAACTCGTCACGATGTATCAGGTGCACGGCGCTGACTGCGTGCGGGTCGAGGCGCCGTGGCAGCGCGCCGATGCGCCGCGCGCCGATGCGAGCGTCACCAACGTGCCGGGGCTGGCGCTCGGGATTCTCACCGCCGATTGCACGCCGGTTCTGTTCGCCGACGCGGATGCGCGCGTGATCGGCGCCGCGCATGCGGGGTGGAAAGGCGCGCGCGCCGGCGTTCTCGAATCAGCGATCGCGGGCATGGAGGCGCTGGGAGCGGAGCGGCGCAACATCGCCGCCGCGATCGGCCCGTGCATCGCGCAGGCGAGCTACGAGGTCGGCCCCGAATTCCGCGCCGCCCTGGTCGGCGACGATCCTGACAACGACCGGTTCTTCATCGCCGGCGCGGGCGACCGCTCGCGGTTCGACCTCGCGGCCTATGTGATGGCGCGGCTGGTGGCCGCGGGGATCGGCCGGATCGAGCGGGTCGATGCCGACACGGCGGCGGATCCGGCGCGGTTCTTCTCGTACCGGCGCACCTGCCTGGCCGCCGAGCCCGACTACGGCAGGCAGATCTCGGCCGTCGTCCTGCTCCCTGCATAGGCCGCCTGCAGCCAAGGTCCGTTGCCGACGCGGCGGCGCGCCTCTATGAAGCGCCGACCCAGCCCGAGAGCCGCCGCCCCATGAAAATCCTCGCCTGCAACTCGAACCGTCCGCTGGCCGAGGCGATCGCGCGCGAGCTGGGGCTGCCGCTCACCAAGGCGCACATCCAGCGCTTCGCCGACAATGAGATCTTCGTCGAGATCCTCGAGAATGTGCGCGGCGAAGACGTCTTCGTGATCCAGTCGACGTCGTTCCCCGCCAACGACAATCTGATGGAGCTGCTGGTCACGATCGACGCGCTCCGGCGCGGCTCGGCCAAGCGCGTCACGGCGGTGCTGCCCTATTACGGCTATGCGCGACAGGATCGTAAGACGGGCCCGCGCACCCCGATCTCGGCCAAGCTGGTGGCCAATCTGATCACCACCGCCGGCACCGGCCGGGTGCTGACGATGGATCTGCATGCAGGCCAGATCCAAGGTTTCTTCGACATTCCGCTCGACAATCTGGTCGCCGCACCGGTCTTCGCCGCCGACATCCGCAAACATTTCGGCAGCGGCGAGCGTCTGGTCATGGTGTCGCCCGACGTCGGCGGCGTGGTGCGCGCGCGCTCGATGGCGAAGCGGCTCGACGCCGACCTCGCCATCATCGACAAGCGCCGCGAACGCGCTGGCGTAAGCGAAGTCATGAACATCATCGGTGAAGTCGAGGGCCGTGCCTGCGTCCTGGTCGACGACATCGTCGATTCCGCGGGCACGTTGTGTAATGCCGCGGTGGCGCTGACCCAGGCCGGCGCCACCTCGGTGGCGGCCTATACGACGCACGGCGTGCTGTCGGGCGGTGCGGTGGCGCGGGTCACCGCCTCGCCGCTGGTGCGGCTGGTCACCACCGACTCGATCCAGGCCACCGAGGCGGTCGCCTCGGCGCCCAATATCCACCAGCTCACGGTGGCGCCGCTGATCGCCGAGGCGATCCGCCGGATCTCGGAAGAACGCTCGGTTTCGAGCCTGTTCGACTAGGTCTAAATTCCCCGCGAACGCGGGGACCCACGGGACCCCCGAAGCGGGCCACAGCTGGGCCCGGGCTGGCGTGGGATGGGATCTCCGCTTTCGCGGGGAATAAGGGATTTTTTTGACTCCGAGGGGCCTCTCCGCCATAAACCCGGCCTTCGACCGCAGGCACCCCTGGAGGCCTGGCGGTCGCTTCTGCTTTGGAGATTGAGATGTCCCAGAATCTGTCGATCGCGGCTGAGCCGCGAGACCGGGCCGGCAAGGGGGTTGCCCGGGCGACGCGGCGTAATCACCGCGTGCCTGGCGTGATCTATGGCGGCAAGGAGCCGCCGGTCCTGATCCAAGTCGAAGACCGCGAACTGAGCAAGCACGCTCATCGCGCCGGCTTCTTCACCCATGTCTTCGAGCTCAAGCTCGACGGCGCCACGCACCGCGTTCTTGCGCGCGATCTGCAGCTGCACCCGCTGACCGATCGCGCCACCCATGTCGATTTCCTGCGCGTGTCGTCCGACACGATGATCCGCATCGACATCCCGGTGAAGTTCGTCAACGAACTCCAGTCGCCGGGCCTGAAGCGTGGCGGCACGCTGAACATCGTGCGTCACGAAATCGAATTCCTCTGCAAGGTGGATTCGATTCCGGAGTTCATCACGGTGGACCTGTCGGGCGTCGAAATCGGCGACTCGATTCATATCAGCCACGTCAAGCTGCCCGACGGCATCAAGGCGACGACTGACCGCGACTTCACCGTCGCGACGGTGGCCGCTCCGTCGGCGTTGCGCGGCAAGGAAGAAGAAGCCGACGCAGCTGCCAGCGCTGCGGCGTCTGCCGCTGCTGCCCCGGCTGCTGCTGCACCGGCCGCCGCGGCGAAGCCGGCTGCTGCACCGAAGAAGTAATCCGTGCGGTTGTTGGTCGGGCTCGGCAACCCCGGGCCCGAACACGCCAAGCAACGGCACAATATCGGCTTCCTGGCGCTCGACCGTATCGTCGAGCGTCATGGCTTCGGGCCCTGGGGCAAACGCTTCCAGGGCCTGTTTGCCGAAGGCCGGGTGAACGGCGAGAAGGTTCTCGCGCTCAAGCCGCAGACCTTCATGAATCGCTCGGGCGACTCGGTGCAGCAGGCGGCCAATTTCTACAAGCTGCCGATCGGCGACGTCGTGGTGCTCTACGACGAACTCGATCTCGTGCCGGGCAAGGTGCGCGTGAAGCTCGGCGGCGGTGCCGCGGGGCATAACGGCATTCGTTCGATCGATGCGGCGCTCGGTCCCGATTTCTGGCGCGTCCGTCTCGGCATCGGCCATCCCGGCCACAAGGATCGCGTCACCGGCTACGTGCTGCAGAATTTCGCCAAAGCCGACCAGGATTGGGTCGTGTCGCTGCTCGACGCGGTGGCCGACGAAATTCCGCTGCTGCTGGCCGACAAGCCGGAAGATTTCATGAACCGCGTCGCGCTGGCGATTCGGCAGGAGTAAGTCGAATGGGATTCAATTGCGGCATCGTCGGCCTGCCCAATGTCGGCAAGTCGACCTTGTTCAACGCGCTCACCGCGACGCAAGCGGCGCAGGCGGCGAATTATCCATTCTGTACCATCGAACCCAATGTCGGGCGCGTCGCCGTGCCCGACCCGCGGCTCGACAATCTCGCGCGCGTCGGCAAGTCGGCGACGATCATTCCGACCCAGCTCGAATTCGTCGACATCGCCGGCCTGGTGCGCGGCGCCTCGAAGGGCGAAGGGCTGGGCAACCAGTTCCTCGCCAACATTCGCGAAGTCGACGCGGTGATCTACGTGCTGCGCTGCTTCGAAGACAGCGACATCACCCATGTCGAAGGTTCGATCGATCCGATCCGCGACGCTGACGTGGTCGAAACCGAATTGATGCTGTCGGACATGGAGTCGCTCGAGAAGCGAGTGACCTCGACGCAGAAAAAAGCCAAAGGCGGCGACCGCGACGCCAAGGCCGAGCTCGAGGTGATGGAGCCGGCGCTGGCGCTGCTGCGCGACGGCAAGCCCGCCCGCATGTTCCAACCGACACCCGAACAGAAGCCGCTGTTCAAGCGGCTGGCGCTGCTGACCGGCAAGCCGGTTCTCTATGTCGCCAACGTCGCTGAAGGTCACGCCCCGACGGGAAGTGGCATCTCGCAGCGCGAGCAGATCGG
>JAQGIE010000192.1 GCA_028291365.1 Rhodospirillales bacterium
CGGAAATCGCGGACAAGCTGATGTTTCCGACGTTCTTCTTCGCGCTACGCGCCGCCTCGGTGCCGGTCAGCCTGAAAGAGTACCTCACCCTGCTCGAAGCGATGCAGCGCGGCGTGCCGGAAGGCGACATCGAGAATTTCTACTATGTCGCGCGCGCCGCCCTGGTGAAGGACGAGCGCCATCTCGACCGGTTCGACCGTGTGTTCGGCGAAGTGTTCAAGGGGCTCGAGCGCGAAGCGGGCGAGGGCGCCGAACCGATCACGGCCGAGATTCCCGATGAATGGCTGCGCAAGCTGGCCGAGAAGATCCTCAGCGACGAGGAGAAGGCGCAGATCGAGGCGCTGGGCGGCTGGGACAAGTTGATGGAGACGCTGCGCCAGCGGCTGGAAGAGCAGCAAGGCCGCCACCAGGGCGGTTCGAAATGGATCGGCACCGCCGGCACCTCGCCGTTCGGCGCCTTTGGCTACAATCCCGAAGGCGTGCGCATCGGCCAGCATGAAAGCCGCCATCGTCGCGCGGTGAAGGTGTGGGACAAGCGCGACTTTCGCGATCTCGACGGCGACGTCGATCTCGGCACGCGCAACATCAAGATCGCGCTGCGCCGGCTGCGCAAATTCGCGCGTCACGGCGCCGCCGATATTCTCGACTTGCCGGGCACGGTGCGCGCCACCGCCGACAATGCGGGCTGGCTCGATCTGCAGCTCGAACGCGAACGGCACAATGCGGTGAAGGTGCTGCTGTTTCTCGATGTCGGCGGGTCGATGGACGACCATGTGCGCATCTGCGCCGAGCTGTTCAGCGCCGCCAAGACCGAGTTCAAGCATCTCGAATGGTTCTACTTCCACAATTGCGTTTACGAGCGCGTGTGGAAGGAGAATGCGCGCCGCTGGGACACGCCGATCCCGACCGCGGAACTGCTGCACACCTACGGCCCCGATTACCGGCTGGTGTTCGTCGGCGACGCCGCCATGAGCCCGTACGAAATCGTGCAGCCGGGCGGCTCGGTCGAGCATTGGAACGACGAGAGCGGCGAGGCCTGGATGCGCCGCCTGCTGGCGCAATGGCCCAAGGCGGCCTGGATCAACCCGACGCCGCGCCAATTCTGGGACCACACGCCGTCGACCCGCATGCTGCGCCAGATCCTCGAAGACCGCATGTATCCGCTGACTCTGTCGGGTCTCGAGACGGCGATGAAGCAGCTCAGCCGGTAAAGCATGACGCTTTCGAGATGAACTGCGCGCAGGGCCACTCAACCTAGTCCGATTCACCACCATTTCAGGTGCTTGTGCGTTTGCGAGGAAGCCCGAGGGCAAATTGCACGCGGCGCGGAACGCACCGCGGCAAATCACCGTTGTTTCTGCGGAACCTAGATCGTGGAGCTTGCCATGCGCGCGTTGATCCTTGCCGTCTTCACGCTCGTCGCAATGCCGCAGTTCGCGCAGGCGCAGTGCGGCGGCAACAAATCCACCGTCGGGACGCTGGCGGGGGCGGCGGGCGGCGGTCTGCTCGGCAGCCAGTTCGGCAGCGGCTCGGGCAAGGCTGCGATGACGATCGCGGGCGTGCTGGGCGGCGGTGTGCTGGGCAACCAGGTCGGTCAGCGTCTCGATGCCGAAGATTGCGCGCAGCAGCAACGCGCGGCGGCGCGGCACCAGCGCAGCGACGACCGGCGTGCCGTCGCGTTCCATGATCCGGATAGCGGCCGTACCTGCCGCGAGATGCAGAGCACCGCCTTCATTCGCGGCGAACGTCAGGTCGTGACCGGCATGCAATGCCGCGAACCCGACGGGTCGTGGAAGTTCGTCGACTGATCGAAGCGAAGCGTCCAAGGCTGATCTGGTACGTGGACCTGAGCGCAACGGTCGGGTAGACCGTTGTGGGACAAGCGCGCGTCCCGAAGGAAGCGACCTGACAGGTCGCCATAAGACCGGGGACCCGCCGAGGGATGGGACATGGCCCGGATCCGGATCACGGTCAGCGTGAAGATCTTCGCGCTCGCGGTCGGCCTCCTGCTGCTGATGGCGATCGTCGCAATCCTGACCGCACGCATGACCGGAACGGTCGACGCGCAGCTTCGTACCGTGGCCGAAAATTACGATCCCGCATCGGCCGAGCTGGGCCGCGCCGCTGCTTTTTCGCTCGAGCGCGCGCTGTGGCTGCGCCGCGTCGTGATCGAAGGGCTCGACGACGGGGCGCAGGTCACCGAACTGGCGGTCGCGAAAACGCGGCTGGAAGAGGCCGACGCCGCCACCACCGCCGCGCTCGAAAAAGCGCGCAAGCACATCAACGATCAGATCCGCGATCCGCTCGACTTTCACGACAATGTCGCGCTGGCCCGGCTCGACACGATGCTGCAGATGCTGATCGAGCGCCGCGACACCGACTATCGCCGCTATGCCGACGCCGCGATGATCGCCGCCGCGGCGCGTGATCGCGCCTCGCTGAACCAGATCCTGCCCGAGCTCGATCGCGAACGCGACGCGCTGAACGGCAGGCTGCAAGAGGCCTCCGAAGAGATGCGCCGCATCTCGGAACAGGCGATCGACGGAATGCGCCGCTACCAGCGTCGTACGGTCCAGACCAGCTTCGTCATGTTGCTGGTGGCGGCCGGGCTGGGCCTGACGGTGGCCGCCGCCGTGACGATGGGCGTGGTGCGGCCGATCCGGCGCCTGGTTGCGGGTGCGGCGGCGATCGAGCGCGGCGAGCTCGACATCGTCATTCCGGTCACGTCACGCGATGAGATCGGGCAATTGGGCGACGCCTTCAACCGCATGATCGAAGAGCTGCGCGCCAAGGAACGGATCCGCAGCACGTTCGGCAAATATCTCGACCCGCGCATCGTCGAAGGGCTGGTCGATCGGCCCGAGCTTTTGTCGGCGGCGGGCGAACGAAGATTGATGACGGTGCTGTTCGCCGACATGCAGGGCTTCACCAGCATCAGCGAAACGACGACGGCGCAGGCGCTGGTCACGATCGTGAACCGCTATCTGACCTTGCTGTCGCAGCCGGTGCGCGATCATCACGGCATCATCGACAAATATATCGGCGACGCGATCGTCGCCTATTGGGGCCCGCCTTTCTGCGATCCGGCCGAGCAGGCGGTGCAGGCATGCCTGGCCGCGCTCGAGATGCGCCGCCAGCTCGACCGGCTGCGCGAAGAGCTGCCTGATCTGCTGGGCATGAAACGCTATCTGCCGGAGATCTCGGTGCGCATCGGCATTGCAACCGGCGAGGCGGTGGTCGGCAATATCGGATCCGAGTTCACCAAGAACTATACCGTGATGGGCGACTCGGTGAATCTCGCCTCACGGCTCGAAGGTGCCAATAAATTCTACGGCACCGAGCTGCTGGTGAACGAAGCGACCGCGATGGCGGTGCAAGGACGCATCGACCTGCGCGAGATCGATCGCATTCTGCCGGTCGGCAAAAGCGAACCGCAACGCGTCTATGAACTGCTGGGTCCGATCGGCAAGGCGCCGCCCGAACTGCTGGCGCGCCACAAGCGGTTTGCGGAAGGGCTGGAATTCTATCGCGCCGCCGACTGGGGCGAGGCCCGCGCCATCTTCACCTCGCTCGCAAGCGAAGATCCGACCTCTGCGATCTTTGCTGCGCGCGTCGAACAGCTGCAACAGGCCCCGCGCGAGAATTGGGCCGGCGTCTGGACGCTGACCGAGAAATAGGAACGACGCGCGAGGAACTGCCGACCGGCGAGAGAAGCGCGCGGTCGGGGTGGCGGTCACGTGCGCAGGTCCAGCGCCATCGATATTTCGTCGACCGAATCGCCGTCGATGCGGAATCGATCGGCGTGGAATCCGGTCTGGACGAAGCCGAGCGACCTGTAGAGCGCGACCGCCTGCGCGTTCACCGCGAAGACGTTGAGGTCGACCCAGTCGTGGCCGTTGGTGCGGGCCCAATCGATCGCGTATTGCGTCAGCGCGCGGCCGAGGCCGCGGCCGCGATGCGCCTTGGCGATGCCGAGCCCCAGCAGCACGCGATGCGCATCGGCGGTGCGGTCGCTGGCGCGCAGGTCGACATGGCCGAGCGTTTCGTCACCATCGACCGCGATCCATAACCGGATCCAGCCGCGCCGTTGCAGCGGCAGCGCCAGCCGGGCGCGGATGCGATCGTTGAACGGCTTGTCATAGACGTCGCGGTCGCGATTGGCGGTGAAATGCGGCTGTCCGTTGCGCCCTGAATCGCGCATCAGCGCGCTCAGATAGGACAGCAATTCTTCATAGCCGGTCGACGGAACCGCCCGAATGGTCGGCGTGGCGTGCATCTTCTTCATCTCGTCGCGCAAACAGATCGGCGAGCATGCACGATTTTTCGCGCGTCGCGCGCAATCGACGCAGATGTCGCGATGGCTGCCGTCCTATGTGACGGCGCGTGAAAAAGAACTGCATCGACATCTGCAAGTTCGATCCGGACACGGGCTGGTGCCACGGTTGCGGCCAGACCAGGACCGAGAAGAAAAGCTGGAAGAAGCTCAAGAAACCGGTGCGCAAGGCGATCCGTCGCGAGCTGCCGGCACGGCTTGTCGCGCTCGGTGATCGTCGCATCAAAGCGGAGTGATCTGACGCCGCCCGTCGAATTCGCTTCGCCAGTTCCATAAAACGACGCCAGGCCAGTTACTTAGCCGCTCCGGGCCGCCCGCAACGGTGGGCGGC
>JAQGIE010000195.1 GCA_028291365.1 Rhodospirillales bacterium
CATAGCTCAGTTCCGACCGGGCTGGTCCCGGCCGGTCTCTATTGCAGCGGCATGAACTTCGCGGCGAACACCAGCTACACGCTGAGCTCCGGTATTTATTATGTTTACAACGGCGATTTCAGGATCAATGCAAACACCACCGTCACCGTTCAAGCAGGTGGTGGCGTTACGATCATCCTGACTGGTTCCCCGGCGAGCAAAATCGGCAGGATCGACATCAACGGGACCAGCACGGTCACGCTGTATCCGTCGGCTTCGGGTACCTACAAAGGCGTTCTTTTTTATCAAGATCGGAATGCACCGCCCAACAACAACCTGAATCAAGGAAACTTGATCAATGGCGGCACGAATCTGACGCTTGGCGGCGCCATTTACACGCCGAGTCAGTCCGTCAAATTCAGCGGCAACGCCGGCGCGAGCTGCCTCGTCATTCTTGCATCGACGGTGCAATTCCAGGGCAACACCAATCTTGACAATAGCGGCTGCCCGGCCATGGGCGTCTCGATGCCGACCATCAAGGGCGTGGTGATGGCGGAGTAAGGAAGATGCGTATTCTTCATCGTCTCCGTGCCGCCCGATCGGGCAATGCAGCGGTCGAATTTGCGCTGCTGGTGCCGATCGTGATGCTGCTCCTGGCCGGACTGTTCGATTACGGAATGGTCGTCCGACTGAGCACGCAGCTGAACAGCGCGGCGCGCGCCGGGGTGCAATATGCAACCATCTATCCGGCCGACGCGAACGGCGTGCAACAGGCCGCGCAAAATTCGGTCAACGACGCGAGCATGACCGTGTCCACGCCGATTGTTTTCTGTACCTGTGGCAGCAGTACCGCGGCCAGGCTTTCCACCTGCAACGGAACCGCCATCTGTGGCGTGGGACTGACCAATCGAAACTATGTTTCGGTTCAGGTGCAGCGGAGCTATACGCCAATCCTGCCCTATAACGGCTTCGGCACGCCGATCACGATGAATGGCGCCGCCGTCCTGCAGGTGCCGTGATCATGTCTGCACGGCGCAAGCAGGATCCTGGGCTTCCGCGGCGTCTTCGCAACGACAGCGAAGGTGCGGCGGCGGTCGAATTCGCGATCATCTTTCCGGTGCTGGTTCTGTTCCTGTTCGGAATTTATGAATTCGGGCGCCTGTTCTGGATTCAGAGTTCGCTGCAATTCGCCGCCGAGCAGGCGGGCAGGTGGGCCATGGCGAACAGCACCGCCGGCACGGGCGCGATCCAAACCCAATGCGCGAATTCGCTGACGAGCGTGGGTCTGGGCGGGCTCAGCTGTTCGGTCACGACCACAACCATCACGTCTTCGGCCGGTCTGACCGTCCCGTATAACGTGATCACAAACAGCTACGTGTTCAGCTTCGCGACCGGCATGCCGTTTTCAACGGTGACCGGCAGGACCTTCACGCTGTCCGGCAAATCACAAGTTCCGAAACTCTGACCACCGCTGGCGGTCGGTCTGCGTTGCTTCTTCGTAGGCGCCATGCCGCACGCTCGCCGTTGCGCCCGGCGCAGGACGCCGGCACAAAAGACGAGACCCCGCCCTCACCAAGCGCTCGCACGGAATCCGATGACCGAACTCCTCTTCCGAGAAGATTCCTACCTGCGCAGCTGCGACGCGACCGTCGTCGCCATCGAGCCCAACGGTTTGATCCTCGATCGCACGGTCTTCTATCCCACCGGCGGCGGCCAGCCCGGCGATTCCGGCACGCTGATGACCGCGGACGGAAGCGTGGTGCCGATCGCCGAAGCGCGCAAAGGGCCGACGCCGGACACGGTGCTGCACATTCCCGCGCCCGATGCGCCGAGCCTCGCGGTCGGCGATGCGGTGACCGCCTCGATCGACTGGGAACGGCGGCACCGGCTGATGCGCATGCACACGCTGCTGCATCTGTTGAGTGCGGCGGTGCCGTTCCCGGTTACCGGCGGTCAGGTTTCTGACGGCAAGGGGCGGCTCGATTTCGACGCCGACGTCGCGCTCGACAAGGACACGGTCGAGCGCGCGCTGAACGACTATGTCGCGCAGGCCAAGTTCGTGTCGGTGCGCTGGATCACCGACGACGAACTCGCGGCGCGGCCCGAGCTGGTGAAAACCATGTCGGTGAAACCGCCGACCGGCGCCGGCCGCGTGCGCCTGCTGGAAGTCGACGGCATCGACCTGCAGCCCTGCGGCGGAACCCATGTGCGCAGCATCGAAGAGATCGGCAAGGTGCGCGTCGACAAGATCGAAAGCAAAGGCGCCAAGAACCGCCGCGTCGTCGTCAGCTTCGCCTGACATTGAAAAACCCATGCGCCGCAGGCCGAATCCCGCCACCGCAACGACAGCGCGGCGCCGGCGCCCCTGGCTTTGTTGAGGTCGAGCAACACGGCGAAACGGTCAGGGCCGCGCGCTGACATTCGGCATTCTGCTGTCGTTGTTTTCATTTCAGCCTGCGCGCTTGCGTCGCCGGGACGGTCGCTGTGGGCGTGCGTTGGCGGTTCGACCCCCATCGAGTACGGAGGATTGGACCATGGAAAAGAATTGGCTGGCGCCGTTCAACTGGACTGCGTCACCGCTGACACGCCGTTATGAAAATGATCCGTTCAGCGCCTTGCAACGTGAGATGACGCGGATGTTCGACGATATGGCGCGCGGTTTCGGTGCGCTTCCCGCAGCCGCGGCGGGCGGATTTGCCGGGCCGCGCATCGACATCAAGGAGAACAACTCGGAGATCTGCATTCTGGCCGAGCTGCCGGGAGTCGAGGAGAAGGACCTCGACGTCACGCTGAACGGCGACCTGCTGACGATCCGCGGCGAGAAGCGCGCCGAAATCAACGAACGCGAGGGTGAGCACTGGCACATGATGGAACGTTCGTACGGCAGCTTCGCGCGCACGATCCGGCTGCCCTTCGTGGCCAGGCCTGACGAGATCCAGGCCAGCTTCAAGGACGGGGTGCTGCGCCTGACCGTGCCCAAGAGCGGGGCTCAGGGCGAGCACGCACACCGCATCCAGATCGGCGGCGGCGAGAGCGCCCCCGGTCGAAAGGAAGGCGCGCAGAAGGAAAGCAAGACGCCCGAGCCCGGCCGGCCCGAGCCGCTCCGGCGCGCCGCCGAATAACATGCGACGAAACCGGCGCCGTTCCGTGCGGAACGACGCCGGTGCGCGGCACGGCGTGCGCTACGCCACCACGAGAAACGAAGCGAACGCTCGCGCCGCCGGTGTCGCGGCGGTGGGGGATGATCTGGTCGAACTCTACAAAGGCTTCGGTAACGACCTGCCGCTGATCAACGGCGATCCAAGCTGGACCTTGCCGATGCCGGCGCGCTTCGTGATCGGCCGGGACGGCACGATCGAATATGCCGAAGTCAACGCCGACTACACGCGCCGCCCCGATCCGTCCGAACTGTTCCCGACCTTGGACCGCTTGCAGAACAAGGCGGCGGCGTAACGCGGCACATGCGAAAGCGCCCATCCGCGATCGCTCGCGGATGGGCGCCCCGTAGGTCGCCCGGCGCTACAGGCCGGGCGTGCGTCTAGGCCTTGCTAGTCGCAGCAGTCGGCTTGCTCGTCGCAGCAATCGGCGCCGGCGCCGCAGCAACCACCCGTCAGGGTGGCGGCGTAGGCCGCGGTCGTCAGCGCGAGCACGGCTGCGAGGCCGAACAGAAATTTACGCATGTAGGTCTCCTGAATTTGAATTCGTGCGAACGAGTTGAATTCAGGCGGTGCGCGGCGGCGGCAGCGGCGGTTCGACGATCGCGGATTCGTGGGCGCGATCGGCCAGCAGCAACGCCGGACGATCGAGATAGGCGATCCGCGTGACGCCGCCGGTCGGGCCGATCGCCGGAATCGAATAGCCGAGGAGGCATTGCGCCGGCGTGTCCGGCGGCACCTGCGACTTGCCCGGCATTTCGGGGCAGTCCTGCATGGTGGATGCGTGCGCGGTGGCATCGCCGCGCGGGCAGGGCAGGCCGAAGCAGAGAAGCAACAACGTCGACAGCACCAGCAACGCCCCATTGCGGCGCGGCCTGGTGCCCGGACGTGTGACGCATCGGTCCATGGCGCCGAGCCTAGTCCCAGCCTCCGGCCGGGCACAAGGCGACCGCGGCCCAACCCTCAGCGCCCCGGCCGGCCGTCTCAACCCATCGCGGCACCGTCGCGGTCGCCGAAGGTGAGAAAGCGCTTGCCGCGCGCCGGGTCGGTGAGCGTCGCGTCGATCGCGGCGCGGAAATCGTCGAGCCGATGGCGGCCGCCGATCGGAATGACGAAATCGGGCCCTTCGGTCGCTTGTACGATCTGCTGCAGCAGCGACCGGTCCGCAGGGCCCGGCGGCGTGAAGAAATAGCGATAGATGTAAGTCTCGATGGTCGCGCCGCGCATCAGCAGGTCGAAATTGTGCAGCTCGAACCGCGCGCCGTCATAGCCGCCATAGATGATCGCACGGCCGCCCAGCGCGAGGCGGCGCACCAGGTCGCTCAGCAGCTTGCCGCCGATGCAGTCGATCACCGCGTGCAGCCCGCCGCCACCTGCGCCGGGGCCCGTGATCGCGTCCAGCCGGTCCAGCATGCCGGGCCCAAGTTCCAGCACTTCGGTCGCGCCCAGCGCACGCAGATCCTGCTGCTGCTTGCGCACCAGCGACACGGTGCGAATGCCGCGCTGGCGCGCGAACTGGGTGAGCATGATCGAGACGCTCGAATTGCCGCCGTTGAGCACGAGCCATTGCCCTTCCTTCAGCCTGGTGCGGTCGAGCAGGTCCCAGGCGGTGACCTGGTTGATGAACTGCGCCGCCTTTTCCAGCGGATAGGCGGGCGGCAGCGCGGTCAGCCATTCCGCCGGAACCACCGCATACTCGGCCCAGGCACCATCATGATTCACATGGACCAGCGTGCCCGGGGCGATGGTCACGCCTTCGCCGCGCTCGGCGACGTACCCGGCGCCGTGTGTCCCCGCGATCTGCGGATAAGACGGCTTCTTCGGATCGGGATAGAGCTCGCTGATGAACAGAAAGTCGCCCGGATTGATCGCGGCGCAGGCGAGCCGTACCAGCACCTCGCCCGGGCCGGGGCTGGGCATCGGCACGTCGCGCAGCGCCAGCACGCCATATCCGTCCGCTTCCGAAGCGACCTGGTCGAACATCACCGCCTTCATCGCCGAGCACCCTTCCGTGGTTGTGACGCGGCGAAGATGTGGCCCCTGGTCGATGCAACAAAGCGGGCAATATGGAATTGCGAATTGCAGGAGCGGGACAATGACTCTGGGTTTTGACGACGTCGCCATTTTCGTACGCGTCGCCCGCGAAGGCAGTTTCGTCGGCGCCGCCCGTGCGCTCGGCTTGCCGACCAGCACGATCAGCCGGCGCATCGCCGCGCTCGAAGCGCGGCTCAAGGTGCAGCTGCTGCGGCGAACCACGCGCGCGGTGAGCCTGACCGACGACGGGTGTGCGTTTGCCGAACGTTGCGGCGTCGCCTTCGACGAGATCGCGACGGCCGCCGACCGGCTGGGCGATACGGGCGAGCGGTTGCGCGGCACGCTGCGCATCACGGCGCCGCTATTCGTCTGTCCGGACACGTTCGGCCCGTCCTTGCTGGCATTCGCCGCGCACCATCCCGAGCTCGTCATGGACCTGCGCTTCACCAACGCCGCGCCCGATCTGGTCGAAGACGGCGTCGACCTGGCGTTTCAGCTTGGGCCGCTGCGCGACGGCCGCCATGTCGCGCGCAAATTATGGACGGTGCCGCATGTCGTGTGCGCGAGCGCGGCGCTGCTCGAACAGCGTCCGGCGCTGGCGCGGCTCACGCATCCGCGCCAGCTCGCCGACCATCCTTGCGTCGTGACGCCACCGTTGCGCAGCTGGGGTTTCGAACGCGACGGGCAGGAGACCAGCGTCACGCCGCGCACGATCGGCGCAA
>JAQGIE010000204.1 GCA_028291365.1 Rhodospirillales bacterium
GGCTACGCCACGCCGACCTTGCACCAGGCGGCGCTGGACGCGCTGTTCGCGCACGGCGCCTTCGACCTGCATGTCGACCGCCTGCGCATCGAAGCGCCGGCGCGGCTCGACGCGTTTCGTCGCGGCATCGCAAGCGACGTGCATGCCGACGCGCTTGCCTTCACCGGCACGATCGAGCTCGACGGCTTCGCGGCGGAACAGGTGCTCCTGCCGCGTTGTCAGGCGGCCGGATTCGGCGTCATGGGCTTGTCCCGCTACGACGATTCGCGCGGCGGGCTGGTGGTCGGATTCGCCGGCGCGCCTGCGGCCCGCATCGAAACCGAAGCGGCGCGCCTCGGCGCGCTGCTGCGCGGCGCCCGCTGCTAGCGCTGCGGCGCCGGCACGCGTTCGAGCGAGGTCAGCTCGTAATAGGTTTTCATGTAGCCGGCGACCTGGCCCTTCAGGAACACATAGTCGCCGTCCGCGGTGGTCCAGACATGGTACGGCGGATGGCGCGACGGATCTTCGCTGTCATAGTCGTCGTTGGTGCCGTACTTGAAATGCAGCGCCTCGAAGGTGCCGGCGCCGACCGTCACGGTTTCGGGGCCGACGAAGTTCAAGGTCAGGTCGCGCGCGATCAGCATCGGGCCGGTGGCGCCGCGATGGTCGAGACTGGTCATCATGATCAACGGCAGCACCTGCCGGCCCGGTCCCTGGCGCAGATCGTAGCGATTGAGATGCCATGCATCGCCCTGGATCGGATGCGCGCCGAGCGTGCCGATCGGACGGTCGAGCTCGTAGCGCTGCGAGATGCGTCCTTCGCGCGCCGTGAACCCTTCGCACTCGGCGGCGCGGTCGGTGAAGCGATACCAGCTCGATCCGACGAACTGATCGCCGACGCTGAGTCGAACCGATGCGTCGGTCGGATTCCAGGACGCGTCGACGCTGGTCGTCACCAGCCGCAGCACGTTGGGCGCGTCGTCGATTTCCGCATGCGCCTGCAGGCTGCGCCGTCCGTCGCGATGCTTGATGATGGTGAAGGATTCGCGGCCGCGCTCATGCCCCATCCGGTCGGGCTTGCGGCTGGTATAGCGGATCGTGCCGCGGATGGTTTCGTGCATCGCGCCTGACCTTTCACTGACGCCCGAGATTGGACGCCGCCGCATGCGCGTGCAACATAGCCCGGCCGTGCTCGTCCTTCGCAATCTGGCGTCCGTCCTGCTGCTGGCCGCGTGCCTCGTCACCGGTCCGGCCGGCGCCGACGATCGAACCTTGCGCGCCGGGCTGGTGGCGCTGCCCGCCGCGCTCGGCAATCCGTTTCGCGACACGCAGATCCCGTCCACCTACACGATCTCGGCCATGTTCGACGGGCTGACCCGATTTGACGACAAAGGCGAGCTGCAGCCCTGGCTGGCGCTGTCGTGGGAACGCACCGATCCCGTCACCTGGCGCTTTCACCTGCGCCCGGGCGTGCTGTTCCAGGACGACACCAGATTCGATGCCGCCGCCGTCGCCGCCGCGATCGACTATGTCACCAGCCAAGCGGCGCAACGCGAATCCGTCGCGCGCGAATTGCATCAGGTGAAGGGCGCGCGGATCGTCGACGAGCTGACCGTCGACATCGAGACCCGTTATCCCGACCCGACCCTGCCGCGCACGCTGCCGGTCTTGTGGATTCCGCAGCCGACCCTGTGGCGCGAGAAAGGTCCGGAAGGATTCGCGCAGGCGCCGATCGGCACCGGCCCGTTCAAGCTCGAACGCTGGACGCCGACGCGCGCCGTTCTCGTCGCGCACAAACACGGCTGGCGCGCACCGCGCATGGAGCGGCTCGAACTGATCGCGATGCCCGAGGCCGATACGCGCGTGCAGAGTCTCGCGGCCGGCGCCATCGATGTCGCGATCGGACTCGGTGCCGACGAGATCGAAGGACTCAAGGCTGCCGGCATCAACAGCCTGGTGAGTCACGAACCCGGCGTGATGGGGATCGCCTTTCTCACCACCAAACCGGGGCCGCTCGCCGATCGGCGCGTGCGGCGCGCGCTGATCCTCGCCGTCGACCGCCATCTCATCGTCGAAAAAGCCCTCGGCGGCGTCACGCGCACCGCCGGGCTGGTCGCGACGCCCGGCGTGATCGGCTATGACCCGGCGATCGGGCCGATGCCCTACGATCCGGTGCGCGCCCGGCAACTGCTGACCGCGGCCGGCTATGGCAACGGGTTCCATCTGATCTTCGACGTGGTGATCGGCGGCACCGCCGGTGACGCGGTGATGTACCAGCAGATCGCGGCCGACTTGCGCAAAGTCGGAGTCGAGGTCGAGCTGCGTGCGATCCCGCTGCAGAAGCTGCTGATCAACCTCGCCTTCGGTGGCTGGACCAGCGACGGGTTCGGCATTCCCTACAGCGCGTCGCCGTCGCGCGACGCGTTGCGCTCGCTGCGCGTCAATTCCTGTCTGTGGCGCGCGCCGTGGTTCTGCGACAAGGAACTCACCGCGCGAATCGAGGCGACCTCGCGCGAGCCCGATCTCGACCGCCGAATCGCCCAGACGCGCGAACTTGTCGCCGCCTATTACGACGCGGCGCCGCATCTCAGCGTCTTTGACAATGTCCGTTTTTTCGGGCTGGCGCCGACGCTGACCGGATTCGACGAGAGCGATGATCTGATCGACTGGGCCGCGATCGACCGGCGCTAGCACCGCCGCCAGACATGCTATCCAGGACGACCGTCACGAATCGTCGAAACCGGATCCAAGATGCAGCTCACCGTCCACTCCAAGTCCGATTGCCCGTTTTGCGTGCGTGCCAAGGAGCTGCTGGCTCAGCATCAGGTGCCGTACACCGAAATCCTGCATGACGATGACGCCGAGCGGCAGGGTCTCTACGCCGCGCTGGGCTCGAAATTCGGCCGTCCGGTGAAAAGCGTGCCGCAGATCGTGCTCAAGGACGACGCCCAGGAGCATCTGATCGGCGGCCATGACGAGCTGCTGCACTCGGGCCTGCTGCAGTCCTGGAAGTCGCTGGCGCGCTGAGCCTGGCAAGTCCTGGCACGAGGCCATGCCGGCCGCGTGAAGAAGCTGCAAATCCGGCCGCGCAAGATCGAGACAATTTTAATCCTGCGCGGCTAAGGTCGCCCCGCATGTCGATCCGCCGCACCCTCTTTGGTCTCGCCGCCGCCGCGCTGCTCGCGCCGGGCTTCGCCCTGGCCGCGGACGAAAAGCCGGCCACGGGCAGTCTGACCTCGACCACCAGTCCGACGCCGCCGATGGGCGTGCTGACCTCGCCCGACCAGCTGCCCAGGCAGCCACGGGCCCAATCCAGCACGCCGGTGCATCGGCTGAGCCCGTCCGAGATCTATGCCCGTGACCATGCGCGCCGGGTGCCGTCCTTCGCGACGGTGCGCCCCCAGATGCGCAAGCCGCTCCCCGGCGAAGGTCCCGACCAGGCCAAGGAGGCGAAAGAAACCAAGGCCGCCAGCGCGCGGGCCAAGCCGCCGAACCCGGCCCGGCCGGTCGCCGCGAAGCCGGCCCTCGACGGAATCCTCGACGCGACTCCGGCCGCGGAGAAGCCGGCCAACGACCGGCCGGCGCCGAAGAAGAAGATCGTCAAGAAGACCACCACCACCACAACGACGACCGCCGCGACCGTGGTGACGCCGTCCGCGCCGATGACGCCTGAATTCATCGTGCGGCCGCCGACCGCGGCGGCGATCTACGAGCACGCCGCCGTGCAGTATCGCGATCTGCGTCGCCGCGACCTCGAAATGGTCCGGCAGCTGCTGCCGCCGCAGCAATATGCGGCCAAGCTCGCCGCCATCGAAGCGGCCTACCACCCTTACTAGACGTCAGCTCGGATCGTACAGATCGGTGAGATAGCCGCCGCGCTCGCGGATGGCGGCGACGATATGTTCGACCGCGCGATCGGCGCTGTGCGCATCGACGGTCAGTTCAATGAATGGAATCTCGTTCTTGAGCAGCAGCTGTTCGATCAGCAGCTCGCGCCGGCGCGAGTCGGCCTCGTCATGCACGCGCACTTCGTTCTGGTACGCGGCGCCGTCATTGCGCCGCAGGAAGAAGTTCACGCAGTCATGCGCCTGGTGCGTCCACAACACGAAGTCGTGGAAGCTCTGCGGGTAGTCGGGCGGCGCGTAGATCGACGACAGCAAGGTCGGGCTGTCGGTGACGACGATGTCGGTCTTGCCGATGCAGCGTTCGACCCAGTGATACTGGTTGCCCAGCACGAAAGCCTGGTTCTTGAGCGCGGCGATGTTGCCGTCGAGGATCAGGCTCTTGGCGAATTCGGTGACCTGCTCGGCGAGGAAATGACGCGCCTTGAGCTTGCCCACGATGGCCCCGGCGAGGCCGCTTTTGCCGACCCCGGAACGGCCGAGAAGATTGACGACGAGAGTCACGCGCAGGGTTTGCCACGGCCGAAGCAGGCTCGCAACGCGGTGCCGACGCACCGTCAACGCGTCACGCGGAGCGGCGACGGTTCCGTGTTGCCACGACCGTGGGCCCCGGCCTGCGCCGGGGTGACAATTCGAGAGTGCCGGGGCGACATGACGAAAAATCGCGAGGCAACGCGCGCTCCTCGGTTGGTCCGATCCTGCCGCAAACCCACGAGAACCGGTCGCGGTCAAGCCAAAGCGGACTGCAGATTCGTGCAGATGCCCGTTTCGCCGGCACCCAACAGTGCCTATCTAAGACAGGCACCCCGGGACGGGGGGTTTTGTCTGGGGGGACACATCATGCGTCGGTCGCGTTCGATCGCGCTCTTGTTCATGGCGGTGGCGCCCATCGCGCTCACTGCCTGCGACGACAGTTCGAAAAAGCCGACTCCGGTCGGTAGTTTCCATACCGAAACCGAGTGCCGCGCCTCGGGACAGTTCAGCGACGACCAGTGCCAGGCCGCGATCCGCACCGCCGCCGAGCAGCACGAATCGCGCGCGCCGCGCTACCAGAGCCGCGAGGAATGCGAAGCGGCGCACGGCGCCGAGGCCTGCATGCCGCGCGAGCAGGCCGGCACCGGCCAGAGTTTCTTCATGCCGATGATGATGGGATTCATGGTCGGCCGCATGCTTTCGGGCGGCGGCATGATGGGCGCACCGCTCTATGCCAGCGCTGCCGGCCCGACCAGCTATCGCACCGCGCAGGGTGCTCCGATCAACCCGGGCGTCGCGACCATGCCCGCTACGGCAGCAGCGTCGACGATGCAGTCGGCTTCGGCGCCGGCGCGCACCGCGTCGAGTTTCAACAATGTCGAACGCGGCGGCTTCGGCGGCCGCGCCGACAGCGGCGCGATGGGTCCGACCGGTCGTGGCGGCGCCACGGTCGGTGCAGCGGGCGGCTGAATGGAGCGACGTCCCGGTTTCGCGCGCGACTGGCAGGCGTCGGCCGCGCGCGCCAATTTCGACTTTCGCCGCGCCGACGGCAGCATGTGGTGGGACGAGAGCGCCTATTACGCGCTGACCATGGCCGAGGTCGACGAGATCGAAGAAGCGACGGGCGCCATCGAGCAGCTCGTCTATCAGGTCGTCGACGACGCGGTCCAGCAACCGCCGCTGCTGCGCGCGCTGCAGATTCCCGATTGGGCGCACGAGCTGGTGCGCGAGTCCTGGCGCGGCCAGGAACGTCATCTCTACGGCCGGATGGATTTCGCGCGCGGCAAGGACGGCAGTTTGAAGCTGCTCGAATATAACGGCGACACGCCGACCGCCTTGTTCGAAGCGGCGGTGTTCCAGTGGGAATGGCTCGAGGCCGGCAAACAGGCGCGCGCCCTGCCCGGCGACGCCGACCAGTTCAACTCGATTCACGACCGGCTGATCGAAGCGTTCCGCATGCTGGGATCGCGCGACGGGCGCTGGACCTTTTCCGCCATCGGCACGTCGAACGAAGATCTCGGCACCGTCGCCTATCTCGCCGACACGGCGCTGCAGGCGGGGCACGAAATCCAGCTTCTGGCGATCAACCAGATCGGTCTCGCCGACGGGCGCGTTTTCGTCGACCTTCAGAACCGCGCCATCGGCGACCTGTTCAAGCTCTACCCGTGGGAAGATCTGCTGCGCGAGGATTTCGGTCTGGCGCTGTTGCGCGCGGCGCAGTCGCGCGAAATCCGCGTGCTCGAACCGGCGTGGAAGATGATCGTGTCGAACAAGGGTCTGCTGCCGCTGCTGTGGCGCGCCGCGCCGAACCATCCCAACCTGCTGCCGTCTTATTTCGCGCTCGATGTCGAGCAAGGCCGCGCACCCGCCGGCTGGCACGGCGGTCGCGGCGTGGTGACGAAGGCGCTGTGGGGCCGCGAAGGCGCCGGCACTTCGATCTGGCTTGGGCGCGACGACCGTCCGGTGCGTACCGTGCCCGCCGACGCGGAGAGTTTCGAGCCCAACTGGTATGTCGACCAGGCCTATACCGAACTCGCGACCTATGACGGGCAGCGCCCGGTCCTGGGTTCGTGGACGGTGGCGGGCCAGCCGGCCGGCTTGGGCATTCGTGAGGACAGCGGACTCGTCACCGGCAGCACCGCACGCTTCGTGCCGCACGCCATCATCGGTTGATCGCACCGCGCCTGTTCACCGCCAAGACGCCAAGTTCGCCAAGAAATCTGATCGACGCGCGAGCGCGTCAGAATCGGATTTGGCCTGACGTTGCACGCGGTCGGACCTTGTGGTTTCTGGCCCGTGAAGCGCGCCCAGACGAGCCGCACGAGGCGAGGAAACGATGACGAGCGTCACCACCCAATCGAGCTGGATGGACGAAGACCTGCAGCTCTTCCGCGACTCCCTGCGCCGGCACATCGCCGACGAGCTCGCGCCGCATGCCGAGCAGTGGCGCGAGCAGAAGATGGTGAGCCGCGACGCGTGGAAGTCGCTCGGCACGATCGGCGCGCTGTGTCCCAGCGTGCCCGAGGCCTATGGCGGCGCCGGCGGCAGCTTCGCCTACGAGGCGCTGGTGATCGAAGAGCTCGAGCGCGGCGTCAGCGAGATGTCGGTCGGCTTCAGCGTGCACAGCGCCATCGTCGCGCATTATCTCGTCGCCTACGGATCGGAAGAACAGAAGAAGCGCTGGCTGCCCGGCATGGTGTCGGGCGAAATCATCGGCGCCATCGCGATGACCGAACCCGGCGCCGGCTCCGACGTGCAGTCGATCCGCACCAGCGCGCTCAAACATGGCAACGTCTACAAACTCAACGGACAGAAGACCTTCATCACCAACGGCCAGCTCGCCGGGCTGATCCTGGTCGCGGCCAAGACCGATCCCAAGCAGGGCGCCAAAGGCACGTCGCTGTTTCTGGTCGACGCCAACTCGGCAGGTTACCGGCCCGGCCGCAACCTCGACAAGATCGGATTGCAGGCGTCCGACACGTCGGAGCTGTTCTTCGACGATGTCGAACTTCCGCCCGATGCGCTGCTCGGTCCTGAAGAAGGCAAAGGCTTCGCGCAGATGATGCAGCAGCTGCCACAGGAGCGGCTTGCGCTCGCCATCGGCGGCATCGCGGCGATGGAGCGTGCGCTCGAAATCACGATCGAGTACTGCAAAGACCGGCAAGCCTTCGGCAAGCCGATTGTGGAATTCCAGAACACCAGTTTCAAACTCGCCGAACTGCTGACCGAGTGCCGCGTCGGCCGCGCCTTCGTCGATGACTGCATCGGCAAACATGTCGCGGGCACGCTCGACGGTGCCACCGCCTCAATGGCGAAGATGTGGGTTTCACAGAAGCAGAACGACGTCGTCGATGCCTGTTTGCAGCTGCATGGCGGCTATGGCTACATGCGCGAATACGAAATCGCGCGGCGCTTCGTGGATGCGCGCATCCAGAAGATTTATGGCGGCACCAACGAGATCATGAAGCTGTTGATCGCACGCACTCTGTAGAACGGGCGGCGCAATGCCGCGCGAAGAGACCCACGTCGCTGTGATACGTTCCCCTAATCGCACGATCCTGCGGAGAAGGCGCGTCCAGCCACTCCGCCGGTCGAGTGAGGCGAGGGTGAATGACGTTTACTGCTACTGCTGTCGCGACGTTGCAAGACGTGCTGGCCGACGACGAGTTGATGTGCCGTCCGCCGCGGACGAGCGATCCCTGGCCCGAAATCCTGGCGCTGCAAACCCTGACGAAACGCGCGGTGACCGCGCCCGACGAGGTGCTGCCGACCTTGGTCGAGCAGGCCATGGCGCTGTGCCGGGCGCAATCGGCCAGCATCAGCCTGCTCGAACAATCGGCGGACGGTGCACCGGTCTTTCGCTGGTTGCACACGCGCGGCGTCTACGGCCGCTTCGACGGCCTGGCGCTGCCGGCCGATGTCAGTCCGTGCGGCCTCACGCTCGAACGCGGCGAGATCGTGCTGATGCAGAAGCCCGAACGTTACTACTCGTACCTGCAGTCCTCTGGCATCGTGAACGTCGAGGCGCTGCTGACGCCGCTTTTCGGCAGCGGCGGCGCGCCGGTCGGCACGCTGTGGGTCGTGATGCATGACGGCGAGAACAAGTTCGACGCCGGCGACGTGCGCACGCTGGCGGCGTTGAGCGGCGTCGCCAACGTGGCGCTCCAGGCGCGCGCCGAACAGCAGCTTCAGGCCCAGACGATCGAACGCGAGCGGCTGCTCAGCCGCGAGGTCGGCCACCGCATCAACAACAATCTGCAGCTGCTCGTCGGGCTGCTGTCGATCCAGTCGCGTACCGTCGAGAGTGACGCAACGCGCGCGGCGCTCGGCGACGCGATGCAGCGGGTCCGAACCATCGCCGGCCTCTCGCACCTTCTCTACGAGAAGCGCAGCATGCTGCAGATCGACCTCGACCTCGCGTTGCGCGAGGTCTGTCAGCAGCTGGCCGACCCGCGTTTCGCCCTCACCTTCACCGGCGAGACGCTTCCCGCCTCACCCGATGTCGGCACCAATGTCTGCGTGCTCGCGTGCGAGTTCATCGCCAACGCGATGAAGCATGGGCAGGGCGTCGCCACCCGCATCGACGTCGGTCTGCGTCGCGTCGATGGCGGCCTCGAACTCGAAGTGCGCGATGACGGCCCCGGCTTGCCCGCCGGCTTCGATCCAGCTTTATCCAAAGGTCTCGGCATGCGCATCGCGATCTGCCTCACGCAGCAATGCGGCGGCACGTTTTCCTTCGACGCCGACCACGGCACCGCCATGCGCATCACCTTCCCCGACGCGCAGCTTCGTACCTGAAACGAGCTTTCTAACATCGAGTACGGGGCAGGCTTTCGCGGGAAAACGCGCTAGCCCGGACGCCTCGCCAACCAGGCGCGCAGCGCGACCGACCAGGCGTGACCCGGCTCGGCCAGGGCCAGATGCGTGTCGAAATGATCCGCACCGGGCAGGAACAGCCAGTCGCACGCGACACCATGATCGCGCAGCGCAGTCAGCATCTGCATGCTCGATCGTTCGACGCGGTCGCGCTGCCGTTCGCCTCCGCCCCAGCCGATCAGGAATGGCACGCGCGTCGCGCCGGCCAGCGCCAGCGGCGACGCGGGATCGATCGCCAGCGGCCCCGGCGGAAGTTCGTACTGCGCTGCTTGCGTGCCGGTCATCGCGAACTGCGCGAAGCTGGTGCTGAGACAGACCGCGCCCGCGATACTTGCGTCACGCAGCGCCAGCAACGCGGCCAGCGCGGCGCCGGCGGAATGCCCGCCGACAACGATGCGCGCCTGCGGAAACCGCGCGCGCGTCCAGGCCAGCGCAGAGGCGGCGTCGTCCTGCTGCTGCGCCAGCGTGACCGAGGGCTGCAGGCGGTAACTCGCTGCCACCAGGATCGTGGGCGCGAGCGACGGCGCCGCGAATCCGCACCAATCCTTGCTGCCGTGCGTGTAGCCGCCGCCATGCAGGAACAGCAGCACCGTGTCGGCGTCGTCCCCGTAGACGTCGAGCAGTCGACCCGGCGCGTATTCGACGTCACGCAGACGCGGCGTCTGGCGCGCCGTCAGCGCCTCGGCTGTCCTTGCATAGCGGTCGGCGATCGCATTGGCGGCGCGCAGTTCAATCATCGAGATCGTCCCGGCTGCGGTCGCGCACGGTCAGCAGCACGCAGGCGCTGAGCGCGGCGGCACCGCCGACATAAAAAGCGGGCGCCAAAGGATTGCCGGTCGCGGCGATCAGCCAGGTCACGATCAGCGGGCCGAAGGCGCCGAACAGCAAGGTCGAAAGATTGTAGGCGACCGCGAGCCCGGTCGATCGCGTTCGGGTCGGGAACAACTCGGCCAGTGCCGCGGAAATCGGCGCCGTGTAGCCCGCAATCAACGTCGCCAGCACCAGCTGCATCGCCAGCAGCGACGCGAAGCTGCGATGCAGTTCGACATAGCGGAACAGCGGATAGATCAGCACCAGCAACAGCAGCGCCGACGCCAGCATCGGTGTCTTGCGTCCGATCCGGTCCGACAACAGCCCGAACACCGGGCACAGCAGGAACAGCAGCAGGCTGCTGATCGTGCTCGACAAGAACGCGTCGCCGGGCGGCAGGCCGAGCTGCCGTTGCGCATAGGTCGGCATGTAGAACAGCAGGATGAAGGCGGTGACGTTCCAAAGACAGGTCATGCCGAAACCGGTCAGGATGGCGCGCGCGTTGCTCGTCAACGCCTTGTGCAGCGACGGTTGCGCCGGTGCACGGTGCTTGGCGCGCTCGTAGATCTCGGGCTCGGGCAGACGGTTTCGGATGTAGAGGCCGACCGGGCCCAGCACCAGCGCGATCAGGAACGGAATGCGCCACGCCCACGCCGTCAGGTCGGGCGCGACGACCAGGTTGGTGATCAGCGCGCCGATCGCAGCCGAGATCAGCAGCGCACCGATCTGGCTGGCCTGCTGGAAGCTGGCGAAGAAGCCGCGGCGATGGCGCGGCGCCGCTTCGACCAGATAGACGATGCTGCCCGCGGTCGCGCCGCCCGCGGCAACGCCCTGCGCCAGGCGCGCGAACACGAGCAGCAACGGC
>JAQGIE010000101.1 GCA_028291365.1 Rhodospirillales bacterium
GACGCCAAGATGGCGATCGAAGCGGCACGCGACACCTATACGCGTCGCATGGAAGGGGTGAGCCTGTGGGTGTTGCCGTCGGCGGCGATCACCGCATCGGATCCCGGCGATGCCGACGCACTGTTCGGGCCGGCCGAGGACAAGGTCTATCGCCACCCGACCTTTTATCCGATCCCTGCTCACATCAAGAATATTTGAGATCATTCCCCGCGAAAGCGGGGATCCATTGGGACGCGGCTGAGATGACACCGACAACGAACGCTGGCAACGCCGGCAAGATCGATCCCCGCTTCCGCGGGGAGTTATGTCGCTACGCGATGTCGCTCGGCGACGACAGTCTGGTGCTGGGCCAGCGTCTCGGTGAATGGTGCGGTCACGCGCCGACGCTCGAGATCGACCTGTTCCTCGCCAATATCGCGCTCGACCTGGTCGGCCAGGCGACTTTGCTGCTCGACTATGCCGGCGCCTGCGAAGGCAATGGGCGCGACGCCGACCGCATCGCCTTTCACCGCGACGTGCTCGATTTCACCAATTGCCTGCTGGTCGAACAGCCCAACGGCGATTTCGGCCGGACCATCGCGCGCCAGTTCCTGTTCTCGAATTTCCAGCTGCTGCTGTTCCAGGCGCTGTCCAACTCGACCGACGCGACCCTGGCCGCGATCGCGCGCAAGGCGGCGAAGGAAGTCGCCTACCACGCCCGCGTCGCCTCCGAATGGATGGTGCGGCTGGGTGACGGCACCGAGGAAAGCGCGACACGCGTGCGCGACGGGCTCGACTGGTCGTGGCGCTTCGTGGACGAGCTGTTCGAAGCGCCCGACGCCGCGCTGATCGAATCCGGCATCGCGGTCGATCCCGCCGGCTTTCGCGCGGAATTCGACGCTCGCGTCGACGCGGTGCTGCGTGACGCCGGCCTCGCCCGCCCGCCCGGGCGCCGGCCCATCCTGGGCGGCCGCAACGGCCACCACTCCGAGCATCTCGGTCCCTTGCTGGCGCAGATGCAGTTCCTGCCGCGGACATATCCGGATGCACGCTGGTAACGTCGAGCGCATCCGTGCGCTGCTCGATCATGTCCCCGATCCCGAGATCCCGGTGATCTCGATCGTCGAGCTCGGCATCGTGCGCGACGTGACCGTGGCGGATCACGGCGGGGGCGCAGTCGTGCTGACGACGACCTATACGGGTTGCCCCGCCACCTTCGCGATCGAAAGCGCGGTGCGCACCGCACTGGATCAGGCGGGTTTCAAGGACGTCGCCATCACGCGCCGGCTCGATCCGCCCTGGAGCACCGACTGGATCAGCGATGCGGGCCGCGAGAAATTACGCGAATACGGCATCGCGCCGCCGCCCCATTCGACGAGCCTGCGCGAGCACGCGACGCCGGCCTGTCCCCAATGCGGCTCGACGCAGACCGAAGAGCTGAGCCGCTTCGGCTCGACGCCGTGCAAGGCGCTGTGGCGATGCCTCGCCTGCGCCGAGCCTTTCGATCACTTCAAATGTCACTGAGCGTTTTGCGGTCGGCCTGAATACGATGCCGTACAAAACGCGACCAACCAGGCTGAGCTGAACATGTCGGTCGGATTTCATAGACTGCGCATCGCCGAAGTCCGGCGCGAGACGCCGGATGCGGTGTCGATCCGGCTCGACGTGCCGGCGCAAGTCGAACATCTGTTCCGCTTCCGCGCCGGCCAGCATCTGACCGTGCGCGCCGAGTTCGACGGCGAAGAAGTGCGGCGCAACTATTCCGTCTGCGTCGCGCCGGATGACGGCGAACTGCGCATCGCGGTCAAGCAGATCGCGGGCGGCGTCTTCTCGACCTGGGCCAACGGCACGTTGCAGGCCGGGCACGAGATCGACGTGATGCCGCCGCATGGCAGCTTCACCTGGGAATTCAACGCACAGGCCAAGCGAAGCTACGTCGCCTTCGCCGGCGGATCCGGCATCACACCGATCCTGTCGCTGCTGCGCACCGGCCTCGCTGCCGAGCCCAACAGCCGGTTCACCTTGTTCTACGGCAACCGCAACACGCCGCAGATCATTTTTCTCGAGCAACTGGCGGCATGTAAGAACCGGTACATGGACCGGTTCGAGCTGTTCCATTTTCTCGAGGACGAGGAAGAAGAGATCGCGCTGTTCAACGGCCGTCTCGACGCCCCCAAGATCAACGAGCTGCTGACGAGCCTGGTCGATCCGGCGCAGATCGACGCGTTCTTCATCTGCGGCCCCGGCCCGATGATGGATGCGGCGCAGGAACAGCTCGAGGCGCGCGGCGTGCCCGCCGATCGCATCCTTATCGAGCGTTTCACCACCGGCGCGCCGTCGGCGAGCCAGGCCGCCGCGGCAGCGGCGCTTGCGGCGAAAGCGAGCGGCGCGCGAATTTCGATCGGGCTCGACGGCCGCCGCACCAACATCACCTTCGACGCCGCTAAAGGATCCATCCTCGAAAGCGCGCGCGCCGCCGGCCTGCCGACGCCGTATGCGTGCAAGGCCGGCGTCTGCGCCACCTGCCGCGCCAAAGTGATCAGCGGCACCGTCGAAATGAAGACCAATTATGGCCTCAGCCCCGCCGAGGTCGCGCAGGGTTACGTGCTGACCTGCCAGGCCGTGCCGACCAGCGACACCGTCGTGATCGACTACGACGGCTGAGGCTTCGCAGCGGCGACCTGCTCACGCGGCCGCAACGGCAGATGCGGCACCAGCATCGTAGCGATCAGCGCCATCGCGACGATCAGCAAACTCAACGTGAATGTATGCGTGATCGCATCGGTGATCGTGCCGCGGACTTGATCGGATAGGACCGGCGCACCGCCGTTTCCGAGATTGACGGTCAGCGCATGCAGCTTGTCGATGTCCATGCCCGGCATGGTTTCGACGAGATTCGCGTTCAGATGATTGGTGAGGATGGTACCGAACACGGCGACACCGATGGTCGAGCCGATCTGGCGAAAGAACTGGTTCGAACTTGTCGCCACACCGAGCTGTGTCATCGGCAGCGCATTCTGGATTGCGATATTGAAGACGCTTTGCCCCGGCCCCAGACCGAGACCGAGCACGAACATGCGCCAGGCAAGATCGAGACGGCTGGTGTCGGCATGCATCCGGCTGAGCAGGTAGATCCCGAGGAAGGTCAGCGCCACGCCGCCAAGCATGAGCGGCTTGTACTGACCCGTCCGCGAGACGAGCCGGCCGGCGATGATGGATCCGCCGATGAGTCCGATCATCAGCGGCAGCATGGCGAGTCCGCTGACCGTCGCATTGACGGACTGACCGATCTGCATGAACAGCGGCAGGAAGGCGACCGTGCTCATGAACGACATCGAAATGAGACACCCCGCGAAATTGGCGGTGCTGAATACGCGGTTCTTGAACAGCGCCAGCGGCAGGATCGGATGCGAGGCGTAGCGTTCGTTGACGATGTAGAGCGCCAGACCGACCGCGAAGGTCGCAAACAACCCAAGCACCAGCGGCGAGTCCCACGGACGGAAATGACCGCCGAAGGTGAGCGCGAGCAAAAGCGGCACGATGCTGACGACGATCAGGCCGGCGCCGATAAAGTCGATCTTGCCTTTGGCCTGATGCGACATCTTCGGCATTTTCACCAACACCATGAACAGCGACAGCAAACCAAGGGGCAGGTTCAGATAGAACACCCATCGCCATCCGGCGACGACGTGACCGAAGAGCTGGACCGTGCCGTGATCGGTGAAATAGCCGCCGATGAGCGGGCCGAGCGTGCTCGACAACCCGAACACCGCGCCAAACATACCGCCGATCTTGCCGCGTTCGCGCGGAGGATAGAGATCGCCGATGATGGCAAAGGTGGTGGTGAAGAGTCCGCCGCCGCCAAGGCCCTGCAGCGCGCGAAACGCAATGAGCTGGGTCATGCCGCCGCCAAGCAGCGGAATCTCGCCCAGCTCGCCCGACAATCCGCACAACCACGAGCCGGCGAGAAAAAGACCGATGCTGACGAGCAGGACCGGCTTGCGTCCGTACAGATCGCCAAGCTTGCCGCAGATCGGCACGACCACGGTCGAGGTTAGCAGATAGGCCGTGGTCACCCACGAGTACAGAGCAAGCCCGTGGAGCTCCGAAATAATCCGCGGCATCGCGGTCGCAACGATCGTCTGGTCCAAGGCGGAGAGCAGGAACACGATCATCACGCCGGCGATCGTGAACTTTCGCTCGGCCGGGCTGAAATGAGATGCGGACATCGCTCGCGTTTAGCGCTCGACGATGCGTCCCGTCTAGCTTTTCAGCTCGGACCGCTTCAGCAGCTCGACGAGATCGTTCTTCCAGATCGCGGGACGGCTGTGCGTGGCGTGGCCGTACGTGTCGGCCGACAGCGGGATCAGCACGTATTTGCCGTTCTTCATCCGCGCCGCCGCGGCCTTGCAACGGTCCGGGTCGGGCGGGTTGATCAGGTCGTCGCCCGAATTGACCCAGGTCACCGGCACGGTGATGCGTTCGAGATCCTTCGACGGGTCATAATCGCGCGACGCGTCGAGCTGATACAGCAGGTCGTTGGCGTCGAGAGTCGGCAGCGCCTTCATCTGGCTTTCGAGATAAGCGTCGGAAAGTTCGCGCGTCGGGGCTTCTTTCTGCAGGCGCAGCGGCGCCGACGCGATGACGACCAGCAGATCCCAGGCGCCGCGCAACCCCTGCATCGGCTGCTGCGCGTAGTCGCCGTTCTGCCAGGCCGGATCGGTGCGGATCAGGTCCATCGCCGCCTTGCGCCACGCCCGGTTCATGCCCGCGATCTGCATCGGCTGGCAGGCCAGCGGCAGCAGCGCTTGCGCGAAGCCGGGATGTTTCTCGCCCCAGACAAAGGCATGCATGCAACCCATCGAGGTGCCCATCAGCAGCCGCAGATGGTCGATCTTGAGTTCATCGACAAGCAACCGTCGCTGCGCCTCGACCATGTCGTCGTAATTGTAATGCGGGAAGCGCGCGTGCAGCCCGTCGCTGGGCTTGGACGATTTTCCGTGGCCGATCCCGTCGGGAAGGATGACGTAGTACTGCGCCAGGTCGAGCGGCTGGCCCGGGCCGAACAAGATGTCACTCCATTGCGGCCGCAAGAAGCCGCGACCACTGCCGCTGGTACCGTGCAGCATCATCACGGCGTTGGTTACATGCCCCGCCGAATCCCGTTTGGGCACGCCGAGGGTCGTGTAGTGAATTTTTAGTTCGGGCAGCGTCTCGCCCGAGGCGAAACGGAAATCGTGTACGACGAGGTCGCCTTCTTGCGTCGCAGGTTGCGGTGGCGTCTGCGCTTGGGCATTCGCTCCGCCGAGCGCCGCGATCAATGCCAGAACTGCAATCCGCATAGGCCCCTCCGTCGATGACGGCGGGCACTGTTCCTGATTTTTTTGCCGGTTGCTAGCGCAGCACCACGACGTCTTCGCCGCCGACATAATTGAGGGTCAGCCGGGCACGCTCCTCGAGCAGGTCGAGATCGAGCGCCTCTGGCCGCAGGCCGGCGACGCGATGCTGCGCCATTTCGCGGCGCGACCGCACCTTGGCGGCGTCGGACTCGGCGCGCGCCACCTGCGCGTCGAGCCGCGCAAGCGCCGCCAGGCCACGGTCGCCATGCAGCGCGTAGTAGACGAAATAGAGGCCGATCAGCGCGCAGAGCAGCGTCACCAGACTGCGCGCACATTGGCGTTTCATGCGTTTGGACACACAATTTTGAATCACGCCGGGTCGGCAGGGTCAAGCGAGGCGCAATGCCGGGACTCAACCGCCTGAACTGACTCATTGTTTGAGCAGCCGCGGCGGTCGGAAGAACCGCCGTCTGCCCGCGAATCAATCGCTACGGACGCATCGCCCAGCTGGCGACGCCGTCATAGGTGCGGAACTCGTCGACCGCGCGCGCCGCCACCGATGGCGCCACCTCGGCTGCGATCTTGGTCAGGGCGGTGCCGGGGCCGAGTTCCAGCAGGCGCGTCGGACCGTATTCCAGCACCGCCTGCATGCAGCGCTCCCAGTCGAGCGCTTGGCTCAGCTGCGCCGACAGCGCCTGCACCGTGTCGTCGCCCGGCTGCACCGCCCGCCCGTCGATCCCAGCCAGCACCGGCGCCGAGCTGTAGACCCAACGCGTCTCCGCCAGGCGCGCGGCGAAACAGCCGGCAGCGGTTGCGATCCAGCGTGTGTGCGAGGCGATGCGCACATCGAGGCGGCGGATGTGGCGCGCGCCCATCGACGGCGCCTGTGCTTCGAGCCGGTCGAGCGCGTCGAGCGTGCCGCCGAACACGAGATGGGCCGGGCCGTTGATGATGGCGATTTCGGCGCCGCTGGCCTTGGCGAGCGCCTCGCCCTGCGCGCGCTGCAGCCCGATGACACCTGTCATGCCCTGCGGCGCGGACGCCGCGTCGCGCGCCGCATCCATGCAGCGCGCCCGCTCGGCCGCGAGATCGAGCGCGGTCTCGACCGAGATGCGGCCGGCGACCGCGTGCGACGCCAGCTCGCCGACGCTGTAGCCGGCATGGATCATGGCCTCGATGCCGCGCGCCTGCAGCGCGGCGTGGGCGGCGAGCGCGTGGCCGACCATCAATTGCTGCGCCACCGCATTGTCGAACAGGCGCGCCGGCTCGATCGCCGAGCCAAGGTCGCGCACGTCGATCCCGAGCCGGGCCGATACCGCGTCGAGTACCGGCGCGGCGGCCGGCTCGGTCGCCAGCACATCGAACATTTTGGGGTGCTGCGCGCCCTGCCCGCTGCACAACAGCGCGAGGCCGCTCACGCCGCCAACGCGTGCAGGAACAGCACCGCGGCCAGGATGTCGGCCGACCCGCCGGGGCTGAGATTGCGCGCGACAAATTGGTGATGCAGCGCCGTCGCGCGCTGCAGATCGCCGCGCTCGCGCAGAAACCAAGTCGCTTCGCGCTGCGCGAACGCGAGGCCCTCGGCACCGCCGCGGTACAAAAGATTGGTGTCGTCGAGCACCGCCATGCTGGCGAAGAACGCATCGACCGAGGCGCGTTCGCGGTTGCGCGTCCACGCCAAGGTCGAGCGATACTGAGCCAGCGCGTGCCGAACGGTGGGGAAGCCGTTTGCCGCTTCGGACCGTGCGCCGGCGACGCCGTGCGCGACGCGCATCTTGCTGCCGTGACTGTCGGGCGCCGAGCGCGCCGCGTTGATGTCGGCGCCCCAGCGCATCGCAACGAGATCGCAGTCGCCGCCCGCGGCGGCGAGAAGACCGAGCGCGAAGATGGCGCCGCGATGCGTGTTGATGCCGCCGGTCGCTTCGAGCATGCGTCGCTCAGCGTCGCGGCCAAGCTGGTTGAGTACCGCGAAGGGCGCGCCGTCGGCACCGGCGGCAGCAATCGCTGCGAAATATCCGGTCAGCGCGTCGATGCTGCGCAGAAAGACCGACGCGTCCATGTCGGCGTGGCTGCCGCGATCGACGAAACTCACCAGGCCCGGTTTGGGATAGCAGGCGAGCTCGCCACGCAACGCATCAAGCGCACAGCGTTCGATTTCGGCCGGCGTCGGCGCTTCGCTGTGCCGGGCGAGATTCAGGTGCATGTCACGCCCAGCGCAGCGCGCGAAACCAGGCCGGCGCCACGGGCCTGCTTTACCAGCACGCTCGGCGCGTCGCCCAGCAACTCGCGCCAGGCGGTGGTGCCGCCACCTTCGACGGCGATCTCGCCGTCGAAGCGCGGCGCGGTCGAGGCGTCGAGATGGCGCAGCAGCGCGCCGAGCTCGGCCGGTGCGAGGTCGCGCGGCGTGCGCAGCAGCAGGTCGATGTCGGACTCGGCGCGCAGATAGACTTCGTTGGTCAGAACCTGCCAGCCCAGCGAACCGTGAACGCGGATGTCCACGCCGAGATCGGCCGCGCGCGATGCAACTGCGCGCAAGCCCGCTTGCCACGCCGGCGGCGCCCACGGCCAGCACGTCTCCAGGTCCGGCAGCTCGTCGCGGAACAGCACCGATGCGGGGTCGATCGAGAGCGAAACGCGGCGGCACCCATGCTGCAGCGGCAGCGGAATGCCGAGCGCGATCCTGTCGACGTCGTCGCACGGGCCGGCGCTGCGAACGATCGCGGGCCGCCCCGCTGCGCACCAAAGCTGGAGCTGCGCGCGATCGGATTCGTCGGACAGGCGCGCGGCACTGGCGGGAAACCACACCAGCTCGTGCCGAGCGAACGCGCCATGAGTCACCCGCTGGCTCCGGCGCGCACCAGCGACGCCACGCGCGACGCTTCGCTGCGTCCGCCGCGCTCGGCACCGTGCTGGCGGCGCCGATCCTGCGCGTCCGGCGTCGCCGCCAGCGCGGCGCGGAGCTGCGCCGGCAAATCGGTTTCGCTCCACACGCCGTCGAGCGCGCCGACCCGCACGAAATTGGCCGCCGCCGGTCCCAGCACCGGCGAGTCCGCCAGCAGCGCGTCGAGCTGGTCTTCCGGCATGCGCATGATCCGTTGCATCGCGTCGCGCGCCATCACGCGCACCTCCGAGCCCGGCAGCGCGTAGCACGCGTCGGTGACGAGGCCGGTGGCGAGAAAGCCGCCGCTGACCGCAACGCCATGCAGCAGTCCGATGACGCGATGCCCCGAGCGGCGCGCCAGGTCGAGGCACTTGGTCAAATGACCGATGAAGCCGTTATTGCCCATCAGCTCGTCGCGGCGGCTGAGGCGATGACCGCCATTGTCGACGATCACCACGATGGTGCGGCCGGGATGGTCGCGCACGACGTCGAGCACCGCGCGCGCCGTCGCCAGCGCGGTTTCGGCGCCGATGGAAATTCCGTCGGTCGTGCCCACCACCGCAATCGTCTCGCCGTCGAATTCGGCCTCGCCGCCGACGAGCCCGTTTTCGATGCGCACCCGATGCGCGTCGCCGAACAGGTCGTGCAGCACGGTCTGCAGGCTCATCGCGGGCTCCTGTCGAGCGTGTCGAGCAGCTGATTGAACGGTCCGGCTTCTAGCGCCGGAACCCGGTCGGGATCGTTGATGCCGTAGCGCGCCCAGACGTCGACGCCGTCGCGGCAATCATCGAGCAGCACCAGACGCTGCGCCAGCGCCGCATGTTGGGCTTCCAGCGCCGCGAGGTCGGTCGGGCGCGATTGTTCGAGCAGCGTCGCGACGGTGGTGCGGAACTCGGCGATGTCGTCGGCGACCAGGCGATCGGCCTCGCCCAGGATGCGGCGATGCTTGCCGCCCATGGTGCGCCACACCAGCGCGCGATCGCGCGAGTCGAACTCCTCGACGCCGCTCACCGTCTCGATCACTTCGGGACCGGAGATCGACAGCCGCCCCTCTTCGCTCATCACGATCCAGTCGCAACAGCGCGCGATGATCGACATACCGCCGTAACAACCGTTGCGCCCACCGATCGCGGCGATCACCGGGATCTTCGCGTTGCGCACATCCATCACGGCGCGCTGGATCTCCCCCATCGCGACCAGCCCCGCATTCGCCTCCTGCAGCCGCACGCCGCCAGTGTCGAGCAGCAGCAGCACGGCGGCCGGACGCACATCGAGCGCGCGTTCGAGCAGGCCGGCGATCTTGGCGCCGTGGATTTCGCCGACGGCGCCGCCCATGAAGCCGCCTTCCTGCGCCGCGATCAGCACCGCCTTGCCGTCGATCGTGCCCTCGCCCACCACGACGCCGTCATCGAAGGACGGCGGCAGGCCGATCGCGACGAGATGCGGACTGATCTGTCGTGCCGACGGGCCGCAGAATTCGCGGAACGAATCCGCGTCGAGCAGCAAGGCGAGGCGCTGGCGCGCAGTCGCCTCATAGAAGCTGTGGACGCGTTGCTTCACGCGACACCGATTTCGGCCGCGGCCTGGTCGAGCCGCAGCCGCACGATCGCGGGCGTGGCGCCGCCATCATGAATCGACACGCGCACGTCCGCGAGGCGCTGGCGCGTGAAGAAATCTTCCAGCACCTGACGCCACAGATCGGCGAAGCCGGTCACCGCGGTATCGATCACGGCGGCACAGCCACCGTCCAGCGCGGCTCGCTCGATCAGGACTTCGAGATTGCCGGAACCGACCACGCCGACCAGCGCCTGGATTCCGCGAGGCCGGCCGCCGCCGCCCGCGAAAGCGAATT
>JAQGIE010000228.1 GCA_028291365.1 Rhodospirillales bacterium
CCGGCGATTTGGCGACCGCAAGCTGTGCGCTCGCCCGCGGCATCGCCAGTTCGACCACCATCGTGGCCGGCGCCTGCACCGAAGGTTCGAGCGGCTTCAGCGGTGCCGGCTGGGTCTTGATCACCAGCGGACCGGGCGCGGCCAAAGCCTCCGGATCGCGCAGCGGAATCGCCTCGAGCGACACGATCTTCTTCGCCGACATCGGCGCCAGCATCAGGTGGCGGCGCGCCAGCGCTTCGATGCGCGCGGGATCGTTCAGATAGCTCCACTCGGCGTCGAGCACGCGGATCTGGTCCTGCTCGCGAACGATCTCGCGTTCGAGCTTGGCCAAATACTGTTCGGTGCGCTGCACGCGATACGACACGTGCATCACCAGCCCGGCCGCGACGCTGGCCAGTGCGAGACCGACGAAGGTGGAGAGTCTAATCATGCGACCCCCTCCGGCGCGCTACGCGCGCTCCCTCCCGATGGGCGACGTGCGGCCGATTCACGCCGCCATCTCCCAGCAGGGCGCCTCGGTACGTTCGGCGGCGCGCAGCTTGGCCGAGCGCGCGCGCGGATTGGCGCGGGTTTCCTCGGCACCTGGCGCGATCGCTTTGGACGAGACGAGCCGGAAAGTCGGGCTGCGCGCTTCGGCAGTTGCCGGGAGGTGACGCGACGGCGACGGCGCGCGGCCGCTGCGCGCGGCAAGGAAATTCTTCACGCGCCGGTCTTCCAGCGAGTGGAAGGTGACGATGGCGAGCCGTCCGCCCGGCGCCAGGACGCGCTCGGCCGCGACCAAGGCGCGATCGAGTTCGCCGAGCTCGTCATTCACCGCAATGCGCAAGGCCTGGAAGGTGCGCGTCGCGGGATCGATGCCGTCGCCGCTCTTGGGCACGGCGCCGCGCACCGTCTGGGCGAGCTGCAAGGTGCGCGCGAACGGGCGCGCCGCCACGATGGCGCGCGCGACGCGGCGCGAATGGCGCTCTTCGCCGAGCTGGTAGATCAGATTGGCGAGTTCGCCTTCGTCCATCGTATTGACGAGGTCGGCGGCGCTCGGACCGTCCTGGCCCATGCGCATGTCGAGCGGTCCGTCGAAACGGAACGAAAAGCCGCGCTGCGCCTGGTCGAGCTGCATCGACGACACGCCGAGATCCAGCGTGATGCCGTCGACGGCGCGGCCGTCGAGCAAGTCCGCCATGTCGCCAAAGCGCCCACGCAACAATTCGAGACGGCCGGCGCTGGCATCGGCGAGCGTCTTGCCGTTGGCGATGGCGTCTGGATCGCGGTCGATCGCGATCACCTTGCAGCGCGCGGCGTCGAGAATGGCGCGCGTATAGCCGCCGGCGCCGAAGGTTCCGTCGACATAGATCGCGTCGTCGCGAACGCTGAGCGCATCGACGACTTCGCGCAGCAGCACGGGAACATGCGCCCGATTCGTATCAGGGGCGCCGCTCATACCAGGCCCTGCAAGGTCGGGAATTCGACGTCGCCGTTCTTGACTGCGTCGGTCGCATTCCGGGTCGCGGTCGCGTGCGCCGCCGGTTCCCAGATCTGGAACGTCGAGCCTTTGCCGACGAAGGCGACTTCACCGTTGATGCCGACCGCGGCGGCCAGGTCCTTGGGCAGCGAGCAGCGGCCTTCCTTGTCGATCGTCAGTTCCTGCGCGTTGGCGAAGATCGCGGTCTCAAGGGCGGTGCGCTGGGCCGAGAAGGGCGAGAGCTGCTCCAGCGCCTGCGCCATCTGGTGCAGCCGCTCGATCGTGAAGCCTTCGATGGCGGGGTCGCGCAGCGACTTGAAGATCACCACGCCCTGGCTCGATCGCGCGGCCAAGGCGGCGCGAAAGCTCGCCGGGAACGAGACGCGGCCTTTGCCGTCGATCCGGTTCACGTGCGTGCTCAGAAAGAGCGATGTGTTCAGCAACAACGACATCGGCGGTCGCCGTGCTCCCCAGGTCTTCGAGTTCGTCGCCCCCATCCCCACGGCCGACGGCCGAGGGTATCCCGGTCGCGACGGACCTGGGATGACATGGGATATCATGGGAATTCATGGGCTACAACGGGGAAACATAGCAAAACCAAGGGGTTCGGCGCTGTTTCGGAGCGCCGAGTCAACTCGCCGGAGGTTAGAAACTGTGCTTTCGCACGGCCTTATCGCCCCGACAGTTCGAGCCTGACTCGAGCTTTGTTCCGGATCCGTTCTTCGCGGCTTGCCCGAGTGGCGGCGAGCGATCCATCGCAGATCGACCGATTCGGCGATACTGCCAATCGAATCCGTGGATTACATGGTTAACCGGGGGCCGCCGGTCGAAGCACCGGTGGCCACCGGTCAAAGCAAAGCGTCAGACGGCCTGTAAGCCGGGTTCTGTCCGCCCCGAAAGGCGGGATGACCATTCCTCTGGGACACGGATTGCTCCGTGCCTCACGCGATCCACCCGGGCGGCGACGCGGACGAGCGCCTGAGGCTCGAAGCCTCGAGCCGCCCCTATTCGATCTTGCTCCCGGTGGGGTTTTGCGTGCCGCGACCATTACTGGCCGCGCGGTGCGCTCTTACCGCACCCTTTCACCCTTACCCTGCTTCGCCGAAGCTTCGCAGGGCGGTTTACTTTCTGTGCCACTTTCCCTGGGGTCGCCCCCGCCGGCCGTTAGCCGGCACCGTTCGTCCGTGGAGCCCGGACTTTCCTCGCCCGATCCTGTTTCCAGGCGCGCGGTCATCCAGCCGTCTGACGCACTAGAGGTAATGGAGGCCGGCCGCCTTTAAAAGCGCTGCGGCAACTTCGCGGCATTCATCGTCGTCGGCGCCGTCGATTCGGGCGGTGCGGAATCGGCGTTGAAACGCCGCAATCGCCGCCTTCGCGTCGCTTGTGTCGTAGCCGTATGCGCCAAGCAGTTCGACCAGCGTGCGCGAGGTCGGTTGCGGTGTCGCGGGCCACAGCCCGATGCCGTGCGCGGCCAGGCGGCGCCAGTCGAATTTCTCGCCGGGATCGAGTTTGCGTGCCGGCGCGACGTCGCTATGGGCCAGCACGTTGCGAGCGTCGATGGCGCCGTGCCGCGCCAGAATCTCGTGCGCCAGGCCGAGGAGCGCATCCATCTGCGCAGCAGGAAATTCGCGATAGCCGAATTCGTGGCCGGGATTGACCAGCTCGATGCCGATCGAGTGCGAATTGACGTCGTCGATGCCGCGCCAGCGCGATGCGCCCGCATGCCAGGCGCGCTGGGCTTCATCGACCAGCCGCACGATCGTGCCGTCTTCATCGATCAGCCAATGGGCGCTGACTTCCGCCGCCGGATCGCACAGCCGCGCGATCGCCGATTTCGCGTCGCGCATGCCGGTATAATGCAGCACCAGCAGGTCGATCGGCGCGTCGCGGCGCGGTCCGAAATTGGGCGAAGGCCGTTCGACGATGCGCATCAATCCGCTTCGGCGAGCGTCGAGACCGGCCCCTTGCGCAGCACGACGAGTGCGACGCCGGCGATCACCAGCAACCCGCCGCCAAGAATCTCGATCGTCAGCTTTTCCCCCAGCATGGCGGTACCAGATACGACGGCAAAGACCGGCACCAGCAGCATGAACGGGATCAGCTGGCTGACGCGGTTGCGCGCCAGCAGCGTGTACCAGATGCCGTAGCCGCCCAAGGTCGAGCCGCAAACAATGTAGGCGAAGCCGAGCCAGCTCGGCCAGTGCGCCGCGAGCGTGCGCTCGATCGCGTCCGGTTCGAGCGCGAGGCTGAGCGCCAGCAGCGTCGGTCCCGCGAACACGCCGAGCCAGGCGGTCAGCGTATAGGGCGGCAGGTTGGCCAGCTGCTTGGACTGGATGCTCGAGAACGCGAAGGCGAAAGCGGCACACAGCAGCATGGCGGCTTCGATCGTCTTGCCGTCCAGCGCCGGTGCGCCCAGCACCACGACGAGGCCGCCGAAGGCGACGAACATGCCCACGATCTGCAGCCGCGTGACGCGCTCGCCCAGCATCAGCGCAGCCAGCAGCGCGCCCAGCGGCACCTGCAGCTGAATGACGATTGCGGCGGTACCGGCATCGACCGTGCGCAGGGCCCAGAACAGCAGGCCGAAATGGCCGACGCCCAGCACCATGCCGACGCGGAACAGCGGCCAGACCTGGCCGCGCGGAAAGCGCTGGAACGGCAGCAGCACGGCAGCGACAAGCATGAAGCGCAACCCGGTCGTCATCAACGGCGGGAGCTCGTGCAACGCGAATTTCGAGGCGGCGAAATTGCAGCCCCACAACGCGGCGAGGAGAACGGCAAGAACGAGATCGCGCGGCGACATGCGCGGCAATCTATCGAAGTCGCATCGCTGCGCGACCTGATAGTTGCGCATGGCAACCTAGCGGCGCAGCCGCTCGAACTTCTTTTCAGAGCAAACGTCAGAGGCGCTTCGCGCCTATTTTAGTCCGCGCTCCTTCGCCACGCGATCCCAGGCGGCGTTGATGCGCGCGAGTTTCTCGGTGGCGATGGTGATGAACTCGGGCGGCAGGCCCTGCGCGGTCAGCCGGTCGGGATGATGTTCGCGCACCAGCCGTTTCCACGCCGCTCGCGCATCGTCATTGGCGACTTCCTTGGGAAGGCCGAGAACCGCGTAGGGATCGGTGTCGCCGCCCAAGGTCGGGTCGACGCCGTTCGAGGCGGCGATGCGGTGAAAGTCGGTCGGGGTGAAGCCGAATATGTCGGCAACGGCGCGCAGGAACCCGATCTCGGCCTCGCCGACATGGCCGTCGGCGCGCGCGATGTGGAACAGGCAGTCCAGCACTTCTTCGAGTACCGCCGGCCGGTTGCGCAGAAGCTGTGCAAGCTGGGCGGCATAGGGTTCGAACCCCGCCGCATCGCGCTTGGCAAGGTCGAAGACGCGCGCGACGTTTTTCAGCTCATGCGGCGGAACGTGAAAGACCTGACGAAAAGCGTCGACCTCGTTATGGGTCACGCGACCGTCGACTTTCGCCATTTTCGCCGACAGGGCGATGACGCCGATCGTGAAGGCGATGTGCCGGGTCTCGTCGCGCGGCGTCGCGACCAGGGCGCCCCCTTCGCTGACCCAGTCGGCCGCGGCGATATCGACCGCATGTCCTGCGAGCGCCCCAAGCAGTCCGCCGATCGGTCCGCCGAATGCGAGACCGACGCCGCCGCCGACAAGTTTTCCCCAGATACTCATGACAGGGGGCGACGATAGATGAGCGCCTGACGCTGCGGTAGAGCGCTACGCACATTTCGGAGCCGCGTTACGCGCGACCGCGAGTCGCAAATGCCGCCAGACCAGCAAGCGCAGCAGAACCGGTGACGAATGTTGGCGGCCGCCGGTACTTCGCCCTTGCGCAAACGGGTCGTTGCCGGCAGGGAGTCGCTATGGCACGCGGCTGGCGGTTCTGGATCGATCGTGGCGGGACCTTCACCGACGTCGTCGCCGCGGGGCCCGACGGCAGGCTGACGGTGACCAAGCTTCTGTCACGCGCGCCGGGCCGCTATGACGACGCGGCGCTGCATGCCATCGGCAGCCTCGCCGACCCTCTCAATGTCGAGCAGGCGACGATCGGCACCACCATCGGCACCAACGCGCTGCTCGAACGCAAAGGCGCGCGCACGTTGCTGGTGACGACGCGCGGCTTCGCCGACGTGCTGCGCATCGGCAACCAGGCTCGGCCCGATCTTTTCGCGCGCGAAATCGTGCTCTCGGCGCCGCTGCACGAGGACGTGCTGGAGGTCGACGAGCGGGTCGGCGCCGATGGAACGGTTGTCAGGACACTCGCGGAAGCGAGCGTGTTGCAGGGCCTGATCGCAGCGCGAGAACGAGGATTCGAAGCGGTTGCGATCGTTCTCGTGCATGGCGACCGTTATCCTGCTCACGAGCGGATCTTGTCTCGCCTCGCGCGCGAAGCGGGCTTCCTGCAGATCTCGACCAGCCACGAAGTCAGCCCGCTGATCCGCTACGTTTCGCGCGGCGACGTGACCGAGGTCGACGCCTATCTCTCGCCCGCCATCCGCGCCTATGTCGCCACCTTGGCGGCGCAGCTCGGCGAAGCCCGGCTTGCCTTCATGCAGTCGAATGGCGGCCTCGCCGATGCGTCGCGCTTTCGCGGTCGCGACAGCGTGTTGTCGGGCCCTGCCGGCGGCCTGGTCGGCGCCGCGTCGGTAGCCGCGAAGCACGGCTACAAAGCGGCGATCGGTTTCGACATGGGCGGCACCTCGACCGACGTGTCATGGTGGGACGGCACGCTGGAGCGCACGGTCGAAACCGTCGTCGCGGGCGTGCGGCTGGCGACACCGATGTTGCGCGTCCACACGGTCGCGGCCGGCGGCGGATCGATCTGTCGTTTCGACGGCGCCCGGCTGCGCGTCGGGCCCGAGAGTGCAGGGGCCGATCCAGGTCCCGCCTGTTATCGCCGCGGCGGTCCGCTCACCGTCACCGATTGCAATCTGCTGCTCGGTCGCGTCGATCCCGCGCGCTTCCCGCATCTGTTCGGTCCGAACGGCGACGAGCCGCTCGATAGCGATGTCGTCGAACAACGATTCGACGTGCTCGTCGCCGAAGTCGCAGCGGCAACCGGCGTGCGTCGTACGCGCGAAGATCTAGCCGAGGGGTTTCTCGCCATTGCCGACGCCACGATGGCGGCCGCGATCCGCCGCGTGTCGATCGCGCGCGGCCACGACCCGTCGCGCGCGGCGCTGGTCGCATTCGGCGGCGCCGGCGGTCAACATGCATGCGCGGTGGCCGATGCGATCGGCTGCAGCGACGTCCTGATCCATCCGCTGGCGGGGCTGTTGTCGGCCTGGGGCATCGCGCACGCACCCGCGACCGCGGTGGCGCAGCGTTCGGTCGAACGAAAACTCGACGAAGCGCCGCTGGATGAAGTGACGGAAGCGCTGGCGGCGCAGGCGCGAAACGAGTTGGGCGACGCGACGGCACCGATCGCGGTCACGATCTGGTGCAAATATGCCGGCGCCGACACGCCGCTCGCGGTCGCGCCCGGCAACATCGTGCAGGATTTCGAACAGGCGCATCGCCGCCGCTTCGGTTTCCTCACGCCGTCGGCGCCCATCGTCGTGGATTCGGTCGCGGTCGAAGCGTCACGCCCGGCGTCGCCGCCGATCCTGCCGCCGCCCGCGCCGGGCAACAACGCGAAAACCGAGCGCGCCTCGCTGGTGATTGGCGGCATGGGGGTCGATGCGCTGCGCGTCGATCGCGCCTCGCTTGCGGTCGGCGCAGAGCTCGCCGGTCCCGCCATCGTCACCGACGCCGGCGCGACGAGTTTCGTGGCGCCGGGCTGGCAGGCGCGCGTCGAAAGCGACGGCACGTTGCGCCTGACGCGCGTCGCGGCAGGCACGGCGGTGCGCGACGACACGAGTTTCGACCCGGCGCGGCTCGAACTGTTCAACAAGGCCTTCATGGCCGTCGCTGAAGAGATGGGTGAGTCGCTGCGCGCCAGCGCGCGCTCGACCAACATCAAAGAGCGGCTCGATTATTCCTGCGCGCTGTTCGACGAGGCCGGGCGTCTGATTGCCAACGCGCCGCATATTCCGGTCCATCTCGGCTCGATGGGCGACGCGGTGCGCGCGGTGCTGGCGAAGGCACCGCTGGCGCGCGGCGACGTGGTTGCCACCAACGACCCGTATCGCGGCGGCACGCATCTGCCCGACATCACCGTGGTCGCACCGGTTTTTCTCGGCGGTGACGCGCAGGCTGCGTTCTATGTCGCGGCGCGCGGCCATCACGCCGATATCGGCGGCACCACGCCGGGCTCGATGCCGGCCGACAGCCGCTCCATCGAGGAAGAAGGCGCGCGGTTCGACCGGCTGGTGCTGGTGCGCGGCGGCGAGTTCCAGGCCGCGAGCGTGCGCGCCGCCTTCGTCGACATTCCCTATCCGGCGCGCGACGTCGCGCAGACGATCGGTGACCTGCAGGCGCAGATCGCTGCCGCGGCCAGCGGCGGTGCCGCGCTGGCACGCCTCGTCGCGACGCAGGGGCGCGGCGCGGTCGACGCCTATGTCGCGCATCTGCGCCGCTACGCCGCCGACGCGGTGCGGGGGCTGATCGGGCGCATCGGCGGCGGCCGTTTCGCCGTGACAATGGATTCGGGCGCGACGATCCGCGTGCGCATCGCGCCGGATCGGACGGCGCAGAAGCTCACGATCGATTTCACCGGTACTGACGGGATCCGGCCCGACAATTCCAACGCGCCGTCCGCGATCGTGCGCGCCGCGGTGCTGTATGTCCTGCGCACCTTGCTCGACGACGATATTCCGCTCAATGACGGCTGTCTCGAGCCGGTCGAACTGATTGTGCCGTCGCCGTCGATGCTGGCGCCGGTCGCGCCGGCTGCCGTGGTGGCGGGCAATGTCGAGACCAGCCAGGCGATCGTCGACGCGCTCTATGGCGCGCTCGGCGTGATGGCCGCTTCGCAGGGCACGATGAACAATGTCACCTTCGGCAACGCGCGCTATCAATATTACGAAACGATCTGCGGCGGCTCGGGCGCGGGCGACGGGTTCGATGGAACCTCGGCCGTCCATACCCATATGACCAACAGCCGCTTGACCGATCCGGAGGTTCTGGAATGGCGCTTCCCGGTGGTGCTGGAAAGCTTCCTGATCCGCCACGGCAGCGGCGGCAGCGGTCGCTGGCACGGCGGCGACGGGGTGGTGCGGCGGCTGCGCTTCGAGCAGGCGATGACCGCCGGCATCCTCGCCAATCGTCGCCGCGTCGCACCGTTCGGCCTGCATGGCGGCGGCGCCGCGGCACCAGGGGTCAATTATGTCGAACGCGCTGACGGAACGATCGAGCGATTCGGCGCGACGCATCGTTTCGAGATGGCGCCGGGCGATGTGTTCGTGATCGAGACGCCGGGCGGCGGCGGTTACGGGACGCCGGCTCTACCTTTTGAAAGATAGAGCAATTTCGTCCACCCGGTTGAACCTGTGGTTCAATCCGGGTGGATATTGTTCTAGATTTTCTCGCGCGGCCGCAGCGTCAGCAGCTTGACGGCGCCGCCCATCAACGGACGCACGCCCAGCAGCTCGAGGTCGGCCGCCTCGCTATGGTCCTCGGTGCGCGCGTCATAGCACGCGGCGAAAGCCCAGCTCGTCCAGAGCTGTGCCAGGCCGAGCCACGCCTTGGCCCAATATTCGCTCGGCGGTCCATAATCGAGAATGCGGATCGTCCCGCCCGGCTTGGTGTTGCGACCGAGCTCCTGCAACGCCGCCGTCAAATGCGTTTCCGGCAGCACGCAAAGCGTAAAGGTCGAGATCACCCGGTCGAAGCTGGCATCGGCGA
>JAQGIE010000236.1 GCA_028291365.1 Rhodospirillales bacterium
GCGGCACGCGTGCCGGCGCGCGCGGCGCTTGCGGCGCTTCATGCGGCGCCGCCTCGGGACGCGCGCCCCACGGATTTGCCTCCGGCGCTTCGGTCGCAATCGTGCCCGCTTCTTCGCTGCGAGCAGCGGCGCGGCCGGTGAGCCGCTCATACGCGGAATCGCGATCGACGGTTTCGTCGTACCGGCCGGCACACGGGCTTTGCTGCATCGACTTGGCGCGCTCGTCATCGGTGATGGCGCCGAGACGCGACGCCGACGGCACGATCAGCGTGCGATCAACCACGCCCGGCACGCCGCGCTCGTCGAGCAGCGAGACCAGCGCCTCGCCGACGGCGAGTTCGGTGATCGCGGCCGCGACGTCGAGCGACTTGTCGGCGCGGAACGTCTCGGCCGCGGCGCGCACCGCCTTCTGATCGCGCGGGGTGAAGGCGCGCAGCGCATGCTGCACGCGGTTCGACAATTGGCCGAGCACCGAGTCCGGAACGTCGAGCGGATTCTGCGTCACCAGATACACGCCGACGCCTTTCGAACGGATCAATCGGACCACCTGCTCGACCTTGTCGGTGAGCGCCTTCGGCGCGTCGTCGAACAGCAGATGCGCCTCGTCGAAAAAGAACACGAGCTTGGGCTTGTCGAGATCGCCGACTTCGGGAAGCCGCTCGAACAGTTCCGACAGGAGCCACAACAGGAACGTGGCGTAGAGCTTGGGCTTTTGCATCAGCCGCTCGGCCGCCAGCACGTTGACGGCGCCGCGGCCGCGCGCATCGACGCGCAGCAGATCTGCGAGGTCCAGCGCCGGCTCGCCGAAAAAGAACGCGCCGCCTTCTTCTTCCAGGCTCAGCACCGCGCGCTGGATGGCGCCGATCGAGGCGGCGCTGACATTGCCGTACTCGGTGGTCAGTTCCTTGGCGCGATCGGCGACGTGGCTCAGCATCGCGCGCAAATCCTTCAAATCGAGCAGCAGCAGCCCTTCGTCGTCGGCAAGCCGAAACACGATCTGCAGCACGCCCGCCTGCGTCTCGTTGAGATCGAGCAGCCGCGCCAGCAGGAACGGCCCCATGTCCGAGATGGTCGCCCGCACCGGATGGCCGCGCTCGCCGAACACATCCCAGAAAATGGTTGGAAAGGCGCGATAGGCGAAGTTCTCGAGACCGAGTTCGGCGACGCGCGACGCGACCTTCGGACTGGCCTCGCCCGGCTGGGACAGGCCGGCCACGTCGCCCTTTGCGTCCGCCACAAAAACGGGCACGCCGGCATCCGACAGCCCCTCGGCGAGCGCGCGCAAGGTCACCGTCTTGCCGGTGCCGGTCGCGCCCGCGATCAGCCCGTGCCGGTTGGCGAGCGGCAGCAGCAGCCGATGTTCGCGCGTCCCGCGGCCGACCAAGATCGAATTCGACTCCATGCGAAATACTCCGATCGAAGTAGCAGTGGTGCGCCAACGTCCTGCACGGACCGCAATTCGGCCGATCTTCGCGCCGAATTGCGGTGGCATGCCGAATGGATCGGGCTGCACCCGGGCGTCGGCGACATGGGCGGGCTGGGGCCCACCGCTTCGCGGACGGTGCGCCGCCTGGTCTCGCATCCCGCCCGCCTGCCGCGGCAGCGGTGAACCGGGCGCGCGCCGCCGCGTTTGGCGTTGAGGCAGCGTTCAAGCTTCGGCACGAACCGAATTTCTCTCGCGGGCGTCATCGGCACCGTGGCCATAACGACCATTCCGGAGGCGTCATGCGGACGGGCAGCCTGATCTTGCTTCTGCTGTTGCCGATCGTTCCATGCCACGCGCTCGCCGACGACTTCGCCGTTGCAGCTGGCGTGTTCGATGTTCTTCACCGTGCGCGCTCTGCGGAGCTGCGGCTCGAATGGGAATCGGCCGAGCGCTGGATCGGTTTGCATCCGGCCGTCGGCGGCATGGTGACCACGCGCGGCGCGCTGTGGGGCGGGGCCGGCCTGGCGCTGCCGCTCGAACTCGGATCCACCTGGCTGCTCGAACCGAGCGCCATGGTCGGCCTCTATACGCGCGGCCATGACCGGCGGCTCGGTGCATTGGTCGAATTCAGGCCCGGGATCGAGCTTGCCTACCGTTTCGACGCGGGCAGCCTGGGCCTTGTCTTCTCCCATTATTCCAATGCGGGACTGACCACCGGAAATCCGGGGGCGGAATCGTTATTACTCCGCTGGGCTTGGCGCCTCTGATGCACTAGATCCGACGCCATGCGTAGGATCCATCTCGCGTTCGCCGCCACGCCCCTGGTTTTCCTGGGCGCCCTGCTGCTGCCGCTCGCGGCGCATGCCCATGCCGTCGTCATCGAGGCGCAGCCGCGCGTCAATGCGACCGTCACCGCGGGCGAGGTCACGATCCGGCTTCGCTACAACAGCCGTCTCGACGTGGCGCGTTCGCGGCTCGTGCTGACGACGCCGGGCGGCGCCACCGTCCAACTGACGGCGCAAGCCGGCAACGGCGTTGACGAGCTGGTCGCGATCGCACCGGCGCGTGCCGCCGGCGGCTATCGCGTACGGTGGCAGGTCCTGACTCTCGACGGTCATCTCACCCGCGGCGACATCCCCTTCCGCGTGGCCGCAAATTGAAGCCGCGCGACTTGGTCGCGAGGTCGACCTGATGCGCGACTTCGTCGCCAGAACCGTCGATTTCAGTCGCCGGCGCGCGACCTATATCGTCATCGTCGCGGCGCTCGTCACGGTGCTGACCGGATGGTTCGCGTTCACCCGGCTCGGTATCGACACCGACACCGGACGGCTGCTCGGCGAAGATCTGCCGTGGCGCCAGCAGGAGATGGCGCTCGACAAGGCCTTCCCCGCCAATGTCGACAATCTCGCCATCGTCATCGACGGCGCCACGTCCGAACTTGCCGACATGGCGGCGCAGACGATCACCGACCGGCTGATCGCGCGGCCGGATCTGTTTCGCTACACGCGCCGTCCCGACGGCGGCCCGTTCTTCGATCAGGAAGGCCTGTTGCTGCTGCCCAAGCAGGAGGTGCAGCAGGTCGCCGATCGCCTGATCCAGGCGCAGCCGCTGCTGGGCTCGCTCGCGGTCGATCCCAGCCTGCGCGGCTTGCTGCACACGCTCGACCTGGCGCTGGAAGGCAAGCAGCGCGGCGTCACCGACGGCAGCGAGTTGCAGCAGCCGCTGGCGGCGCTGGCTGACGTCGCCGACGACGCGCTCGGCAACCCGCAGCCGACGCCGCTCAGCTGGAGCAGTTTGCTGACCGGCCGCGGCGGGTCGAAATCCGATCGCCAGCGTTTCGTGCAGACCCAACCGGTGCTCGACTACTCGTCGCTGCAGCCGGCCAAGAAAGCGCGCGAGTTCATCCACGCCATCGGCAACGAACTGCCGCACGTGCGGGTGCGCATCACCGGCGCCATCGCCATGTCGGACGAAGAGCTCGAAACCGTCAGCGAAGGCATGGGCCTGTCGAGCGGCCTGTCGTTCGTCGGTGTGATGGTGCTGCTGCTGGCCGCGCTGCGCTCGTGGAAGATGATCGTGTCGATCATCGCCACCTTGATCGTCGGCCTGTTGCTCACCGCCGCCTTCGCCGCGGCGACGGTCCACTCGCTCAACATGATCTCGGTCGCGTTCGGCGTGCTGTTCGTCGGCATCGCGGTCGATTTCAGCATCCAGTTCACCATCGCCTATCGCGACATGCGCCATCGCGAATCCGATCCCAAGGTGGCGATGAAGGAAACCGGCCGGCGCATGGCCCGTCCGCTGGTGCTTGCCGCGACGACCATCGCAATCGGATTTTTGTCGTTCCTGCCGACCGACTATCGCGGCGTGCGCGAGCTTGGGCTGATCGCCGGCGCCGGCATGGTGATCGCGCTGATCCTGAACCTGACCTTGCTGCCGGCCCTGATGTGGCGCACGCGGCCCCACGGGGCCGGCGCCCGCGTCGGCTGGACGCAGCTGTCGGGGGCCGATCGTTTCCTGATGAAGAACCGGCGCACCGTCCTGATCGGCACCGCCGTGCTGGCGCTGATCGCCGCCGCGCTGGTGCCGCGCCTGACCTTCGATTTCGATCCGCTGCATCTGCGCGACCCCAAGACCGAGTCGGTGTCGACGGTGCTGGAACTGATGTCGGACCCCAACACGACGCCCTACACGCTCGACCTGCTGAAGCCGTCGCTCGACGCTGCGCGCGAAGCGGTCGGTCGCATCGAAAAGATTCCCGAAGTCAAACACGCGCTGTGGCTCGGCGTGTTCGTGCCCGACGACCAGGACGAGAAGCTCGCCATCGTCGAGGATCTGCGCACCTTGCTGGGGCCGACTCTGTCGCCCGCCTCGACCTTGAAGCCGCCGAGCGAAGACGAGCTGCGCGCGGCGCTGCGCAATACGGTGGCGAAGCTGCGCGGCGTCAGCACCGCCGGGTCGAATCCGGGCGTCGAAACCCGCCTCGCCTCCGGGCTCGAAAAACTTGCCGGGTCGGACAGCGCGCGCCTCGCCGCCTTCCGCGACGCGGTGACGGCCGGCCTGCCGCGCACGCTGCAGCAGGTGCGTGCGCTGTTGCAGGCGCACAAGGTGACGGTCGAGACGCTGCCCGACGACCTCAAGCAATCCTGGGTCGCCGCCGACGGGCAGGCGCGGGTCGAAATCTATCCCTCGATCGACCCGCAGGATCCCGAAGCGCTGCAGCGTTTCGTGCAGGCGGTGAAGGCGATCGAGCCCACCGTCAGCGGCAGCGCCGTGACCATCCGTGAATCGGCCAACACCATCATCGGCGCCTTCGCGCTCGCCGGCGTGCTGTCGACCATCGCCATCGCCGCGGTGCTGGCGTTCGCCCTGCGACGCACCACGGACGTGCTGCGCGTGATGGGTCCGCTGCTGCTGGCCGGGCTGTTCACGCTGGCGACCTGCGCCGCGACCGGGCTGGAACTCGACTTCGCCAACATCATCGCGCTGCCGCTGCTGCTCGGCATCGGCGTCGCGTTCGACATTTACTTCGTCGTCGCCTGGCGCGCCGGCCGCTGGCCGCCGCTCGCCACCGCGACGACGCGCGCGGTGGTGTTCAGCGCATCGACCACCAGCGTCGCCTTTGCCTGCCTGTTGCTGTCGTCGCATCCCGGCACGGTCGGCATGGGCAGCCTGCTGCTGCTCGAGCTGGGCTGGGTGCTGGCGGTGACGTTGATCGTGGTGCCGGCGCTGCTCGGCCCGGCGCCTACGGCCGGCGAAGATCGCTGAGGCGGCGCGCTGCAGGCGCGTCACCCCAAGTCCGTCATCCCCGCGAACGCGGGGATCCAGAGCCTGCCCCGCACTCGATGTGGGGTGGTCGGGCCAGGAATTCTCGAGACTTTTCTTCGTCAGAGATCGAAGATTTTTATCACAGAGAACGCAGAGAACACGGAGAACACAGAGGGGCTGCAACGACCGATCACTCCGACCAAATTCGGTTTTGATCGACGCGCGCAAAGCGCGCGTCGGGAGATCAATCGAGGGCGACGCGTATCGCGCCACACGACCGATACCTCCGTGTTCTCTGTGTTCTCGGTGGTGAAATCTGTTGCGAACGCCATGCCAGCGCGGCTGCGGCAGGATTTTCGATCGTCTGCTAGCGAAGATCGGAAAACCCGATGCGCTCAATCCCGCGCGCAGCTTCGATCACGGATGGCGAAATCAGCGCCGCAAATTCGAGATCGCCGCGCCCGTGATAGTCGGCGCCCGGATGGGCATAGAGCTCGGTCGTGCCCGGCGGCAGCGCGGCCAGCAGCCGGCACACGCGCTCTTCGGTGACGTAACCGGTCCAGGCGAGGCCGACGACGCGATCGGCGGTGACGATGCCGGCGCGCTGCACCTTGCGGCGCAGCAGCTTCATCCACGGTGCCAGCAGACGCGCCACCAACGGCGCGCGCTTGTGTTCGAGCGAGGCGACGAAATCGGCGGGCTCGTCGGGCACGCGTAGCGCGCGCATGCCGTAGCGCTTGCCGATCGACAAAATCAGGGACGCAGCGGTCGGATGGACATGCGCGTGCTTGTGCGCGTTGACGTGATCGAGCGCGAGGCCGGTCGCGGCAAAGGCGCGGAACTGCGCTTCGATTTCGGCCGCCAGCTGGCGGCGCACGCGCGGCAGCAGGAACCAGGCCAGGCCGGTGGAGAATTCGCCGTCGCGGAACCGCCCCTCGTCGTCGACCAGATCGGGAATCTCGGCGGGCGGCAAGGCCGGCACGCCGTCGCGCAGCACCAGGTGCAAGCCGACTTTCAGCGACGGCGTGCGCTTGGCGCGTTCGACCGCGTCGGCGCTGAACGGCGCCGCCACCATCAGGCTGGCACAGGTGAGAATCCCGTCGCGATGCGCCCGCTCGACCGCCTCGTTGACGGCGAGCGTGTTGCCGAAATCATCGGCCGTGACGATGAGGCGCCTATTCCCCGCGGCAGCGGGGATCCATTCATCTCTCATCGTGACGGTTGCTGGGCCAGCGTGGATCCCGGCCTTCGCGGCTGAATTACGCTTCCTGCTTGCGCGCGCGCAGGAAGTGGAAGAACTCGACGCCTTCGCGCAGGCGCCGCTTCAGCATGTCGTAGTCGCGCAGCATCTCGCCGACGATGGCGCCGATCTTGCGCGGCCGGAAGTAGAAGCGTTTGTAGAACTCTTCGACCTTGTCGAAGATCACCGCCGCCGGCAGGTGCGGATAGCTCAACTGCGCGATCTGCGTGCCGTCGTCGGTCAGCAGGTGATCGGTGCCGTCGAACCAGCCATTCTCGGTCGCCTGGCGATAGAGGAACGTGCCCGGATAGGGCGCCGCCAGCGACACCTGAATCGTGTGCGGGTTGATGTCCTTGGCGAAGCGGATCGTCTCTTCGATCGTCTCCAGCGTCTCGCCCGGCAGACCGAGGATGAAGGTGCCGTGGATGACGATGCCCAGCTCGTGGCAGTCCTTGGTAAACTGCCGCGCGACGTCGACCAGCAGACCCTTCTTGATGTTATGCAGGATCTTCTGGTTGCCGCTCTCGTAGCCGACCAGCAGCAGCCGCAGCCCGTTCTGCTTCAGCACTTCGAGCGTGCGGCGCGGCACGTTCGCCTTGGCGTTGCACGACCAGGTCACGCCCAGCTTGCCCAGTTCGACCGCCAACGCCTCGACGCGCGGCAGGTTGTCGGTCAGCGTGTCGTCGTCGAAGAAGATCTCCTTCACCTCCGGCATTTCGCGCTGGATGTATTTCACTTCTTCGATCACGTGGCCGATCGAGCGGGTGCGGTAGTTGTGCCCGCCCACCGTCTGCGGCCACAGGCAGAAGGTGCAGCGGCTCTTGCAGCCGCGGCCGGTGTAGAAGCTGACATAGGGGTGCTTCAGGTAGCCGCCGAAATACTTCTCGATGACGAGGTCGCGCTTGTAGATCGGCGCCACCATCGGCAGCTGGTCCATGTCCTCGAGGACCACCCGATCCGGGTTGTGGACGATGGAACCGTCCGCGGCGCGGTACGAGATGCCCTGCACCTCGGCCAACGGCTTGCCGTCGGCGACTTCCTTGATGGTGAAATCGAATTCGTTGCGCGCGACGAAATCGATCGCGCTCGACGCGGCGAGCGACTTCTCGGCCTCGACCGCGACCTTGGCGCCGATCATGCCGACGACGATCTTGGGATTGCGCTGCTTCAACAACTCGGCCGTGCGCACATCCTGGCGGAAGGACGGAGTCGAAGTGTGCAGGATCGCAAGGTCGCGTTCGTCGGCCTCGTGCGCGATGTCCTCCCAGCTGAGCCCGTGCGCGGGCGCGTCGATCAGCTTGGAGTCCGGGACCATCGCGGCCGGCTGCGCCAGCCAGGTTGGGTACCAGAAGGACCGCACTTCGCGCTTCATCTGGTAACGCGCCCCGGCGCCGCCGTCATAGCCGTCGAAGGAAGGGCCCTGGAGAAACAGAGTGCGCATCATCGTCATCGTCCTACGTAGGCGCGATCCAGCTCGCGCATCGTCGTAAACTCTTGCGCGCGATCAACGTCGCGCGGCCCTACTCCGAGGCGCGATCGCGATCGCGCAGGCGGCCATCTCGTTCGACGCGGAAAGCGTGGTCGCGCCAGGCGACGTCCCGCCCGCAATGAACACCCATCCACGCCGCCACCGACAGGGCATCGCGAAGCAACACGAGATGGACCGGAGTCGGGCGCGAAGATAGTCCCCGATCGACACGCCAGACCAGCGCGAGCCTGGCCAGCAACGTGCAAGCCAGCACCGCGCACGACACCGGCGAAAAGCCCAGCCAGATTGCGCCGAACAAGGCCCACGGCACCGCGTAGGTGATCCCCGACCCGGCATAGCCGGCAGGGTCGAGCGTGCGGATGGTTCGGCCCCAGCGCAGCTCGTGCGCCCAGAGACGGCGAAAATCCGGCTCGTTCACGCCGGTGTCGATCAGATGCGGGGCCAGTCGCAACGCCTCGCGATCACCGCCGTTTTCGGCCACCACCGCGGCACCCAGCGCATAATCGTCGGCCAGTTCATCCTGGACGCGCGCGAATCCCCCAATTCGATCGAGAGTCGCGCGCGACAGCGCGATGGTGGCGCCGAAACAGCCGCGCTTGCCGAGTCGCCAGCCGAGCAGCGCCGAGGGAAAAAATCCGTGGTCGATCGCCTGCGCACCGAGGCGCGACCAGATGACGCGCGAACGCGGGCGACCGGCATAGAGGCAGGTCACGACGCCGTTTTGAGTCGCTTCGAGCTCGCCCTGCACCGCGCGCAGCCAGTCGCGTCGCGGACGCATGTCGCTGTCGACCAGCACGAGCTGCGCGTGCCGCGCCGACGGCAGCATGTTGGCGAGGTTCGAAACTTTGGCGTTGCTGCCGTGGCGGCGCGCGTCGACGACCAGCACCAGATCGGCATCGGGCCGCTCACGCTGAATCTCACGAACGACGGAAATCGCTGGATCGTCAGCGCGTTGCACGCCGCAGACGAGTTGCAGCCGGGGCCAGTCCTGATCCAGCACGGCGCGCAGATTGGCGGCCAGGCCGGGCTCGTCGCCGTAGAGCGGCATCAGCACCGTCACCGGCTCGGTGCGGGTGGGCGGGCGCGGCCGTGTCCGAAAAAAGCGATGTGTCTCGGCCAGCACGACGAGTTGATAAAGCGCGCCCGCACCGCCGAGCAGGCAGCTAATCACACCCAGCCAGGTGAAGATCGTCGTCACCAGGCGTTTGTGCCGTGCCGCCCTGCGCAGGTCGAGGATTGATGGCAGGGTCGAGCTGGCACAAATTCCTCGCGCTTTCCGCGGAGACCTGAATGTTGGATCTGGTTCGTACCCCACGCTCCCTGACGGCGGTGCTGCCGCTGCTGGCCCTGTTGGCCGGCTGCGCCACCTCGCCGGCCGATCCGGGCCAACGTGCTGCGGCTGAAGCGGCTCACGACCCGTTCGAGCCGACCAACCGCGCCATCTTCTCGTTCAACCAGGCCGCCGACCGCAACGTGTTGCGGCCGGTCGCGATGGCGTATCGCGAAGTGCCCGAAGACGGCCGCTTCGCGGTGCGCAACTTCCTGAACAATATGGGCGAGCCGCTGGTCGCCGCGAACAAGCTGCTGCAGGGCAAGTTCGACGGCTTCGCCACCAGCATGGGCCGCTTCGTGATGAACACGACGATGGGCTTCCTGGGATTTGCCGACCCGGCCAAGAAAGCCGGACTCGAGCGGCCGATCGCGGGTGATTTCGGCGCGACGCTGGCCAATGTCGGATTCGACGAAGGTCCGTATGTGGTGATCCCGCTGTTCGGCCCGTCGAACGTGCGCGACGCGATCGGCCAGGGCGTCGACGGTTTCGGCGATCCCGTGAGCTTCAAGCTCACCACCGAGGAGGGAATCGGCCGCACCATCCTCAGCGGCATCGACCGCCGCGAACAGTCGGATGAAGAGCTGACCAATCTCGAGAAGACGTCGATCGACTTCTATGCGCAGCTGCGCAGCGTGACGCGGCAATATCGCCGCGATCAGCTGTTCAAGGCCGGCGTGGCGAGCAAACCACAAGCGGAACGCGGATTTTACGACGATCCTGGCAGCGCCGAATCGAGCGGCGGCACGGCGACGATTCCCGACTACGGCACCGAACAGTCGCCGACGGCCCCGTCGCAAAAGAACAACCAGCGCGGGGCACGTCCGCAGCGCTGATTGCAAGTTCGTCATCCCCGCGAAACGGGGATCGAGGACCAAAAAGAAGGGCGGCGCTCAATTGTAAGCGCCGCCCTTTTTCATCGAGCTGGGTCCCCGCCTGCGGGGATGAGTCGATCAGGTCCGCTGTTCGGCGATTTTCTTTTCCAGCGTCTGCAACAGCGCGTCGGGGCCACCCGAACGCAGCACGCCCGAGAATTCCGAGCGGCGCGTGGCGAGTTCGCTGATCGCGCTGTCGAGATAGACGTCGATCGCCTTCCAGTCGGAACCGCTCGGCCGCATGCGATAGGACAGCTTCACCGGCTTGTCGTTGGGCTGCACCAGCTGCGTGTCGACGGTGACGTCGTTGGAGCCTTCAACCGGCGATTGTCCCAGCGTCTCGAAATGCTGCCCCGGCTCGTAGCCGTCGAAGCGGCTCGCGAAGGTCGCGATCGACAGACGGCGGAACGCGTCGCTGATCTTCTTCTGCTGCTCGGGCGTGAGGCTCGACCATTGCGGCCCGACCGCCAGACGCGCCATCAGCGGCAGGTCGAACGTCTTGTCGAGCAGCGGTTCGAGCTTCTTGGCACGGCCCTCAAATCCGAGCTGCTTGGCCTGCTTCATGACCTCGAGCAGCCCGTCATGGAACTGGGTGACCTTCCTGGCCGGGGGCGAATCAGCCTGGGCCCGGCCAGCTGCCGGCCACAGCGAAACGGCTGCGAACAGCACGAGTGCGGCACATGCGCCCGCCCTGCTCGCCAACATCGTCCAACCTGACATGCTGTCCTCCCGGTATCTTGCTCAACGCATTCAGCGGCATGCGGGCTAAAACCCGCGCCGTTCGGCCAGCGACACTGATCCTGCAAGCCAGGCAGGACAAGGGCGCGGGGCGCTCTACCCTAGCCTCGGACAGGGGGCCCTAGGTATGGTGCGTCCTTTCCGACACCACGTCGGATTCAGGACGGTGCGTATGCGGGTCGTATTGGCACAGCCACGGGGTTTTTGCGCCGGCGTCGAGCGCGCGATCGAGATCGTCGAGCGTGCGCTCGAACGGTACGGACCGCCGGTCTATGTCCGGCACGAGATCGTGCACAATCAGCACGTGGTCGAACGGCTGCGCGCCAAGGGCGCGCGCTTCGTCGACGAGCTGCACGAGATCCCGCCCGGCAGCGTGACGATCTTCAGCGCCCACGGCGTCAGCGACGCGGTCGAGGATGAAGCGGCCGAACGCGGCCTGCCCGTGATCGACGCCACCTGCCCGCTGGTCTCGAAGGTCCACGCCGAAGGTCGCCGCTATGCAGGCGATGGACGCAGCGTGATCCTGATCGGCCATGACGGTCATCCCGAAGTCGAAGGCACGCTCGGCCGCATCCAGGGCGAAGTGCATCTCGTCTCGACGGTCGAGGAAGTCACCGCGCTCCAGGTCTCGGATCCCGAGCGCGTGTCGTACGTGACCCAGACGACTTTGTCGGTCGACGACACCAAGGTTGTCATCGACGCTTTGAAAGCCAAGTTCCCTGCCATCGTGGGACCGAACACCAAAGACATCTGCTACGCGACGCAGAACCGTCAGGCTGCTGTGCGCAAGCTGGCGCGCGAAGTCGACGTGCTGCTGGTGGTCGGTTCACCCAACAGCTCGAATTCGAATCGCCTGCGCGAGATCGGCGCCGAGCTCGGCGTGCCGAGCTACCTGATCGAGAATGCCGAAGCGCTCGATCCGAGCTGGGTCGTGGGCAAGAACGCGGTCGGCGTCACCGCCGGCGCGTCGGCGCCCGAAGTGCTGGTGCTTGAGTTGCTCGACGCGCTGAAGCGCATCGCCGACACGCAGGTCGAGATCCTGCCCGGCGTCGACGAGAATATCCGTTTCCGCCTGCCGCCGCAGCTCGTCGAGCCGCGCGCCGCGACCGCCTGATTTCTGGCGGCCTGACCCTACTTCGAGAGTACAGATGGGCATTCCTCTTCTTCAGACCGCCAAGATCGGCGCCTACGTTCTCAAGCAGCAGCTGACGCGGCGTGAGAAATATCCGCTGGTGCTGATGCTGGAGCCGTTGTTCCGCTGCAATCTGGCGTGCGCCGGCTGCGGCAAGATCGACTATCCGGCCGAGATCCTGAATCAGCGCCTGTCGGTCGAGCAGTGTCTCGAAGCGGTCGATGAATGCGGCGCGCCCGTCGTCACCATCGCGGGCGGCGAACCGCTGCTGCACAAGGAACTGCCCGAGATCGTCGAGAAGATCATCCAGCGCGGCAAGTTCGTGTATCTCTGCACCAACGCGCTGCTGATGGAAAAGAAGCTCGACCAGTACAAGCCGTCGCCCTACTTCACCTGGACCGTTCACCTCGACGGTGACGAGCATCACCACGACAAGTCGGTGTGCCAGGACGGCGTCTATGTGAAGGCCGTCGCCGCGATCAAGCTGGCGAAGGAACGCGGCTTCCGCGTCAACATCAACTGCACGCTGTTCGACAATGCCGATCCCGAAGCGATCGCGCATTTCTTCGACGACGTGACCAAGATCGGCATCGACGGCATCACCGTCTCGCCCGGCTACGCCTACGAGCGCGCGCCCGACCAGCAGCATTTCCTGAACCGCACCAAGACCAAGACGCTGTTCCGCGAGATCTTCAAGCGCGGCAACGGCGGCAAGAACTGGCAGTTCAGCCAGTCGACGCTGTTCCTCGACTTCCTCGCCGGCAACACCGTGTACGAGTGCACGCCGTGGGCGATGCCGTGCCGCAATTATTTCGGCTGGCAGCGCCCGTGCTACCTGCTCGGCGAAGGCTACGCCAAGACCTTCACCGAGCTGATGGAAACCACCGACTGGGATTCCTACGGCGTCGGCAACTACGAGAAATGCTCGAACTGCATGGTGCATTCGGGCTTCGAAGGCACCGCGGCCAAGGACGCGCTGCGCAACCCGCTGAAGCTGGCGCTGCTGCAGATGCGCGGCATCGACACGCAAAGCCCGATGAAGGCCGACATCCCGCTCGACAAGGCGCGGCCGGCCAAGTTCGTCTTCTCGGCGCATGTGCAGCAGGCGATGGCCAAGCTGAAACACGAGAAGCCCGCCAACCAGGAACGCGAGATCGCGTAACTCCCATTCCCCGCGAAAGCGGGGATCCAGGAGCATCCGCGAGGGTGCTGCAGCAATTCCAAGCGCCACCACCTGGATCCCCGCTTTCGCGGAGCCTGCCCCGGACTTGATCCGGGGGATGACGAACACCCTCGTCGTCCCAGCGAAAGCTGGGATCCAGATGCATCCGCGAGGGTGCTGCTGAAATTCCAAGCGCCACCGCCTGGATCCCCGCGTTCGCGGGGAATTATGCAATCCGGATCCGGTCGGCCAGCAGCGACAGCCGTTCCATTGCCGCGCGCGCGTCGAAGGCGAGCCGGATGACGCCGCCGAGCTGCATCGGATCGCGCAGCAGCGCCCCGATCACCGCGCCCGGACGCGTCCGACCGTCGGCATCCAGCCCGACCAGCGCCGCCGGCGGAATGTCGCGCCAAGCCGGATCGGCGATGGCGCGCAGCACCGCGAAGCGGCGCCCGCGCCGGTTGGCGACGGTCGCGACATGGCCGCTTTCGAGATCGACCGCGATGCACTGGCTGGCCAGCGCCAGGCGCTTCTTGTCCTCGGCGCGCACCACCGCCTGGTCGGCGCCGAACACGGCGCCTTTCCGATGCGGTACGTTGACCTGCATTGATTGCGCGGCAGCGAAGCGGCCGCGCTCGTTGGCAACTTCGGTGGCCACGACGAGATCGCCGGGACGCAAGCTCTCGATCAGCGCGCCGGCGATGCCGAAACTCAGCAGAAGGTCGCAACCGCGCGCGGCGAGTTGCTCGGCCGCTTGCAGTGCGTTGTCACCCGGCGCGGCGATGACGTCGCGCGCGAAGCGTCGGGCCAAACGAGCTTCAGCTTCAAGTCCGACGACGACCCCGACGCGCACTGCGCGTCACATGCCGTAGGCGGGTGTGCGCGAGTTGGTGCGCTGCAGGCTGCGATAACGGGCCAGCGCCCAGAGCGGGAAATAAGCCGCGTAGCCGTGGTAGCGCAGATAGAAGACGCGCGGGAAACCGACGGCGGTATAATGGCGCTCGTCCCAGCCGCCGGCATCGTTCTGCGTGTCGATGAGATAGTCGACGCCGCGCGCGACGGCGGCATGATCGATCTCGCCCGCCGCCATCAGGCCGAGCACCGCCCAGGCGGTCTGCGATGCGGTCGAGGCGGCGGCCGCGCCGGTCGGATGGCCGTCATAATAAGAGTGCCCGTCTTCGCCCCAGCCGCCGTCGGGGCGCTGGCACGCGACCAGCCAGTCAACCGCCTTGCGCATGCAGACATCGTCTGCCGGCACGCCGGCCTTGTTGAGCGCGCACAGCACCGACCAGGTGCCGTAGACATAGTTCGAACCCCAGCGGCCGAACCAGGAACCGTCTTCTTCCTGCTCGTTGCGCAGATGCTGCACCGCGCGCGCCACCGCCGCATCTTCCATCCCGTGACCGAGCTGCGCCAGGAAGCTGATGCAGCGCGCCGTCACGTCGGCGGTCGAAGGATCGAGCAGCGCACCGTGATCGGCGAACGGAATGTGATTGAGCTCGTAGTGATCATTGTCGGCGTCGAACGCGCCCCAGCCGCCGTCACCGCTCTGAATGCCGCGGATCCATTCCGCCGCGCGCGCGATCGGCAGCGCATATTTGTTGGGATCGGCGCGATGCATCGCCATCGCCACCACCGCCGTGTCGTCGACGTCGGGATAATGCGGATTGGCGTACTGGAAGGCCCAGCCGCCCGGACGCACACGCGGGCGCTGCACGGCCCAGTCGCCCATCACGTCGAGGACCTGCCGCGACACCAGCCAGTCGAGCCCGGCCCGCGCGCGCCGGATGGAGTCGGCGTCTTCGCTTTCAAGCATCGCGTGCGCCGCCAGGCCCGTGTCCCAGACCGGCGACAGGCAGGGCTGCACGAACGGTTGCTCGACCCCGTCGAACGCCACCAGTTTTTCGATCGCGCCCTTGGCCGTCAGGAGACGCGGATCGTCTTCGGCGGCACCGACGCAGCGATACATCACCACCGCGTTGGCCATCGCCGGATAGATGGCGCCCAGCCCGTCTTCGCCGTTGAGGCGTTCGTCGACGAACTTCACCGCGCGTTCGATGGCGCGTTTGCGGCCGCTGGCGGGGAACAGCGGCTCGACCCGGCGCACCACCCAGTCGAGCCACATGAAACCGTTGCCGAGCAAGGTCGGGCTGGCCGGCTTCAGCCAGTTGCGGATCGTCGCGGGATCGTCGCGGAACAGTTCGCGCAGGCTGAGCTCGCACGAATCCACCGGCCGCGGCTTCGACGCCATGATCACCAGCAGCGGCACGATCACGGTGCGCGACCAGTACGAGACCTTGTCGAGATGGAACGGGAACCAGCGCGGGAGATTCATGATCTCCACCGGCATGGTCGGCACGGCGTGCCACGGCACCTGCCCGAACATCGCGAGCAGGATGCGGGTGAAGACGTTGGCGCGCTCGGCGCCGCCGGCGGCGAGGATCGCGGCGCGCGCTTTCGCCATGTGCGGCGCGTCGGGCGAGTCCCCGATCGCCTTCAGCGCGAAATAGGCTTTGACGCTGCAGCTGATGTCGAGCGGCCCGCCATGCCACAGCGGCCAGCCGCCGTGATCGCCCTGGGTGGCGCGCAGATACGGCGCCAGCTTGGCTTCGACGGCGCGATCGACCTCACCGATGAAGTGCTTGAGCAGCACATATTCGGCCGGGATCGTGGCGTCGGCCTCGAGCGGATAGACCCAATGTCCGTCATCGCGCTGCGCCTCACCGACGGAACTCGCGCCGCGCGCAATGGCGCGGCCGAGCTCGTCGACCGGGGTCGCACGTCGGGCCAGGGCAGCAGAAGAAGAGGGTGTCATCTCGCGTCGCAGCGAAGTCCATTAAACCGGCGCACAATCGCTCGAATCACAAGCCCGGCTCAAGTGTTTGAAGACGCGGATGGGCCATGCGTCCGGCCCTTCCACTGCCCGCCCCGGCCGGTGCGGTGACGCCAGGCCGAGTCGAGCGTGGCTCCAACATAGATCAGCGCTGCCGCAGGCAAGGCCAGCGGCGCCCACCACAGCGGTACATTGTAGAAGCGCAGCATGGGCAGATAGGCCACGGTCATAGCCAGCCAGGCGCAAGCTGCCAGGAGCTGCGTCCAGCCTCCCGCGGCCAGGGTGGCGATCGGCGGCAGCAGATAGAGCAAGGCCATCCCCGCCACCGTCCCGGCCAGCAGCAGCAGCGAATGGCGGAGCTGCGCATCGGCGGTGCGCGCCACCATGTTCCAGACATCCTCGAGCTTGGCGTAGGAGCGCAGCGAGCTTGTGTGCCGCGCGAGCCCGAGCCAGATCCGCCCGCCGGTCCCTTTCACGCGCTCGGCCAGGGTGCAGTCGTCGATCAGCGCGCCGCGCAGCGACTCAATGCCGCCGATCCGTTCGAGCGCGCTCCGGCGCAGCAGCATCGAACCGCCTGCGGCCGCCGCCGTCGCGCGGTGCGGATCGTTGGCCCAGGCGAACGGGTAGAGTTTGCGGAAGAAGAAGATGAAGGCCGGAACCAGCCAGCGCTCGACCGGCTCGACGCAGCGCAGCCGTACCATGAAGGACGTCAGGTCGAGCTGGTCGCGTTCGGCGCGCGCGACCAGTTCGGCGAGTTCGCCGGGCGAATGTTCGATGTCGGCGTCGGTGAGCCAGACATAGCGCGCGGCGGGCGCCAGTTCCGCAGCACGCGCCAGCCCCTGGCTCACCGCCCACAATTTACCGCTCCAGCCATCGGGACGCGGCGTGCCGGAAACCAGTTCGATGCGCACCGGACGTTCCGCGGCCGCGGCGCGCACGATCGCGCCGGTCGAATCCTCGCTGCGATCGTCGACCACGACGATGCGGAACGCGCCGCCGTAACGCTGCGCCAGCAACGAGCGCAGCATCGCCGCGACGCCCTCCTCCTCGTTGCGCGCGGGAATGACCGCGATCACGTCCGGCCACTCGAGGCGCGGCGGCGGTGGCACATCGGCCGGAACGCGCCAGAAATCACCGCGCGCGAACAACAGATAGAGCCAGACCAGCAGCGACAGGAGCGCCAGCCAGATCACGCGAGATACCCGTTGGCGTTGAACCAGGCGAGCGCATCGCGGATCGCGTCCTGCGCCGGCCTCGGCGCGTAGCCGAGTTCTCGCCGTGCTTTGGCGGAGGAGAAATACATCTTCTTCGCCGCCATCCGGATCTCGTCCTGGGTGAAGCGCGGCTCGGTGCCGGTGACGCGCGCCACCTTTTCGAGCAGCGCCGCGATCGGCAGCAACGGCGCGCGCGGCAGCCTGCCCAGCGGGCGACGCTTGCCGGTCATCGCGGCGATCTCGGTCAGCAGGCGCTGCAGCGACCAGTCTTCGCCGCCCAGCACGTAGCGTTCACCGACACGGCCTTGCGCATAGGCGGCAAGTTGACCGGCGGCAACGTCGTCGACATGGACAAGATTGAGACCGGTCTCGACATAGACCGGGATGCGCCCGCGCGCCGCTTCGACGATGACGCGGCCGGTCGGCGTCGGCTTGACGTCGCGCGGACCGATCGGCGTCGACGGGTTGACGATCACCGCCGGCAGCGAACGGCTTTGCACCAGTTCGCGCACCGCTTCTTCGCCGAGAAACTTGGTCCGCTTGTAGGCGCCGACCATCGTGTCGATCGAGCTCGGCGTGGTTTCATCGGCCGGCGTGCCGTCGTTGGTGATGCCCAAGGTCGCGACCGAGCTCGTATGCACGATGCGCTTCACGCCCGCGTCGAGCGCCGCCAGCATCAAGCCGCGCGTGCCCTCGACATTGATCGCGTACATGCGCCCCGGATCGGGAATCCACAGCCGGTAATCGGCCGCGACATGGAACAGGCCCTCGCAACCGTCGAGTGCCGGAGCGAACGACGCGTGGTCGAGCAGATCGCCGGTCGCGATCTCGACCTTCAGTCCGTCGAGATTTCGCCGGTCCGAATTGGCGCGCGCCAGCGTGCGAACCTGATGGCCTTGCGCCAGCAGGGCCCGCGCCACCGCAGCGCCGACGAACCCGGTCGCGCCGGTGACCAACATGCGAGTCACGAGGAAATCCCGTTCACCACCAAGGCACCAAGGACACCAAGAAGCACCAAGGGAATTTCCCCGCGCGCGCAGCGCGCCTCAACAACGGAGTTCCGCAGGATCAGGTGCGCGCTCCGCGCACGGGAAGCATCTTGGTGTCCCTTGGTGTCCTTGGTGACTTGGTGGTTCGTCATACTTGTGAATCACGCTTCCCGGTAATCCAGCAGCACCAGCCCGATCAGCACGAAGCAGACCGGCCAGGTCCACGCCGCCGTCGCGCTTTTGGTGCGCAGTTCGAGAAAGCGCGCCCAGCCCGCCGCGACGCCCAGCACCGCCATGGGCGAATGGGTCATCTCAATCAGGAACGACGACTTCACGTCCGACAGCGGATGCGAATGCAGCAGCAGCAGGCCGCCGCCGATCGCGATCAGGATCGGGAATACATAGGCGGCGCGCGGATTTTTGATGCGGCCGGTGCGCACCATCGTCTCGAACACCGCGAACGCGACGACCAGCAGCACCACCAGACGATGCTGGAACACGCCCGCGTCGCGCATCGACTCCCAGAAACCGATCTGGCCCAACGGCCAGGCTTCGGGATCGGATCGCACGAACAGAAACGCGGCCAGCCCGATGAACACCAGCGGCCACCATCGCGCCCAGGACGCGCGGCCGGTTCGCTCCAGCACCGCCATCAGGCCGATCAGCAGCACGAACAGGCCGGCCCAGTGATGGTTGTATTCCGACCACGCAATGTCGGCGGCGTTGATCGGCGGCAGGTCGCCCGAGCCGCAGACGAAGGCCTTGGGTTTGTCGCTGGTGTCCTCGGCCGAACGCGACGCGTCGAGCTGCGCCTGCAGCATCGGAATGGCGAGATCGTCGTGATCGGGGCTGGTCAGTCCCGGTGCCTGCGGGGTCAGCCGCTCGACGATCGCCGACAGCGGCACGTGTTCGCCGGGCTGATCGATGGCGGGCGCGATCGACGTCAGCGACGCGGCGACGGCGAAGATAGTGATGCCGATGCCGATTTCGGCCTGGGCGCGCGCGACCAGTCGGTTGGTCGGCGTCGCGGGATCGCGGCGCAGGCGCTCGACGGTGCGGTAGTTGAACGCGCCGAGCCCCAGCAGCCCGATGAAGAAACACAGCTTGGTGCCCAGCATCAGCCCGTAGGCATGGCCGTAGAAGCCCGACCACGAACCGACATAGGTCAGCGCCATCGCCGTGCCGGCAAAGATCAAACCGGCGACGCCGATCATCGACAGCACCGACGCGCCGCGCCCGTAATAGCGCGCATCGGCGGCGGTGGCGCCTTTGAGCGCCATCAGCAGATAGGGAATGCCGCCGATCCAGACGCAGGCCGCCGCCTGATGCAGCGCGTTGGCGACGATCAGCAGATCACGCCCGTCGGGACGGGACACGGCGTGGCTGGTCGCCGCCGCGCCCAGGATCAGCGCGGTTGCCGCGACCGACGCACCGATCGCGCGTGCAAGACCGAACGGCGCGCGTGCGAACAGCAGCAGCAGGATGGCGGCAGCGAGACGCACCGACAGGCCGCGCGCGAAACCGGCGCCGATGCCGTCGATGAACGGCACGCCGTTCACCGCCTCGAGCATGACCAGCTTCATCCACAGATCGATCGCCACCGACACGACCAGCGTCGCGGCGCTGATGCGCACCAGCCGCAGCGCGCGGTCGAGCAACGCGGCGCCTTCGGGCCGCCGGGCTGCGGGCCGGATCAGCAGCAGCACGAACACGACGCCGCCGACCGCAAAGGCCTGGCCGATCAGCGACGCAAACCGCACCACGACTTCAAGGAAGCCGAACAGATCGAATAGCAACGCCATGGGTCAGGTCCGTCCGCGCGCCAGCAGGCGCCGCCCTTCGTCGAGTTGCCAGGCGATCAGCCCGGGCACGCCATAGATCACATCGCGCGCCCGCTTGAGCAGCGACAGCGCCAGCGCCGCGTCGGCCGGCAGGCCGAACAGCGCGAACAAGGCCACCAGCGCCCCTTCCTGCACGCCCAGCGCGCCGGGCACAAGAAAGGCGCAGCTCTTCACCGCTTGCAGCAGGCTTTCGATCAGCAGCGCGTCGAGCAGCGCCAGATCGAATCCGAGCGCTTGCGCCACCGCCCAGACTTCGAACATGCCCAGCGACCAGGCCACGAAGTGCCCCGCCACTGCGACCACCATCGCGCCGATGTCGGCATGGGCGCGGCGCACCGCTTCCTGCGTGCCGCCCAACCGCGCCTCGTCGCCCCAGCCGATACGCTGTGCCAGCGCATCGAACATGCGCTCGAGCGGTTTCAGGCCGCGACGCTGCGCCACCACGAAGGCGATGCTGGCGGCGATCACCAGCACCGCGCCCACCGCGGCGGCGTTGGTCACCGGCGTATCGCCGAGACGCCCGACCAGCAGCGCCAGGCCGAGCAAGGTGAACACGGCCTGGGCCACGACTTCGGCGGTGACGTCGACGATGGTCGAGGCCGCGGCGACGGTGGCGCCGAGGCCGGCCCCTTTACGCCCGCTAAGGGCCAGCATGCGTCCGGCCGCGACGATGCCGCCGATCTGCATCACCGGCAGCAATTCGACCGCTTCGCGAATCCAGCGCAGCCGCGCGAAGCGAAGCAGCGACGGCGCCGACTCGGCACCGGTCGTGGCGGCGCGCCAGGCGACAGCGCAGGCCAGGATCTGCCCGCCATGAACCAGAATCAGCCAGGGCAAGGCGCTGCCGCCGCGCGCCAGCGCGGTTGCGACCTCGCGCGCGCCAGTCCAGGCGATCAGGCCGACGATCGCGGCGCCGCCGAGCAGAAAGCCGCCGAAGAGGATGAATCGAGCCGTGCCGGACATGGGCCGTGGTGGTAGCGAGGCGGCGCGGAAAAGCAAAGCCGGCCTGCGGACGCAGTAAGATCCGCCGCTAGGCCCTTGGTGCGGCTCATTTACAGGCGCCCGGCGGCCGGCCATGTTCGCGGCTCGGAGAGAAAAAGTGGCGATTCAAACGCCCCGTTTCGGCAATCAGGACTGGATGGGATGAAGCGCAGGCGAGTTGAAGGCGCGTGCGGTCGCGATTCGATGCGCTGGATCGCAGCGGCCTCGCTGGCCGCTCTGTTGGCGGGACCGGCGGCCGCGACCGACACGTCGGACTTCGCCGATCTCAGCCGCATGTCGCTCGAAGAGCTGGGCGACGTGCGGGTCACCTCGGTCTCGAAGCGGGCCGAGCCGATGGCCCTCGCCCCGGCCTCGATCTACGTCATCGGATCCGACGAAATTCGCCGCTCGGGCGCCATCGCACTGCCCGAAGCGCTGCGCCTCGCCCCCAACCTCGAAGTCGGGCGCGGCGACGGCTCGCAATACGCGATCAGCTCGCGCGGATTCCAGTCGACCTTCGTGTCGAACAAGCTGCTGGTGCTGATCGACGGGCGCAGCATCTATTCATCGCTGCATTCGGGCGTGTTCTGGGACGAGCGCAACGTCATGCTCGACGACGTCGCGCGCATCGAGGTGATCAGCGGCCCCGGCGGTACGTTGTGGGGC